>JBLHMA010000232.1:0-8371 GCA_047621545.1 Cognaticolwellia sp. | reverse complement strand
TCGACGTTTGCTGCCACGTCTACGGCGCTCTTGGGGACGCTGTCGTGGTTCTGAGGGGCGTTACTCCGTCGTTGGGTCAAGGCATGCATAAGACAACTCCACCCCCCTGGTAGCAAGGGCCGTGCCAGCCAAGATTGCGGTGACATCTCGGGGTTTGCTGGAGTCAAAGGGGCCCGGATGGGTCAGGTTGGGGGGTGGTGGCGGGGTAAAACTGTCGCAGACTGGGAGAACTCCTTATGGCTCCGCAGGGTCCCCACGTCCGCGATGAGCTGCGTCACGCTGGCCCGGTTTAGGCCGTTGTAGATGCCTCGAATGTGCCGGTCTCCATCAACAAGCACGATGTTCTCGGTGTGTAGGAACTCGGTGAGCCCTTTCTTCTCGCCCAGATCCTCCTCTACAAAGTAGGACGCTCGGCCCAGGGAGTAGATCAGGGTCTGGTCGCCGGTGAGCAGGTACCAGCGCTCCGAGTCGATGCCTTTTTCGGCTGCAAACTTGGAGAGCACCTCGGGGGTGTCCGTGTCTGGGGTGACGCTGTGGGAGAGCAGTAGAATGCCGTCTTGTGCCAGCTCATGGTCCACCCGCAGCATGGCCTCGGAGAGTCGGGGGCAGATCCCGGTGCAGCTGGCGAAGAAGAAGTTCACGATGGTGATCTGGCCATCCATCTCGGCTTGGGTCACCGCTTCGCCATGTTGGTTGGTCAGGGCAAAGTCTGGGATGTGGTGAAAGTCGGCGGGCAGCTCGTTGGGCTGGTGCCAGCGGGGGGTGAATTCGGCGCTGTCGTAGAAGGGCAGGGTGGCCACCCGGCTGCTGTTCGCGAGAGGGTCAACATCCGCGGCCGTGGATGGCACAGAACCGCATGCCAGCAAAGTGAGAAAGACAGTCATTCGCTCCACTCCCCGTCGACCAACTCCACACAGAGCTTGGACCGCTTGAGTCCGAAGGTTCGCCCGTTGACGACTTCGTAGTTGTTGTAGATGGCCCCGTTTTCCCGCCAAGCCCGCTGTAGGCCGGTCTCTACGCCCATCTCCAGGTTCAGCTCCTTGAAGAGCGCGCCCGAGCTGTACCACTGGCGTTGCGCCCCGTCAGGCACCCCTTCCACCAGTAGGCCTTGGCTGCGCAGCACCCCGTTGTCGTACCAAGTGTACTTCACGCCGCTCTGCTTGCCCGCGACATAGGGGACTTGGCTGCTGCGCTGTCCGTTGGGGTACCAGTGCTCGCGGAGTCCCAGGCGCTTGCCGTTTAGGTAGCTGGCGCGCTCGCGGACCTGTCCGGAGGGGTAGTGTTCTACCGATGTACCGCTGAAGAGGTGGCCGTCTTGCTCCAAGACACCCTGTCCTCGGTTCAAGACCAAGGCGGTTCTTAGAACTGGAGCAGAGGAGGTCTCCGCCCAGCTCGCGCAACCCATGAAGGGGAGCAATAGACCCATCCAGATCATTGGATCGTGGCCGGAGTTCCCTGGTAATCGCCGGGAAATAGGATGTAGAACTGGTTTAGGTAGAGCTCGTTGGAGGTGTGGTAGTGGTACGCCGCCTCATCAGCGTACTGGGTGGTGCTGCTGTGACCGCCAGACGCGTCCAGGTCATCGGGGTAATCGTCGGTGCTCCTGCACTTTCGGCCGTAGAGAAAGAAGCCGTCCGCGATGACACCGATCAGGGCGTCGTCGTCCTGGGACCAGGCTGTGGTCTCCAGGTGGTAGTGGTAGCTGTTGGGGCCGGTGTGGGCGCCGGTGTAGTCCAGGCTGCCAGCGGCGTCGTCGAGTGGGACGCCCGGCCCCTCGCTGTCGTTGTAGATCACGGCGCCACTGACCGCGATTCCGATGGCCCCCAAGCTGGTGGCGGTGCTGCTGCTGGCGATCTCTGGGTTGGCCGGCACGGTCAGGGTGTAGGAACCCACGAAGTTCTCGATGTAGCCGGGCGCCATCTCCGCTTCGCTGGTCACCGTCGGCGCCACATAGAGTTCGTGGTCCGGTCCCCAGTAGGGCGTGGTGTGGTCCGGCCACCCATTGGTTTCGACCACGATCTGGTCGCCGTCGGCGTAGGAGGAGACGTTGGTGGCGAAGGCGTCCCAGGCCCCTCCGGCGCTGAAGGTTTCGTCGTCCGTTGAGTTGTCCGTTGAACCGTTGGAAGTGCAGGCGAGAATCAGTGTTGCGGCAAGCATGAGGGCTCCTGTGCTGCTTAAAGACTATGCCCCCCCGTGGTCCGTGTCCGTACCTACTTCGTCTCGACATTTATCCAGATAGATGCAGGTAGATACAAAGCGATACTCAGGGCTGCTGGTCGACGCGATACATAGACTGCATGGCACAGATTCTCCTGGTCGAAGACGACCCACCTTTGGCCGAGCTGGTCTCCGATTTTCTCAGGGGCCACGGGCACAAGGTCAGCGTTCTGGGACGAGGTGATCAAGTGTTGGAGCAGGTCGGACGCGGTGCTCCCGACGCCATTCTGCTGGACCTGATGTTGCCCGGCTTGGACGGACTCGAGGTCTGCAGGCGCCTGCGTGAGCAGGGTTACCCTGGCGGCATCTTGATGCTGACCGCCCGTGGAGACACCCTCTCGGAGGTGGTGGGCCTGCGCCAAGGTGCTGATGACTATCTGGCCAAGCCAGTTCGTCCCCAGGTGCTGTTGGCTCGCTTGGAGGCGGTACTGCGTCGCGTCCAACCCACGGTCTCCGAGCTTGTGCGGGGCCGCCTGACCCTTCGCCTCCACAGCCGGGAGGTCGAGCTGGCTGGCGAGATCCTCGACCTGAGCACCGCCGACTTTGACCTGCTGGTGGTCATGGCCCAGCACGCAGGCGAGGTCGTAAGCCGCGATGTGCTGAGCCAGGCGCTGCGCGGCATTGAGTGGGACGGACTGGATCGCTCGGTGGACCTGCGTGTGAGCCGTCTGCGCCGCAAGCTCGGCGACTGGGGACCCATGCTGCTCAAGTCGGTGCGCGGCTCCGGCTACCTGATGCCCCCCGAGGTCTGATGAAGCGCTTCTTTGCCAAGTTGATGCTCGCAGCGTTGCTGTCTCTGGTGGCAGCGCAGGCATTGGCCCACCAAGCTGGTCAGCTGGCCAAGGACCGCCAGCACCGTCCGCGTCAGCGTCAGCTACTCGTTCCCAAGCTGATGGTGGCCGCTGAACACCTGGATCCCCTCACACCAACCATGCGGGAGAGGGCCCTTCGCAGCTACGGCCACACCTTGGCCATGCGCCTAGAACTCTCGCCAGCCCCCGCCACCGGTGCGACCCAGTACGTGCGTTTGCAGGACGGCAGCTACCTGTGGGGTTCCACGGGCAAGCCGCCCGTTCGCTGGGACACCGTCCTGGTGGATCTGCTGCTGTCCATCTTGGCTTTTGCGGCCGTTCTCCTGATCTTCGGGCGGCCCCTGGTTCGTGATCTGTATGAGATTGACCGCACGACCCAGCGCCTAACTGCCGGAGATCTTGGGGCCCGCACCCGCTTGGTCGACGGGCCCATTGGTGCCGTCGGGGCCCGCTTCGACGCCATGGCAGAGCGCTTGGAGTCCACCGTCACAGGACAACAAGAGCTGCTTCAAGCCGTCTCCCACGAGCTGCGCACCCCCCAGGCCCGCATGCGCTTTCAGCTCGAGGCTCTGGCCTCTGCACCAGAGGCCCAGCGTGAGAAGTGGATCAGGGCCCTGGACAGCGAGCTTGAGTGGAGCGATGTGCTCTTGGGCAAGCTGCTGGACCTGTTGCGCTCCGACACGGTTGGCGGTGCGCCGATGGCGCCAGGAGAGACCACGCGTCTGGTCCGTGAGATCGTCCAGGGCATGGCCTTGATGACCTCGCATGAACTGCGGGTAAAGGGGGAGGGGGACTTGGATCTCGAGGCGACGGAACTGCGTCGCATTCTGGAGAACCTGCTCTCCAACGCCATTCGACACACCCGCTCCGTCGTTCAGGTCAGACTGGCCTCTGGACTGCTGGTGGTCGAAGATAACGGCCCCGGCATTCCCGTTGCTGAGCGCGCCCGCATCTTTGAGCCTTTTGTGACCCTGGACCGCAGCCGCTCCCGAGAGCTGGGTGGGGTTGGCTTGGGCCTGGCATTGGTTCAGCGCAGCGCAGATCGGGCGGGTGCCCGGATCAGCCTGGTGGATGGGGAGCTGGGTGGGGCTTGTGTGCAGTTGAGCTGGGATTCGTAGGCGCTGCCCTGTAGAATGTACTCATGGCCTTTCTCACCGCCCGCTGGTCCAAGCTTTGCCTCTTCAACTACGCGGTGGAACCGGATCTCTTGGCGGGTCGCCTGCCCCCAGAGCTGAGCCTGGACACCCTGGACGGGCAAGCCTTCGTCAGCCTGGTGGCCTTCGACTTCTTGAAGACCCGGGTGCTTGGCATTCCGTGGCCGGGCTTTGTCAACTTCCCCGAGATTAACCTGCGTTTTTACGTCAAGCAGGCTGACGGGACGCGCGGGGTGATGTTCATCCGTGAGCTGGTGCCCCAGTGGCTGGTGGCCACCATCGCCAAGCGGCTCTACAACGAGCCCTACGAGGCGACACACATGCGCAGCGCGGTGACTCAGGACGACAAGTCCGTGCAGGTGGTGCACGAGTGGACCTGGCAGGGTCAAGCCCACAGCCTGCAAGTTCAGGCCGACGGCAAGCCCGGGCTCCCGGAGCAGGACTCCCAGGCCCACTTCTTTAAGGAGCACCAGTGGGGCTACGGCGTGGACCGTCGGGGGCGCACCTTGGTCTACGAGGTGCGGCACCCACACTGGCTGGTCTACCCGGTGCGTTCCCACAGCCTGGAGGTGGACTTTGCTCAGCTCTACGGGGCGGAATTCGCTGTGCTCAATGGGCAGAGTCCGGCCAGCGTGTTCTTGGCAGAAGGCTCCGAGATCGAGGTCTTTGGGGCGCGGCCGTTTAAATAGGGTCCATCACAGGCCGTCTGAATCGAAGCTGGGCGGTCCCCATCGACTACGATGCTTGGCGCGCAGTTGTTGACCCTCCAGGAGGAATGATGTCGTTCGCGAGCTCTCTGCATCGGGGGCGCGCTTTCTCACTGAGCCGGTGGACCACGGCTACGAGAGCCGCGCCTTCTTCACGGACCCGGATGGACACCTGTTCGAGATAAGCGAGCTTGTTCAGTAGGGATGCTTCGGCATCAACTCTTCTCCCACGATCTCCGCAACCTGGTTCCAGCGGTCTTCCAAGAGCGCAATGCGCTGCTTGGCTGCTAGGTCCTCCTCTACAGTATCCGCAGCTTCAAGCTGCGCATAGGCGGCGGTCAAAGCATCGGCGGTCGGAATCACGCGGATGACGGGCGTAGGGTGCACGATGCGCCCGGCGTCGTTGTCCGTCCAAAGGGGAATCGCGACGACATTGGCCAACTCCACACGGATCTGTGGGCTGCCGTCCGGCGCCTCACCGTAGTCTTTGCGCACCGCATCGATCTGTAGCGCCAGGCCATCCCTTGGGTTTCCAAAGTCCAGCGACTGCACGCCGTGCTTGTAGTCGTAGCGCTGGTTGGAGATGAAGTTGCCCAGACTGTAGGCAATGACACCCACGGACCCATCCTCCCTGTGCAGTACTTCCACGGGTTGAACCACGTGTGCGTGGTGTCCGAGCACCAGGTCGACCCCGCCGTTGACCAAGGCGTGTGCGTCGTCCACCTCGGACTGCTCGGGGAAGGTGCGGTACTCCCGGCCCCAGTGCACCGAGACCACGACCAGATCGGCGCCGGCCTCTTTAGCGGCCTGTGTCTCGGCCAGGGCTTCTTCCACGCTCAACTCAAAGGAGCATGGCTTGTCCTCGCCGATGTTCATGTTGTCGTTGTAGACCTTGGAGCTTCCGATAAAGGCGACGGTGATCTCGTTTTGCTGCACCAAGCGTGCCTTCCTGGCCGCCGCACAGTCTGCGCCGCCGCCAATCCAGGTCATCTCGCTGGCATCCAGGCGCTCCATCGTCTCCTCAAAGCCGTCGCGGCCCTGGTCATAGACGTGGTTGTTGGCAAAGCTGAGCACATCGAAGCCCGTCGCGTAGAGCGCCGGTAGCAGCTCGGGGGCCGCGTTGAACACCATGGAGCGCGTGCCCTTGTGGTGGTCGGGGGCCACTGGCGTCTCCAGGTTGGCGAATGCCAAGTCTGCGCTTTCAATCAGGGGTTTTACCTGAGAGAACAGGGCCTCCATACCCTTTTGTGGGTCCTCGTTTGCGGCCTTGGCCGAGTTCTTGACGTTGGTGTGCATTAGCACATCGCCCACCGCGACCATGCGCACACGGGAGAGCTCCGCTGGGCCGGCCCAGCGCTTGGGCAGCACGGGCGCCGAGACCGCCGCAGGAGTTGGGGGCGCGAGAGGAGGGCGGGGGCCGCAGGCCAGAAGGAGCAGGAGCATGCCGTTCAGTATCTTGGGCCTGGGGCTGTTGGCCAGAGTCTGGCTGTTCTTTCCGGGCCCTGGTACTGTGCAGATCGACGATACCCAGGAGGACCGGATGATTCTGCTGCTGCTCATTCCCCTTTCCTGCGGCATGTGGCAGGTGAGAGAGCTGGACCCGGGCGCTGTCGTGAACCTACGCTTTCTGGAGACGGAGCAGGCGTGTCGGATGGCGGGAGGAGGGCAAGCCTGCACGGTGGACCCAGACGACAGCCTTGGCTTGTTGCCCCCGAACTCCGTACAGTTTGTCGAAGGGGACAGCTGGTTCGCATGCGCTCGCTCGGAGGCGATCTCTTATCGCGGTGAGTGTGCCTGCACTGGGCCGGGTCTTGAGCCCCAGGTCGTTGACTGCACGGTCTTCCAGCAGGCTCTGGAGCTGCCCGAGTCTCTGCCCGTGTTGGTGGAGTCGCTGCGCCCCATGTAGAAGCGGTGTCAGCCCCGACCGCTCATAAAGCCCTTCTGGTCCGCCAGAAACGCATCGGCCAACGGCCGGGTGCTGCTCGGCCCAAACACAATCCAGTCGTCCACTTCCAGGGCGCTCAGCGCGATGCGCACGGGGTACCAAGCAAAGCTGTGGCTGACCATTACCTCGAGCACCAAGCCGGCTGTCCCGCGCTCGACGGTGTACTGAATCTCACGATCGATGTGCAGGAGGCGCTGACCCTCTGGGGCGTGGAGCTGCGCGAGTTTGACCTCGATGGCGCGGAGGTGCTGTAGCATGTCGGTTGGGGTGCTCTGCCAAGGCGCATGCTCGGGATGGCTTAGCGCCCAGTCCTGCTCCTCATGCACTTGCCACTCCCCCAAGTCTTGAACGTCCCCGTGCAGGTGGCGAAGGAGCAAGGAGAGCATCTGTGCCCCCTCAAGCTGCGCCAGTGGCTCCAAGATCTCAGGCGCCGAGCTCCTAAAAATCCCGGTGTCGCCGAGGTCAGCGTGCAGATGCCTCAGCACCCGCAAAAGCGCTCCATCGCCAGGTCATGAAACGCTGGCCGCAGCGCCCTGATGCCTGCCACATTTGCCCGGCTCGGAAACACCCGGTTGCTCAGCAGCGCGGCGACGAGCTGGTGGTCCAGGTCGATCCACAGGCTGCAGCCCGTAAAGCCCAGGTGGCCCACAGCACCCTGCTCACCCTGACCCAGGTACTGGCCGGCGGTAGAGCCGCTGGGGGCAGGACGGTCCCAGCCCAAGCTGCGTACGGGCTTGGAGTCGACGGCGTCGGGGTTCAGGAACTCGTGAACGACCTCGGCGCGGGCCAGCTGCCTGGCACCCAAGGCCTCCTCCAGAATGGCTTGACCAAAACGGGCCACGTCGCTGGCCGTGCTGAACACGCCGGCATGTCCAGCCACGCCGCCCATGGCGTAGGCGTTGTCGTCGTCCACCTCGCCCGCTCGGGCTGCAGGGGCCTGCTCGGGCACGGTGTACAGGGACTCCTGTCCAGGGGCTGGCATGCGGGGCCGGGTCAGGCCGGTCACGGCAAAGTTGCCTTGGGGAGTGCGGTTGCCGGTCAAGCGCTGGTAGCTGGTGTGGTCCAAGCCCATGGGGGTAAAGACCAGCTCTTGTGCCAGGGTGTCCAGTGGCTGCCCGCCGACTGCCTCCAGGAGCATGCCCAGCGTTAGGAAGCCGATGTCCGAGTACACCCGGGGACCAGGATCGCTGACCGGGTCCTGTGCCAGCACAGCGTGCCGCATCAGCTCGGTGGACCAGCCAAAGTTCCGGAGTCCCGGCACGGAGGGGTAGAGAGTGCCCGCGGCGGGGTCCCGTTGGGCTGCTTGAAACAGAGGGGCCCACGCGGCCAAGCCGCTGCGGTGACCGAGCAGCATCCGGGGGGTGATGTGGGGGTGGCGGAATGCGGGAAGGTGGCGCCGCACGGGCTGGTCCAGGTCCAGCTCCCCCTGGGAGACGAAGATCATCGCCAGGGTGGTGGTGCTCAGGACCTTGGTCAGGCTGGCAGCGTCCATGCGGCTGGCATGCTGGATAGCGGGTCCGACTGGTGACAGGTGAC
>JBLHMA010000231.1:0-8392 GCA_047621545.1 Cognaticolwellia sp. | reverse complement strand
CAATCGAACCGTTCTGGGGCAAGGTCAAGCAGCTTGCCAGGCGGGTCGCTGCCGGGACCGAAGAGGCAATGCATCCGGCTCTCGCCACCGCCCTCGAAAGGGTCACAGATGGAGACATCTTGGCTTGGCTCAAGCACTGTGGTTGGTCTGGTCACTATGCATGACCGAGGGTGTATCAGGCCCACTGTAGTCGGGTCTCAGGCTTAACCCTCCAGCTTCTCAACAATCAAGTCAATGAACTCTTCCCGGTCTAGCTGACGGTAGCTGTAGCTCTCCTCGAACCACACACAGATCGAGTCCTTCTCGCCCTCTCGGGCCATGCGAGAGACCTGTGGGCTATCTTGGCACAGGGCCACAATTCGACCCAACACCCCTTCCGCCGCGGAGTGACCGGGGTGGTAGCGGTCCCGAAGCCATGCAAAGACCAAATAGACCAGAGCCGGGTCCGCCTGCTCAGCCTCCACGCGGATGTCGGCGACGGGACGACTGCCATCTTCCAGCATGGTCAACAGGTGACGGGCTGCGCGCTTCTCGAACTCAAAGGACATGGGGGCTCCAGGCTTGGCTCCCATATCCGATCAGAGCAGGCGCAGGGAAGCCGCGTCTTGAGGATGATCTTGGGGGGCCAAGAGCTGACCTTGGCGCAGGCCATCTCGAACCCACTCAAACACAGCCAGGTCCATCTCCCGCTTCTCGTCAGAACGTTTCCTCAACGAGGCCATCACGATGTTCATCCGGTGATTGCCCTCAAAGTGCTTGGCGTGCCTGCCCAGAAAGGCCCAATACATCGGCGTAATCGGACAGCTCTTCTTGGGGTGAAAGGCGCAGGAGGCACAGGCATCGCCCATCTTGTGGATGTAGTTAGCCCCAGAGACATAGGGCTTGGTGGTCATCATATTCCCCACCCCGTAGGTCCCCATACCCACCACATTGGGCTCCACGACCCAATCGTAGGCGTCCACAAAGCCCACCCAGAACCAGTCGCTGAGCTGCTGGGGCACGACATCGAGCAGAGTGGCGATGTTGGAGAGCACCATCAACCTGGGGATGTGGTGGGTCCAGCCCGTCTCCCAGACCGCCTGGACCTCGGCATCCAGACAGCGAAGCCCCGAAGGACTATCCATCCAGTAGGCCGCCGGCAGCCCTTCCTGGCGCTCCAGGGGGTCCACCAATGGCTGCCCCTTCAGACTGCGCATGCCGTCCGTGACCCGATGAATGTGCCGGACGAACTCACGCCAGCCCAAGATCTGACGCACAAAGCCTTCCTTGGAGTTCAGAGGAATGTCCATCGCCAACACATCGTCTACCACCTGCTGGGGCAGCAGACGATGCAGGTTCACCAAGGGCGCAATCCGGGTGTGAAAGAGCCCTCTGGACTGGGTGGACATGGCGTCCTCGAAGGGGCCGAAGTGTGTCATACAGTCCTGCTTGGCCCACGCCCAGAGCGCCTGGGCCTGCTCCTTGGACGCCGGGATCTGGCTCCCATCCAGCTCCCCAGGGTGCTCAGCGAAGCGCTCTTGTATCAACGCAAGAACCTCCTGGGTGATGGCGTCCACTTGGAAGCTGGGCGGGGTGGGCGCCGGGGGCTCCCCTCTCCACGGCTTTCGGTTCTCGGCGTCGTGGGAGAACTTTCCCCCCTCGGGCTTGCCGTCTTGCATCAAGATGCCGGTCTTCTTGCGCAGGTGTCGGTAGAAGGCGTCCATGCGAAAGGGGCCGGCGCCGGCCTTGGCGAAGTCCTTCTCTGAGCTCAACCATCCCTGGTGTGGCAGCACCTCGATGTGCCCCGCAGCGACCAGTCCGGCCAGCTCAAGGCGCAGCTCCCGCTCCGCCGCCTCCATCATGCGCAAGGTGCCCCGCTTCTCGACCACCTGCGTCAACACCTCGGCGTAGCTCTGGGCGCTGAAGCGGTAGTCCACGGCCACCCCGCGGGCCGCCTGCTCTAGAGCGAAGTGACGCTGGTTGCTCAGGATCCAGGCCAGCTTTTGCTTGTGGTACAGCCTGCGCCCGGGCTTGTGTGTGCTCTCAATGAGCACGATGCCCAGGGACTGTGGTGGGCTCTGGGACAAGGGTCCGATCCGGTCGCTGAGCTGGTCGTAGGGCACATACACCCAGGCACGTGAGGTCCCCGCCTTGGGGTTGAGGGACCGAAGGGACTCTTGGAAACTGGACACACTGACCTCGCTTGGGGACTGAGGCGCTGAGCCAGCCAGGATTGCAACCATTGCCCAGCCAAGGCCAGACTGGACATGTCTCAGATCTCCCTGCTCCCCCATCCCCTCCCCGCTCCCTTGGCCCGCCGTTGTCTGAGCCACGCTGGCCCTCGAAGCGGCGAGCTGGTCCTGGTCTGGCTGCGCGTGGCCGTTCGTGGACACGAGAACCCGGCCCTAGACGCAGGACGCATCATGGCCGCGCAGCTGGGGCTGCCGCTGCTGGTCTACCACGCGGTCTCCGAGCGCTACCCCCACGCCAGCGACCGGCACCACGCTTTCATCCTGCAGGGGGCCCGGGACCTCTCCCAAGAGCTGCGCGCCCAAGGACTACGGGGGGTGTTCCACGTCGAGCGGCCCGGACACCGGGGGCCCGTACTCAAGGCGCTGGCGGCCAGATCGGCGCTGGTCATCACCGACGCGATGCCCTTGCAGCCCCTGAGGGGATGGACCCAGGCGGTGGCCGAGCAGGCCCCCCTCTGGGAGATGGACTGCTCTTGCGTGGTGCCCATGAGCGCCCTGAAGCGCCAACCGACCCGGGCCTTCGCCTTCAGGAAGGCGACTCTGGCTCTGCGGCAAGACATGGAGGCGCCCTGGCCAGAGGTGGCGGTCCAGACCGCGCCGTTTTCAGGGGAGCTGGGCTTTGAGCCAGTCGATGTGGAGCAGGCGGACCTGGCGCGGCTCATCGGCCAGTGTGAGATCGACCACAGCGTCGGACCCATCGCTGACAGCCCGGGCGGGTCCAAGGCGGGCTACGCGCGCTGGGCGGCCTTTAGAGACGGCCCCCTCAAGCGATACGCCCGGCAACGGAACGACGCCGCCCGGCCCAAGTCTGTCTCCCGAATGTCCGCTTACCTGCACTACGGGCACGTCTCTCCCTTCCGAATCGCACGGGAAGCCCATGCGAGCGGCGCAGACAAGTTCATCGACGAGCTGCTCGTGTGGCGCGAGCTGGCCTGGCACCACTGCCACCACGCCCAGGACGATGTGCGGGCATGGAGCTCCCTGCCCCAGTGGGCCCAGGAGACTCTGGACGCCCACCATCAAGCGCAGGCCCTCCCTTTGGAGTCCCTCGAGCTGGCGCAGACCGGCTCGCCACTCTGGGACTTGGCCCAACGCTCTCTGCTGGTGCACGGGGAGCTGCACAACAACCTGCGCATGACCTGGGGCAAGGCGCTTCTTCAGTGGTCGGCCACCCCAAGACAGACCTTGGCCCGTCTCTTTGAGCTCAACGACCGCTACGCCCTGGACGGTCGAGATCCCAACAGCGTAGCCGGCTTGACCTGGTGTCTGGGCGCCCTGGACCGCCCCTTTGAGCCACCCAAGCCGCCCTTTGGGAGCGTTCGGCCGCGCAGCGTCGCGCACCATGCTGGACGCTTGGACTTGGAGCGCTATGGTGCATGGGTGACCCGACCTTCCCTCCCCGCAGCTCCCCGAATCCTCGTCATCGGCGCCGGCATTGCAGGGGCCGCCGCGGCACACGCCCTGTCCCGAACCGGCGCCCAGGTGGAGGTGTGCGACAAGTCCCGCGGCGCAGGGGGGCGAATGTCCACACGGCGCCACACGGACGGCGCCTTCGACCATGGCGCACAGTCCTTCACCGCGCGAGATCCCCGCTTTGTGCGACAGGTGAAGCTCTGGCAGAGCGCAGGCGCCGTCGCTCCCTGGCCTGGACGCCTGGCCCACTTTGACGGAGCCTTAGAAAGACAGGCAGCACAAGAGACACGCTGGGTGGCCACCCCAACGATGAACGCGCTGCCCAAGCGACTGCTTCAAGGGCTCACACTGCACACCCAAGCGCGGGTCACACAGATCGTACCCGAGGGCTCTGCACTGCGCGTGGAGACGGAAGGGGGAGAACTGGGGCTCTACGACCGGGTCATCCTGACGGTCCCGGCCCCTCAGGCCCTACAGATCCTGGGTCCCGAGCACCCCTTCGCCGAGCGCGTGGGCCAAGTGCGCTACGCCCCCTGCTGGGCGGGCTTGCTCACGGGCGCGGCCCGGATGGACTGGGAGGGGGTGCGCTGCAGCCAGGGCCCCCTGGCCTGGGCCGGGCGCCAGGACACGCTGCCTGGGCGAGATGCCGGGGAGCGCTGGGTGCTTCATGGCAACCCGGGGTGGTCGGCGAGACACCTGGAAGCGGACAAGGAGTGGGTGGCCGAGCAGCTCGCCCAAGCCTTCGCCGACCTGGGCGGCGGGGTGGGGCATGCGCTGGTGGTGCACCGATGGCGCTACAGCCTGGTGAGTACGCCCATGGGCCAAGACCACCTGCAACACCAAGGCTTGCTCTACGCCGGCGACGGCTGCCTGGGTGGGCGCATCGAGGCCGCTTGGCTCTCTGGGGTCGCCGCGGCCGGCGCCCTACTCCGCGAAGCCATCGGGTCCTGAGAGCACCACTCCTTTCTCCTCCAGGGCCCCGCGCACCTGGGCCATGAAGGCGTCCCCAGGGTCGATCTTCGCGGTTCGGTAGCGGGGGTCCACCTCGTCGAAGAGCGCGCTGCCCTCCATCAAGCGGTACTCGTGGTGGCCGATGAGGTGACTCAGATCGTGTTGGGTGCTCAGCCAACACACTAGGGCGATGTTGGCCGCCGCCTGGGCCTGGGTCAAAGGAACGCCCTCCGCACCGCCCACGTTCTCCACGCCAATGGAGACGTGGTTTAGCCCGATGACGTGGCGGGCCATGGTCGTCTCCGGGAGCAGCTGGTGGATGGTGCCGTCCTGGTCTACTAGGAACTGGGCGCTGACGTTCAGATCCCCGGCGCCGGCCAGCTTGGGACGTCCGGCCAAGCGCACAGGGTCAAAGGTGTTGAAGGCGCCGCTGAAGCTGCGGCCTCCCGTCCAGTGCAGCACGACCATCTTCGGCACGATCTCCGCGCTCGCGACAGGGCTGGCCTGATGCGCGTCCCGATAGGCCAAGGTCAGGGCCTCTCGCTCAGCATTCCAAGTAATGGGGGTCTGCACCAGCTCCGGCTTGGGGCAATGGGCCGGAAGAGGCGGTGGCGCGGCTGGGAGGAGGGCCTCCAACGTGGCCGCAGGCGGAGCATCGACCGCCGCTACCGCTGGTATGTCACCAGCACCAGGGCTGGCGCATGCGAGGAGCATCAGCGTGAGCGCAGCGGACATCAAGCAAGCTCCAAGTACGGCTCGATGATGGCACGGTTCGGCCTCTTCGCCCGTGGTAAAAGGCCGCCTATGAACACCATGTACATGCTCCTGATGCTCTCGCTGACCTCGCCGATGGCCGCCGATCTCGACCAGGAGGTGGACGCCCTGCGTCAGGCTCAATGGGAGGATTCATTAGACGCTACCGACTATGCACCCTCCCCCTACACCAAGCCGGAGCAGCTGCCCGGCGTCCTGGCCGTAGAGACCCACTATCAGGGCTTTAACGACTACTACTACTTCGCCCTTGTCGATGGACACATCTACTACAAACCACGCTTCAAGCGCCCAGGCGGAGAAGCAGACTGGGACGTAGACCTGCCCTGGAAGCCCTTCGGTCACAATGGCGGGCTGCCCTATCAGCTCGACCACCGAAAGCCGGCAAAGGTCGACACCACCTACGCCGATGGGGACCGCAACGGCTTTGTACCCGAGCAGCACTTCCTGAGCGCGAGCCAGAGCGAGTGGACCCAATACATCGACGCCGAAGGCTGGGCGCGGGCAGGCCAGTGGGAAGAGGAGCCCGTGGCCTTCGCCGATGACTTCCCAACGGTCGAACGCATCGTCGCCCTGACCGCAGACGACGACGAGATCGCAGTGCTCAGCGCGTCCCGCCAGATGTTTTACCGACGCAAGTTCGCCAACATCTTCGTGAGCACCGAGTGGTACCAGGGCTGGGGCCAGGCCAAGGAGCTCAATATCAGGGCGTAGGCATCAACAGCTCGGCGAGCACCGTGATGCTCATCGACCGCTACGGCGCCGTACAGACCAAGATCGCCGACTTTGAGCTGCTGGGCTCCACTCCCACCCATCCCTACTGCTACATGGAGGAGTGCGAAGACGAGCCCTTCTATGTGGCGGGAGACATCCGCAGCGGCATGTCCGACATCCGTCTTCCAGCCGAAGGTTGGCAGGTGCACGCCCCCGTCCTGCCCTCGATGCAGTGGTCCGAGTATACCTACATCACCGACCGCGTGACCATCCTCCAGACCGGCAAGGGCAACGGGGCTCGAGAGCTGCGCGTCGTGGGTGCCCAAGATGGCGTGCTCGGCTTCTACTACAAAGACATGCAGGCCGAGACCTGGTCCTTCCAAGCAGCACCATAGGGCGACTTGGGTTTTGCCGTGGAAGCGAGCCAACGCCTCAAGCAGAGCGATCTGCGTCAGTGGCACCACGGAGCGGAGCTGGGCCCACTGCATCAGGTCGAGCCCACCCTAGACCAAGAGCTGGTCGGCCTGCTCCAGCTCGACGCGGACATCACCCTGGCCGGGTGGGAAGAGGCTTTGCCGTGGCCATGGTCCCCGAGCTGGTTCCAGAGAGCCACGGCGTCACGCAGCTCCTCCGGGACTTCTGGCAACGCCAACAGGGCCACATGGGTTGGACCGCAGAGGTCGAGGCGCTTCAAGCCGCTCCAGAGTGTCAGGACACCTGGGCCGCGCAGGTCGTGGAGCTCAGCGAGCGAGTGGACACCGAGGAGAAGGCTCTGCGCAAGGCTTGGCGCGGCGCCCGCCGATACTCCCGGGCCATCTTTGTGACCAGCGGCCTGATGTACGTGACCCAAGCCAAGAGCATCGATGCGGCTCTGGACAACCGCCGAGAGTGGCGCGGAGAAGACGTACGGCCCAACGAGCTGCGCTTCAACGTCATCACCGGCGTGACCTCGCGCATTCCATACTTGGCTGCCAACATCAGCAAGATCCAGAGGCAACGGCACGCGGCGGCCAAGTCGGAGAAGGAGGCGATCCAAGCCCCCCTCAAGACCCTGCTCAGGCAAGCTGAGGATTGTCCCTGAGCGCGAGCGTGTGTAGGCCTTGGCGACTCCGAGGCCTCCAATGCATGGCTTTGCCCTGCTCTTCACCGCCGTACTCTTGCTCGGCGCGCGCCTGCGTGTGGCCCAGGGCTGGCTGCTGTGGCTCGGTGCGGTCTTGCTCGGAGCCAGGCTCAGCTTGATCGGGCGCACCCTGGCAGCGTTGTCAGGGCCCAGTTCTGTAGAGTAGGGCCCAAGATGACCCCAGAAGAGCAAGAAACGGCCAAGAAGGTCCAGGCAGCGACGAGCCGAGTCCTCTCTTTGGGCGCGGGCTGCTTTGTGGTGGTCCTGTGTGGGAGCATCCCCGTCGGCGGCGCCTTTGCCATTGGCTTGGCCCTGTTTGGCAGCGCCGACATCTCCATCCACCATGACGGACGCGAGGCCATCGAAGTCTGGGTAGACGGCGCCCCCCACATGGTCGTGGAAGAGGCGGGCCCGGATTCGTGTCCTGTTGCGGACAGCAGCCAGCGGGCTCAATGGCGGTGCACCACAGGAGGATTCCCGTGCACATCATCGGCTACAACGTCCTGGCCCAGGCCTACCTTCTCCCCGAACGCTACCTGGGCATTCCGCCTGAGTACTTGGAGGCCGAGGCGCGACAGTCTCGCTTGATCCAACACATCCAGAACATGGATGCGGACCTAATCTGCTTGCAGGAGGTCGAACCCGCGCTCTTTGAGAAGCTCCAAGCCGCTCTGCCCGCTTTCCAGGGGCTCTACGCTCCCAAGCTCGGCCGACCCGACGGGCTGGCCACCTTCTACAAACCCAGCCTGACCTTGACCCACCAACAGGTCCTACACTTTGAGAACGCCGACCCCGGCTACGACCACATCGCCCAGGTCCTGGGTTTCAAGGGCTCACCGAGTTGCTCGACGCCATGGACGCGCTTCCAGAGAGCCCCCGAGTCATCTGTGGAGACCTCCGACCACCTGCCACTTCACGCGGATCTTCTGTGGAGTTGAAGACCCAAGGCATCACCTGGGCCGACTTGGTCCAGGCGTCGGTCTCCGAGCGGGGGTCACTAGCCGAGGTGGTGCGCACGCTCTACGAGCTCCACCCATCCCGACTGCCGGATGATCCCGCCACTGTGGAGCGCGGTCTACGCCGACTCCGCAAACGAGGCCACGCTCCCGCTGACAAATATGGCCTTTTGATCCTGCGCTCCTTTGGCTTGCCTCAGGACGTGCAGGCCTATGCCAAGGATCTGGGCACCTAC
>JBLHMA010000230.1:0-8419 GCA_047621545.1 Cognaticolwellia sp. | reverse complement strand
CGCGCTCCACGCCGATAAGGTTCTCCTTGGGCACCCGTAGGTCCTCGAAGATCAGCTCGGCGGTGGAGCTGCTGCTCAAGCCGAGCTTGGGCTCGACCTTGCCCACGTTGAAGCCTTCGGACGAGGTCTCTACGATGAAGGCACAGACGGCCTTATGGCGCGCCTCGGGATCCATGCTGGCGTAGACCACAGCCACGTCCGCTTGGGGGCCGTTGGTGATCCACATCTTGGTGCCGTTGATGATGTAGTCGCCAGTGTCGGCGACGGTCACCTTGGTCTTCTGGGCCGCAGCGTCAGAGCCGGCGCTGGGCTCGGTCAGAGCGTAGCAGCCCAACCACTCTGCGGTGGCCATCTTGGGCAGGTACTTCTGCTTCTGAGCTTCGGTGCCGAAGTTGATGATTGGGGCGCTGGCCAAGCTGTTGTTGACCGACATGACGACACCCAAGGAGGCGTCTGCGTAGCTGATCTCCTCCAGGGCCACGACGTAGTCCAAGATACTCAGGCCAAAGCCGCCGTACTCCTCGGGGATGAACATGCCCATAAAGCCCATCTCACCAAGCTGAGAGACCAGTTCGGCGGGGTATTCCTTGCTCAGGTCGCGCGCTGCTGCGCCAGGCATGACGGCCTCGCGGGCAAAGCTGCGGGCCAGATCGCGGATCTGAAGGGACTGCTCTGAGAGCTGGAACATTGGATCTCTCCCCGGCGCTATCGGCCAGAAAAGTTGGGGGGACGCTTGTCCAAGAAGGCGCTCATGCCTTCCTTTTGGTCGCCGCTGGCAAAGCACAAGCCAAAGAGCTGTGCTTCGTGGGCCAATGCGGTCCCCATGTCAAGGTCCGCGCCAGTATTAATTGCGCGCTTGCAGAGGCTCACAGCCCGGGGGCCATTGTTGGCGATCTGCATGGCCAGTTGCTTGGCCTCGCTCACAACATCGGTCTCGACCATGCGGGCGGCAAGCCCGATGCGGGCTGCTTCTTCTGCGCGCACGGAGCGACCTGTGAAGCAGATCTCCCGTGCTCTCTGGCGTCCAACCAAGCGTGACATTCGCTGGGAACCACCAAAGCCTGGAATCACCCCCAGTTTGACCTCGGGCTGGCCAAAGACAGCGCTCTTGCTGGCCAGGATGATGTCGCAGGCCATCGCCAGCTCACATCCGCCGCCAAGAGCGTAGCCATTCACCGCTGCGATCACAGGACGGTGGTAGGTCTCGATGAGGGAGAACACACGCTGGCCCCTCTCCGAGAAGAGGGTGGCTTCCTGAGGGGTCATGCGGCGCATCTCGGCGATGTCCGCACCTGCGGCGAAGGCCTTGGGGCCGGCGCCTGTGAGGATGACCGCCAACGCGTCGCGCTGCGCAACCTCTTCCAGGACCTCAGAGAGCTCCTGAATCATGGTGGCGTTGATGGCGTTGAGTGCCTTGGGGCGGTTCAGGGTGATGATGGCCACCCTGTCCTCGAAGGCGACCTTGAGGGAGGAGTACAGGTGTACGGTTCGGTCTGAGCTCACGGAATTCCCCTATTTGGCCGGGTAGGTGTAAAAGCCACGACCGGTCTTGCGACCTAGCCACCCAGCTTCCACATACTTGCGGAGGAGCGGACAGGGCCGGTACTTGGAATCGCCGCCCATGCCCTGGTGCAAGACTTCCATGATCGCCAGACAGGTGTCCAGGCCGATAAAGTCCGCGAGGGTCAGTGGACCCATGGGAACATTGGTCCCTAGCTTCATGGCGGTGTCGATGTCTTCGACCGAAGCGATGCCTTCATACAAGGCAAAGACGGCCTCGTTAATGTAGGGCATTAGCACTCGATTCACGATGAACCCGGGCATGTCCCGGCCCTCTACCGTGGTCTTGCCCATTCGCTGGGCGGCAGCCTCCACGGAATCCCAGGTCGCCTGAGAGGTGGCCAAGCCGCGGATGAGTTCGACGAGTTTCATGACCGGAACCGGGTTCATGAAGTGCATGCCCATCACCTTGTCGGGGCGGTCTGTGTGGGCGCCGATTGCGGTGATGGAGATCGAGCTGGTGTTGCTGGCCAGCAGGGTGTCGGTAGAGGTCGCGACGCTGAGCTGCTCAAAGATCTTATATTTGAGTTCGACCCGCTCGGTGGCCGCCTCGATCACCAGCTGGGTTTCCGCCAGCGAGGCCAGCTCGACGCTGGTTGAGATGCGGCCGAGGGCGATCTGAGCCTCGGCTTCTGTGATGCGCTCCTTTCGAACCATGCGGCCGAGGTTCTTCTCGACGTTCGCCATGCCCTTGGCCAGCGCGGCCTCGGAGATGTCCGTAAGGGTCACGGAGTACCCTGCGACAGCTGAGACTTGCGCGATACCGTTGCCCATCTGGCCCGCCCCAACCACACCAATGCTCTGAATCTCGGACATGGGCTCCTCTTCTGCGTTTAGCTTGCGTTGGGCCTAACACTAGACCCCCTGCCCAACCAGCCGCCAACCCAAGCCCTGACCGGGCCAGGACACATGCCCGCAACGCCTCCACAGCTTCCCTGGCCCCAGGCCGCCCTTTTCGCCTTGGAGCAGGACGCGGTGCTCTACCTTCACCTGGGGCCTTGCCAGGCCCGCGCGGCAGCCGAAGCCGCCCTGGTGGCGCTCTGGGAGGGGCCATACTTACAGGTGGATGTGCTCGGATGTAAGGACCCACCGGACTTGGTGCGCGCTACCGGTTTGGCCCTGGGGCTTCCGCTGCCTGGAGTGACCCGCTCCGTGGCCAATGCTCTGGAGTCGGGGACCCTCTTAATCTGGCGCAACCTGCATGCAGCCGAGGCCCGCACCGCAGCCGAGGCCCTTCGATCCTTAAGTGCAGACCTGAAGATCGTTGCCTTAGGTGCCCGCGCTCTGGACGGGGTGCCCAGCTCAGGCTTGCTGCCCCCTCCCCAGCTGGCTCCACCCGACCCGCTCACCCTGTTTCCGGCGGGTGTTCCGGGCCAGGCTCATTCCGACCAGAGTCGACTGCGCCACGGGGCTCCTCGTGTTGCGTTGAAGCTTGAGCTCTTTGAGGGGCTGCCTACCCACCCGGATCCTCGAACCGCCGCCGAGGCGCTGTTCCACAGGGCCGGAAACCTGTTGCATCTTGCACTGTCCGAGGCCTTGCCAGCGGGCCTTGAGCACGCCGATTTACTCTTCCTTCGAGGGCTGTGCAGCTACCTGGGTCCGGGGCTTGCGCGGGCACAAGCCGCTGCCGCGGGCGCTAGACTCCTTGCCGCGGCCGGACAGCTTCCAGTGGCTTTGGAGCTCCTTGCTTTTGCCCGCCCCGGCGCGGGTGACGAAGGCACAGCGTTGCTGCATTGGGCGGAGGGCGACCTGCTGCTGCGTCAAGGCCTGAGCGCCGCTGCGACGGGGCACCACGAGGCAGCACTGCACCTGCTTCTACCGGAGCACCCCATCTGGGGTGCGACACTCTTGCGGCGCAGCGCGGATGCCCTGCTCGGTCTGGGTGAGTTCGATGAGGCGGCGGCACGCTACCGCCGCGCCCGGGTCCTGCACCGTGATGCAGGAGACCCTCTTGGGGTGGCGGCTACACTGCGCGGCGCTGGGGACCTGGCCATCCAGGCTGGCGAAGTGCTGAGCGCAGATGCACTCTATGAGCAGGCAGCTGCAGTAATGGGTGGCGCCAAGGACGCGGAGCTTGGGCGCGCAAACCTCAGCCTGGGCCAGGCAGCCTTGGCCATCTTGCGCGGCGAGACGACCGGCGCCAGCCTGCTCTTGGATCAGGCAGAGCAGCAAGGGCGGGAGCGCCCTGTGGTTCAAGCAGGGACTCTGCGTAGACGGGCCGACATTCACCTGCGCGGCGGCAAGCATGATCTCGCAGCCAAGGAGCTGGCGGCCGCCTGGGCCCTTTACCTGCGGGCTGGAGAGCCTCATGCGGCGGCGCGTTGTAGGCGCATTCAAGGCGACCTGGCGGCGGTTCGCGGGGACTTGCTGGGCGCAGCGGAGATTTACCAGCAGGCTCTGACCGACTCAGCCCAACTGGGAGACTTGGTTGGCGCCCGACAGGTGCTTACGCACCTGTTGATCTTGGAGCGCGCAGGTCAGGACGCTGAGCGGGTCGAGGAGCTGCTCTTGCAGCTCGCTGAGCTCGACGCCGAGCTGTCTTCGCCAGACCGAAAGCAGGCGATGCGCCTTGGCTGATGCTGAAGGCTCAGTCCTATATGCTGAAGGCTCAGCCCTATATGCTGAAGGCTCAGCCCTAGATGCTGAAGGCTCAGTCCCAGATGCTGAAGGCTCAGTCCCAGATGCTGAAGGCTCAGTCCCAGATGCTGAAGGCTCAGTCCCAGATGCTGGTGATTCGCCCGGCCTGCAGGTCTACCTTGCAGACGTTGTCGTAGCCGGTGACCGGCAGAATGACGCCGACCTTGCGGTTCACGCCAACCCATCCGGCGTCCTGGTCACCTGCCAAGTAGCTGTAGGAGACCGGCCGTGCTGGCACATCGATCGGCGTCTCGGCTTGGTCGCCCACGCCGTTTCCGTTTCGGTCGAAGTCGATCTTTAGGACGCCGTTGTCAACGGTGAAGAACCATGCGTCTCCGTCCGTTGTGGGCCGGCTGCCAGAGCTGATCAAGAAGCTGATCTCGCCCCGGTCGCTCACGTAGCGCACGCCTTCAGTGACACGCCGCTCTTGAAAGCCCGAGACGCTTCCCTCTACTTGCCAGTTGCCCTGGCTACCGTCGTAGACCATCTGCCAGCTCTGAGTGCGCGCGATGCCCCCACATGGGTTTACCTGAACGGCGTCCCCAAAAACATCGGCGGTGAAGCTGGGTGTGCTGGTCGGGGACGAGTCGTCAAAGCCCACATCGCTGGCGTTCTCGCCAAATGTCACGCTTGGACCAGCAGCATCCTGAGTCAGGCAGCCGGTGGTCGCTTGGGCCACCTTCACCACGCCCTCAAAGCTAGAGATAGCCACGACACGGTCGCGCTCCCTGGCTTGGTAGGGGCCTTCCTCCTGAAGCAAGATGGGGTCGCTCGATGCGGCCAAGCCGGAGATGGGCGCGCCGATATAGAGCCCGTCGATCTCTGCGGTCACGGGGTTCACGTCGTACCAGTCCTGTAGGTCCAGGTCCCACAGACGCACAATGACCTCGCCTTGCAGGGCGATGTAGAGCCTGTTGCTGAACTCATCCCCTTGCTGGACCACGTCAATGACGTTTCCAGGCATAGCGATGCTCTCCACGACCGAGGCCCCAATTTCTGCGTCCAGGGTGACCTGAAGTACCTGAGGGGAGCGGGTGTCCCCCAAGAATATCTGGGTCTGGTCCTGTGAGAGCGACATTCGCGCGGGCCAAGCTCCTGCTGGCAGCGAGATCTCGGCGAGCACATCCATGGATGCTGGGTCCAAGGCGACCATACGGGTGAGCGACACTAGCTCCGGGAAGAGTGGGTCCTCTAGGGTGCTGACCAAGGCCAAGACCGCGCTCTGGTCTGGGAGCATCAACAGGTCCTGAACGTTGCCGCCCAGGTCGTGCTCCACCACCCCACTCTCCACACCCAGCGTGAAGCGGTCACCCTCGGTTGCGCTGCCCTCTATGAGCAGGTTCAGCTCCCCTTCGTCGGTGACGTATGGGGCCAACCAAGTGGCCCGTCGGTACTGCAAGCCACTGCGCGAGCCTTCGACCATGAAGTCCTGGCCCGTGTAGGTAAAGGTCCAGGTCTCTGTGGCGGTCCGACCCTTGCGTAGTCCGACGAGCTGCAGGGTTGCCACATCGCCGCTGCCATCCACGTCTTCGAAGGATGGCTCGCTGCTGACGCTGGGGCTCACGGTGGTCAGTCGCTCGTCCTGTGCCTCGATCACCCAAGGGACCTCCAGCAGAGTGCGGGTCTGAGCGTCCGCCACGAACAGGGTGACCGTCTGGTCGTCCGGCACATAGACCGCAAGCGCGCCGAGAACGCGGTCTGAACCCGTGGCGATGTGCGGGGTCTCCAAGTACGGCGCGGACGGGTCCTCTGAGATCATCCAGCCGTGCTTGATATCTAGGGGGACCAGAGTTCCACGGCCCTGGTTGGAGACGAAAGCCACCGGGTCCCTGAAGGGGCCACCTTGGTCCGGGTGCAGCACAGTGGCGAAAGCCGGCGCGTCAAAGTCCGCTTCCAGGTTCTGGCTCTCCAGACAGGCCAAGCTGGCCAACATCCACATCATTGGTTCACCAAAGTGGCCAGGACCGAGAGGTAGGTCTCGGAGGTGGGGTCCATGTCGACGAGGACGACGCTGGAGTTGACGTGTCCGTCCACCAGCTCGCCAATGTAGTTGCCCACGGCGAGCAGCTTTCCGTCTGGAGAGAGAGCCAAGGCGTGTGGGTTCTCTCCCACCCAGTCCAGGTCAGAGGTGACCTGTCCGAAGGCACCCAGACGAGTGTCTACGAAGCTCAAGCTGTTGTCGTTGAAGTTGGCGACCACGAGCAGGTCCCCGGCGGCGACCACCTGGGCTGGGCCCACGTCCCGTTGCGAGGTCACACCTTCGTCGGCAAGGATGCCGCGTGGCAGGCCGATGGCACCGACCGGTGTGTCAAAATACAGGTCCGTCCGGTCGTCGTCGGGGATGGCATCGCCGTCGTAGACAATGATGGAGTCAGGCTGAGCGTTCAGGGCATAGATCCAGCGCTCCCCGGGTGGCGCAATGATTCCGCGGGTGCTGGAGGCGCCGCTGTCGACGTTGTTCACCAGGACAGCCTCGATCCCGTAGACGTTGGAGTCCACAAATTCGTCAGTGCTGTCATCCCGGATGTCCACCACATAGATGGCATTCTGCAGTTCAGAGCCGATGTACAGAAAGCCGCGAACGTTGTCGACGTGCATAAAGCTGTTAGCGATGCCGCTGAAGCTCGCTCCACCGGAGCTGATCTCCAGGTCGATGGCCATGCTGTCGTCGTCGTCCCCGCCTTGGGTGTACAGGGTGATGGTGTCGCCCAGCGTGGGGGCTTGAAGCTCTGGGTAGAGGGTGTCAGGCAGACTGGCAACGACCGGCCCGGCTCGGCGGATGCCTTCCGGGCTGTCCCAGCCTGAGATATAGCCCTCAAATCCGTCATCGGTCTGGCGGAGCACGGCCCGGTCCATGCTGGAGCCGAGGTAGGTGCCGTTGACAGGGGTCATGGCCCACTTGGGGCTGCCATCTCGACCTTCGGACTGGACCCATTCCTGGGTGCCCACGCTGCGACTGGCGTAGCCCATGCGCCACAGATCACCGTCAAAGGCGCCGTACCAGATGTGGTCGACCCCATCGATGCGCAACACGCTGGGCGTTCGCACGGCGCTGTCATCGAATGCACCGGGGGCTCCGCCACCGTAAATCCAAGGGCTGATCGCCCCTTCCACCCGGGTCCAGCTCTGGCCTTGGTCAGTACTGACCGCGCTGCCAATTCTGCTCTGGGTGCCGTTGAAGCCGGTGTAGTAGAGGGTCAGCTCCTCTTCGTCGCCGACGATTGCGCCCGGAACGACGCGCACTGAGTCCCAGTCTTCGCCCAAATCCAGGGCCAAGCCTTCGTCCTGCCAAGTCACGCCGCCATCGCTGCTGCTGGCGCGGCCGATGCGGGCCAAGTCGTCCTGGTCTACGCCTGCGTAGAGCATCTCCAAACCTGAGGCCCCTTCAAAGGTAACGGGTGTGTGAACGCCTTGGGTCGCCACATCGCTGTCCGTCGCTCCAAAAAAGGCTGCCACTGGCACTTGCCCTGAGCGCCACTGGCCAATGCGCTGCTCGCCGGTGCCATCGGTCAGGGTGAGCATCAGATTGCCATTGTCCAGGATGCTGTCCACGCGGATGCCCAACTCGGACTCGTTCAAGGAGACGGTACCCAGCTCAAATCCACTGGAGAGCTGGAGAACCATTCCCCCAAAGCCGCCTAGGTCACCGGACTCAAAGAGAAGTCCAAGGCGCCCGTCCACGTCCCCAGTTGGGCTCCAGGCCTGCGTGCTGGTGCGTTGCATGCTGATGCCTGGAGGCTCCAGCGGATCAGGGCCATCATCCAGGTCAAGAACCGCGCCTTGGTCAATCCAGTCGCGCCCGTCCGCGCTGGTGGCCAGAGCCAAGACCCAGCCGTCATCGCTCGCACGACTGGTCCACATCTTCCAGCCGCTCGCGTCCACCTGGACCAGCGGAGAAGCCGCGCCGCCTTCCACCTCGAAGATAGCCTGGCGGTCCACCGTCCAGTCCACAAGATCGGTACTCTCTGCGTGGCCGATGCTCCATGAGACACCGTCCCAGGCGGAGTAGTACATGCGCCAGCGGTCGGCTTGTGCGTCAAAGACTACAAAGGGGTCCGCCACCCGTACACTGTCGTGCTCGCCATTGGTACCGGCAAGAATCAGCGCTTCGGGCTGCTCACGGCTGAAGATCTGGCCGTCGGCGCTGGACGCTATGTTGATACCGCTCTCCCCGGTCTCTGCGTTCATGCCGTCAAAGAACAGGTAGTCGGTGCTGGTCGAG
>JBLHMA010000229.1:0-8457 GCA_047621545.1 Cognaticolwellia sp. | reverse complement strand
AGCCCTGGCCAAGAGCCAAGAGCGCGTCCACACCCGCCTGGCCCGCACCCGTCTCAATCACTGCCGACGCGCTCTGTTCCAGGGCGGTCAACGCGTGAAATTTCGCCAGACTCTGCCGTCCCAACAGGGCCTCGTTCACGGCAGCATCTGGGTGCCTGCGCCCATCCAAGGGAAGGCTACGCAAGTGTTGCAGATGACTAACCAGCGTGCTCAAACGCAGAGTGCCAAGGGCTTCCAGGGAGGATGGATCCAGCTCTTCCAAAACCAAACCCTTCGGCACCAGCAAGAGCTCCGGCGATACATCTACGCCCAGCTCCGCCACCGAGGTCAGCAAGACCCGCGCCTGAAGCGACGCAGGCAGCTCCCCACTGCTCACAACAGGCCGCAGGGCCTCCAGCGCCAGCTCACCTTCTCCAGCCTCCAGGTACAGAGCGCCGACCTGCAGCCCTGGACCCTCACTGCTCTGCAGAGCACGCGCCGCATCCCCAGGGCGTCCGAGTCGCGCATAGAGCCATGCCGCCTGTTGAAGCGCCTCGTTTGCATCTTGCCCCTCACTGGCTTGGGCAAAACGCATCCAGGCATCCGCCGAGGCCTGGAACTGAGCGCTGGCCTCCAACAGACGCGCCTTGTGGCCCAAGGCCTCTAACAAAAACTCTGAGTCCGGGTGCTGCTGTATCAACACCACCCTGAGACTCAGAGCCATGCCCAAGTCCGGAGCCTTCTCTGCATACAGCGCCGCGTTGTGGAGCATCAGGTCGCGTACACTGCTGCCCTGAAACTCCTCCGCAACAGCCTGGAGTGACACGGCCGCAGCACGGTAGTCACCACTTTCGGCCAAGGTGGCTTCAACCACCTTCACCTCGGCACGAGACAGCAGTTCAACCAGCTCCGCGCGGTCCTTTTTGCTGCCAATCTCCTGGGCCAGCAGACTGCGGGCCATGTCACGAAGCGGAACCCACTGCTCTCGAGCTGCGAGCTCATCCAGGACAAGGTTCGCGGCCAAGACCGCTTCTTTGGCCCCGGGGTCACGCTGGATCACCTGAGTAAAGCGCGATGCGGCCTCCTCAAAGTGATTGTGCTGAATGAGCAAGTAGCCACTACGGTAGAGCGCCTTGAGCGACACCTCTTCATCACGGCTCTCCGCGCCCAAGCGGTCCAGGTCCTCCAGGTGGGTCTGGGCCCACGCAGAGAGCGCAAGAGCTTGGCCACCCGCCTCTGCCTGGACGTCTTCCACCAGCTCAGAGGAGGCAAACACCATGGCTGAGATCACAAACTGTCTTCGCTTGTCATCCGCCCCCAAGGCCAGCACCTGCGCGTAGCCCTGGTGAGCCGCAGCGTAGTCCTTCAGAGAGTAGTTAAGCTCCGCCAATCCAAAGGCCAGATCACCCGCCATGGGGCCATTCGGCGACAACTCCAGAGCGGCTCCGTAGGCGACCAACGCAGCTTGGCTCGCCTCACCAGCCTTGGCACCGGTCCCTAGTTTCATGCCCTCACGGTGCCATCTCAGTGCGCTACGGCCCAGCTCGTCTGCCAGGGCCGCACGATGGGACGCCAACTCCTGGGGGTGCGCGGCATGGTCCCGCTCCCATGTACCACCCGACTGTGTGAGATTCTTCGCCCGCTCAAAGGCCGCCAGAGACGGGTCCAACTGCCCCACGTCTCGCCATGCCACGGCCATACGCAGCCAGAGGGCCGGTGTATCCAGGCCCTGGGGGTCCATCGCCACAAGGCGTCCCAGCATCTGTACTGCCTCCTCTGTCTTTCCCTGCTCCAAGTAGAGTGAACTCAGCCGGTCCAGGGTCTGCACGACCCGGTCCTGCTGCCCTCTACTGGCAAAGAAGCTTAGGCACTCCTCTTGGCGGCCAGACTCCGCACAAAAGCGCACCATGTCTCCTTCTGCTTCCTCCTTCATGTGCAGCTGACCCGAGCCCTCCAGAGCTTCGGATTGCGCCACGACCCGCTTCATCTCGTCCAGCGCTAGGTCCACCTCACCCAGACTGTAGTGGGTCCAGGCCAGCTTGTAGCGGGCAACCACTGCCCGTGGATCCGACTCATAGGCCGCTGCACGTTGATAGGCGGGGAGAGCCTTGTACAGATTCTCCTCATCGAACCAATACTCCCCGATGTTAAAGTAGGCATCAGCTGCCACCTCGCTGTCCGGATGGCGGCGGACCAGCTGCGTAAAGGCCTCGTTAGCGCCCGACTTCTCGCCCAGCTCCATGCGCACATACGCCAGGCCATACAGAGCCTCGTCGGTGCGCGCATACTCGGGATAGCGGACCAGCAACTGTGTGTACAGCTTCTCGCTACGCTTTAGCCACTCGGTGGCTTGAGCTGCGGACGGAGGCGCCTCACAGCTGTCCTGCTTGCTCAAACAAGCCTCGGACTCAAAGAGAGACTTCAGCGTATAGAAGCGTGCCTCCTCTCCATAGAGTTCAGCCAAGCGAAAGGCGATCTCTGGTTTCTGTGGCGCCGTCGCGGGCATGGTGCGCAACAGACCCTCGGCCGCCTGAATCTCTTCGGCGCGGCGGACTTGGAGCGAGCTGAGCTGGTCAAGCTGGACCCGGTCTTCGGGGGACAGCTCAAGGGCCGTATCGGTGACTCCTGGGGCTTGGCCCAAGAGCAGAGATGGACTGGCCTGGGCCAACGTGGCCGCCAGCACAATAGAAACAAACATGGGGGACTCCCTTCCTGATTGAACACACACACGTGCACAGAACCGCGGCGGTGCCCTAAAGAGGAACAGGGCCTACGGGGGGCGGTCTCGGACGAGACGGGGAGCATGGACCGCACACCTCAGCCTGGGTTCCAATTCCTTGACATTTTCTGGATGAGAGCCATCTCCCACCGCGGTGAAAGACTTTCCGTGAACCGTCAGGCCGACCCGTTGTCCAGTTCAACACCGGCGGCCCCTATGGCCCCGCTCAGTGAGACACGGAGATGCGCATGTCGCTCAACAGCACCGCTCTGCCCGCCAAGCGGGCCCTAAGAATTGGCATCGTTCACCAGGGCCGCGTGGTGCACGAGCAGGTCTTCTCCGAGTCCCAGCGCATCCGCATTGGCAGCGACCACAACGCCAATATTGTCCTCGCCCCAGGGCAGGTTCCCCACAGCCGTACCCTGTTCAACAAGCAGGGAAACACCTGGCAGCTCTGTCTACAGGGCCAAGATCAAGGGCGTATCTCCGAGGGCAAGGTTCGGGATCTGGCTCTGCGAATCGCATCCGGGGACACCAAGATCCCTCTGGATCGGAGCGTAAAGGGCAAGATCTCCCTCGGCGAGGTCACTGTCCTATTCCAGCTGGTCCCCGCACCGGGTGGCAGTATGCAGCCAGGGGCCTTCCGGCCACGCTTTGTAGACCAGGACGACCCTGCTTTTCTGGGCTCATTGGCGCTGATCTCAAGCGCAGCCGCCGTGCTGATGATCTGGGTCGTTCAGCAGGAGCCAATGGAGCGGGTCACCATCGAGGAGCTGCGGCCGCAGGTCGCGCAGATGGTCTTTGAAAACAGGCCCATCGTGGAGCAGGTCAAGGCCATCGTGGCCCCAGACCCTGACGCTCCTGGTGAGCTCGTGGACCGCGTTGAGCAATCGGATCCAGGAGAAGCTGGGCCGTCGATCCCCGATCTGTCCCTGCTCTCCACCGACCGCCCACCCCCCACCATGGAAGAACTCAAAGCCGAGGCCCAGGACAGGATTGACCACCTCGTCTTTGGCAGCAGGGATGGTGACTCTGCAAGCCGCACTGAGAGCGTCTTTGGACACAACGATCAGGAAGGGGAAGCGCTGGATGTGCTACTCCGGAGGAGATTTGAGCTACAGAAAGCCGGAATCGGCCTGGCCCCAAAGCAGGGTACTGGCGCAGAGATCGGCGCTGTGGTCCTACAGAAGCGCGACAGCCAGGACACCAAGCTTGGCGCAGGCCCTATCGTCGGTGTGCGCGGCCGCGCTCCCAACACAAAGGAAGTCGTCACAAGCGACAACAAACAGCTCGAGAAGCTACTGCGCTGGCACCTCGGTCCAGCCGTGAAGACCTGCTACGAGCAAGTCCTGAACGTCACTCCGTCTGCCAACGGCCGCATCGAGATCCGCCTGGAGCTCTCCGACGGGGATGTGGTGGACGTATTCATGGCCTACAACGACATCGATCCCGAGATGGGCGCCTGTCTGAGCCGCGCAGGCAACCGCTGGCAGTTCGGTGATGCCGAGGGCAGCGTCATCATGCCCTACGTTTTGAGTCCCTCCCAGTAGCGCTCAGATGTGAGTTCCACAGCACGGGCACCGGGCAGTCCCCTCAGGGTGAGATGCTCCTCGCCTTCCTTCCAGACATGCCCGTAGCGCCCCACCAGCTGGCCCCACAAGCCCGCACACAGAACGGATTCCGCCAAGTCAAGCGGCCATTCCAAGTGATCAAAGGGCGGCTCAGCGACCAGGAAGCGCAGGGTGTGCTCTCCACGCTCCACCTCCCCCTCGGCGCCACCCTTGGCGGGCCGAAGCTCCGAGCGCTCCAACAGGCGCTGGCGGGTTCGGATGACCAGCGTGCGAGGCTCGGTGGCCAGCGCAAGACCCGAGCCCATGTGTCGCACCGCCGCGAAGAAGATGGCCCCACCAAAGAGACCGGCCAGTGCAACGATAAGGGCCTCGAGGAGGTCCATCAGCCCTGGCTCCCGACTGCGCCGCCCTCAACTGCACCCAGCAGCGTCCGCACAGCCGGCCAGACAGCACCCAAGGGGCCGGCATGCAACACACCGAGCTCCCCGTCCTGTAGCTGCGCGCCCAGCCCATGGACCAGAGACAACACGGCCTCCTCGGCACCAGGGGGAACACCCTGTGTCTCCAAGAGCATGTCCAGGACGGGGTTCCCAGTCTCTCCGGCGCCCAGGACCGCTCTCAAGCCAGCCGGCACCGAAGCCACAAGACTCAGGCCATCAGCAGTCTGGGTGATGCAGACCGCGCGACCATGAACGCTGCCTTGTATGAAGGGATGCCCAGTCTGGAGCCGCCCCTTGGTCAGCCCGTACGCCAACTCAAGCTCACCCCACAGACCCGACCCATGAACGGCGTGCGCCATGTCCAAACACCAGTCCAGGTGCTCCGTAGGTTGCTGCGGATCCACCCACGCGACAACGGCTGCGCCAACATAAATAGGCACACCAAACTCCAACTTGAGTTCACCCAACGGAGCCTCGGCCTCCAGCGCCACATGACACAAGCTCCGGGAGCGGTCATCCACCAGAAATCCGACTGGAAAGCCCTCCTTCTCCAGACGCTCGGGCTCCTTCTCCCCCGTCAACAGTCCTAGCTTCTCTCTGAGCACAGCGCGTGCATGGTCGGCCATAGTTCGTATCAGAAAGGAGGTCTCCGGCAACCAACCCAGCTTCCCGGCGATCCACCGAGCGCCGTACATGGTGCCCAGAACACAGCCAAACAAGAACAGGTCTTGAACAAAGGCACCGCTCATGAGTCGAGTCCACTGCGCAAGATGCGGAGTTCGTCCAGCAGGGTGAAGAGGGAGGGCCAGACTGCACCAAGTGGTCCCAAATGCAGTAGTTTGAGCTCTCCATCCTGGAGCGTTGCCCCCAGTCCATGGACCAACACAAGGACCGCTTCATGCGCATTCGGGGGAATGTCCTGCGTGTCCAGCAACAAATCCACGACCGGATTCCCGCTTGATCCAGTACCCAATACGGCGCGGAGAGTGCTTGGAATTGAGGTCACAAGACTGAGCCCCTCTGCACTCTGGACAATGCTGAGTTCCCGTCCACACACCCTGCCTTTCAGATAGGGATGACCGCTCACCATTCGGCCTGCATACATCTCGTATTGGGCCGCAATCTGCCCCCAAAGTCCTGTTCCAGATGCCGCATGGACCAGATCCAAACACCACTCCAGGTGCCGCAGGGGATCTTTGGGATCCACCCACTCCAACACCAAGTTCCCCGCATAGACCGGCCAGTGAAGCGGAAGCACCAGATCGTCTATATCTGGAGCTTCGGCGGGGTTGAGGGCGACTCTCAGGACCGTTCGAGCCTGTGCATCGACCACAAAGTCAATCTCAAACCCGTCACGCACCATACCGGATAGCAGCACCGGATTGCTGCTTGGGAAGAGCTTCGGTTCCTGGTTCAAGGTGTCCACAGCAAGCTGACGGATGTGCCTTCGTGTAAATCCAAGGCCAGGCAAAAACCCGGCCCCCTCCGCAGCCTTCCATGCCAGCCAACCAAACAGGGTTCCGATCGCGACGCCCACAAAGATCAACTCCATCAGGTAGATCCGAAATGCGGCGCCGCAACCGCACCGCCTTGGACCCGTCCAGCCACAAACTCGACCTGGGCCAAATCCTCGCCTAAGCAGCCCAAAAGTGGCAGCAGCGCCATCCAAATCTCTCGCCGCGACACCCCAGCTTCTCTCAACGCGCGAATCTCCGTGCTGCCGTGGCTCTTGCTCAGCTTGCGCCCATCGGGCCCCAAGAGCAGCGGCACATGCAACCAGCTTGGTTGGGTCCACCCCAAGAGCTGATACAGCTCCACTTGGACTGCCGTTGGCTCCAACAAGTCGCCGCCACGCACCACCTGTGTCACGCCATCCAGATGGTCATCCAGCACGACTGCCAAGGGATAGCCGGGCTCGCCGTCCCGCCGCACGAGCATCGCGTCTTGGTCCGGCACGAAGGCCTGTGGACCCTGGGCAAGGTCTTCAAAATGTATCATTTTTCGACCTGAACGCAGGCGCACCGCCCCAGATTCAGCGCTGGCGCCCCGGTGGGAACAGAGCCCAGCCAAGCGCCACTTTCGGCTGCAGTCACACAGATAGGTGGGTAGCTCTGCAGTGCTATACCTACGCGTCGACTGCGCCAGAACTTCCCGGTCCCAGTATAGGCCCAGCCACTCCAGGTCCCGCCGCTGCGCATCGGCAATCTCACTGCGCGAGCGCCCCCGATCCAGGTCTTCGATCCGCAGAAGCAGCTCGCCTTGGACGGCACGCACCGAGAGCCATGCCGCCCCAAAGGCCAGCGCGTTTCCCAGGTGCAGGTGCCCGGACGGCGTAGGTGCCAGGCGGCCCCGCTCCAACTCAGCGCCCGCAGCTCAGATCTGCCTGAACAGGACGGAAGACCTCGCGGGAGAGTCCTTCAGCGGCCACCTCTTCTGGGGAGAAGGGAATGGTCAGCGCTTGGTTGCCCAGCCAGAGTTCGGCTTGGTCCGCAAAGTGGGGGTCACCAGCCAAGCCGCTCTGGCCGCCTGGAATGATGTTCACCACTTCGACGCTGCTCTCGCCCAAGGCCACGACCATGCGGAACACGGGTCCGGAACCGTAGTCGAAGTTGTCGGTGGAGAAGCCATTGTTCGCCGCGTCCACCGCCAGCGTGTCTCCATGGCGCGGGAAACCCACCAGTTCATTGCGCGGGTCATCCCGCTCCAGGTTCGGCGCGATGGGCAGCAAGTCGGTGGTGATGGAGAAGGGCTCGGTCAGGAAGGCAAAGTCGTCTCCCAAGAAACTGGCCAGGATGCTGTCGAAGCGAACGACATGCTTGAGACCCCAGATCCAGTTCTCCATGTCCGGGCTCCCGTAGCCGCCGCGCTCCCGCTCCTCGGACTCGGACTCCAACCACAGAAAGGCATCGAGCATCGCCATGAGCGCGATCTCTTGGGAGACCTCAACCTGGGCGGTGTCCTTGATATCAAAGAAGATGGACTCGCCGGTCTCTTCGTTCCAAGCGGCCAGCTCATTGGGGTTGTCATCCCCTCGACCCTCGACCATCAGCGTGAGGGCCCGGGTGATGCCGGTGGCACCCGTGGGCTCCCAGACATCGGGCATGCCCTCGTCGTTGAACACCATGGCCTGGAAGCGGCCCATCCATGCGTTGTGGAGGGTGGTGGCCACAGACATGGTGGCCTCGTTCTCGCCAGGCGTGTGATAGAAGGTCTCCACACCAGAGAGTGCAGGATAGTCCGCCTCTTCCCAGCTCTTCAAGTACTCCAACGCCTCGTCCATTCGATCTGAATCCTGCAGATACAGGTCAACGATGCGCGCCTCTGTGTCCGTGAGAGGACCATCCGTGGCCGACAAGCCTTGCGCAAGCTCAATGGACTCAACCAGCACAGGGCTAAAGGCAGCGCCCAGAGCCGACTTGATGTCTCCCTGGATGATCTGCATCTCTTCGATGTCTGCGCGGTTCTCTGCGATGGCCTGGGAGAGCAGGGTGTCGATGCGGTCTGCTCGGTAGCCCTCGATCCAGGAGCCGCCGATGTACCACGGATCATTGGTCAGCGAATCATCGGTGCTGATGTTCCCAGGGTCGTTGTTCGCCGTGAACACGTAGCCCTGCTCAGGGTTCAGGCTCTGCGGATAGACATCCAGGGGCACCACGCACTTGTAAGGGTCTGATTCGCCTTCCACCACCCAGCCGTCGGCTGTGGGGATCTCAAATCCGGAGTAGCGGGTGCCGTCCAGAACCTGCTG
>JBLHMA010000228.1:0-8499 GCA_047621545.1 Cognaticolwellia sp. | reverse complement strand
CGCCGCCCGTCGGCGCAGGCCAAAGGAGTACAGCTCCGGAGGCAGGTTCAGCTCGGCGTCGAGGGGGCGGAGACCTCCCGAGACTCCTCGAGCGCTGAAACTCAGTCTGCGGACCGTTGTGAAGCCGAACTGGCCGAGCGGGATCGTGGCACCCTCGCCGGGCGGCAGGGCCAGCGGGTAGACCTCGACTGCTGGCCCAGCCAGCGAGGGCCGCCGAGACACCGGCGCGACCATCAGCGACTCCAGCAGGCTCACCAGCGGCGGGCCGATCATCTGCTCGACCGGGTCGAACGAGAACGGCCCGAAGCCGATGCGGGTCACGGGCATGGTCAGGTTGACGCGCACGGCCTGGTCGCGGCGCACGGCGTTGGTGGGGCCGGCGCACGCGGCACCTCCCGGACCCACGACGCGGAGCGTGGGTGGCTCGATGGTCCACAGGTCGCCCTCGGCGACGCCGGCGTAGAGCGGGTGGTCGAGGAGCGCCCGCCGCACGCGCGGACTCAGGTGCCGGCGGCCGTGGAGGACCTGGGAGAAGATAGGCCCGGGACAGCCCGATCTCCTCGACGAAGGCGTGGTGGAAGACGTGCGCGGCCTCGAGGCGCTCGGCCACGAAGTCACCACGCAGCAGGTAGCGGCGGGGGGCGCGGCTCACGCGGCACCTCCCTCGTCGCCGTCGACCTGGTCATCGGATTCGCCTTCCTCGCCGTCCCCGCCGTCCTCGTCGAAGTCATCGTCGTCGAGGGCGACTGACAGCGGAGTGACCTCGGACTGGTCGAAGTCGGGCACTTCCTCGAACTCTGCGTCGTCGTCGCCCTCTTCGCCGTCACCCTCACCTTCCCCCGCGGCTGGCCCCTCCTCCGGCAGGCTGGCCTCGAGGGCCACGGTCAGGCTCTCAGCCACCTCGTCGAGCAGGTCGCGCACCTGGACGAGCAAGCGCTGGGTGGCGGCCTGAGCCTGGAGGTTCAGGAACAGGAGGTGGTTCTGGGCGAAGGACTGCTCGTCCTCGTCGAGCTCGGCCCACTCGGTCATGGAGCGGGCGATGGCCTTCTTGGTCTTGTGGTCGAAGGCCTGCTCGGCCCGCATCTCCAACTCCATCAAGAGCACCGCGAGCAGATGACCGGAACTCTCCTAGTCCATGCGGTCCAGTCCATGCCCTCCCGATGGTTGGATCCAGAAATCCACTTCTCAGCGAGCGACCGGGCAGCGCTCATGGAGCGAGCGAGGCTGCGCAGCCAACGACTCAGGGCAAGAGAGCCGTCCGGACAGGTCCTTGGACCAAACCGCACACATATCGCCCAGGAAACTGGCTATCCACCGATGACAACCACACCTATCAAGCAGAACAATTGCACACACCATCCTTCAGAGACAGCCCCTAACTCCCTCAAAGCAAGGCCACGACAGCTCAGGAACTAGGGAGACCTCGGGGTGTTCCTTGTGGCGCCCAAGCCACTTCTATCCATCGGAACGGGGGCTCAGACTCCAACTTGTAGGTTTCCACCCCCCAGGAACCGCCCTTCCGGACTGACACTAATCCAGTTCTAATGCCAACTATCTACTACACAGCAGTCCTCTGGCCGGTCGTATCGAAGCCTCTCACCCCTGCCGGAGATCGGGCAAGCCGGCCGTGGAGCCCCACCCAGAAGCGACCCCGGCCTGGCCGAGGGTCGACCACCAGCCCTCCCCACCAAGCGGCCCACACCCAGCCCAAAGGATCCTTGACCGGCGACAAGCCGCCCACGAGGCTTAAAACTCACCATAACCAAGCTAAGTCCTATCATTTTAGCCACCGACAGCTCCAGCAAGACCATCCACCGGGCCCAGGGTACCCACACCACCCAGCTTTCCAACGGAGCAACGCCACTATCCAGCTACCCATGTGCACACACCAAGGCCCAGAGACCGCCCCAGACGCCCCCACTGCAGCCAACCCAGACGCAAAAAACCCCCGCCGAACACTTGGTTCGACGGGGGTTTTTGTCTTAAAGTGACCCCAACGGGATTCGAACCCGTGTTGCCGGGATGAAAACCCGGTGTCCTGGACCAGACTAGACGATGGGGTCAAAGAGGGTGGTGGGCCGCACAGGACTCGAACCTGTGACCCTCGGCTTAAAAGGCCGGTGCTCTACCTACTGAGCTAGCGGCCCAGCCGCCACGACGAATAACAACCGTACGGCAGGTGGTCAACGTTCGAAGGTCTCCTCGCGGCCTGGACCGGTCGAAACCGTGAGCACCGGAACGCCGACAAGCTCCTCCAGACGCAGAACATAGGCCTGCGCACTTAATGGAAGATCGGCCCAATTCGTTGCGCCCCGTAGATCCTCAGACCAGCCAGGCATTGCCTCATAGACTGGAACGACCTGTTCCATGGCCTGCCCACCGGCAGGAACACCGCTCTGGCCTTCGTAGCCTACGCAGATCTTCAGCTCTTCCATTCCCGAGAGTACATCGAGCTTGGTCAACGCGATCTCGGTCAAACCGTTGAGCCGCGCGCTGTGCTTGGCCAGGACTGCGTCGAACCATCCACAGCGTCTGGCACGCCCGGTGGTCGCACCAAACTCGCGGCCAACGGAGCGCAAGAGCTCTCCGACCGGGCCATCCACCTCGGACGGAAAAGGACCTGCGCCGACGCGCGTTGTGTAGGCCTTGAGCACCCCGATCACTCGAGTAAGATCCTTGGGGCCGACCCCAGCTCCCGCACAGGCACCACCGGCAACCGTATTGGAGGAGGTCACATAGGGATAGGTACCATGGTCAATGTCCAGAAAAGTGCCCTGTGCCCCCTCGAAGAGTACCTCCCCGCCACGCTCCAAGACCTCGTGGACCAAGTTGACGGCGTCTCCGACAAAGGGTTTGAGCACCTGGCCGGCGGCCACAAGCTCCGCTGTGACCGTCTCCAGCTCAAGGGGCTCACCCCCATACCACTCCGCGATCATGCGGTTCTTCTCCGGCAGCCAGGTCTGCACATGCAGGCGGACCCGATCTGGGTCACAGAGCTCACCGGCAGAAAGGCCCCGGCGCGCGACTTTGTCCTCGTAGGCGGGACCAATACCCTTTCGTGTGGTGCCGATGGCTCCTTCCCCACGCGCGGTCTCACGCAGGTCGTCTAAGACCCGATGCCAAGGCACAATGACGTGGGCTCCGCTGGAGATCAGAAGGCGGGACGGTCCGATCCTGCGGCCGGACTTGGCCAGCTTGTCCAGCTCCCCTTGAAGCACCAGTGGATCCAAAACCACACCGTTACCAATCACGCAGAGCGCAGAGGCATTCAGAATGCCGGAGGGCACTAGATGAAGGACGACCTTTTCCCCTTCAACCACGAGCGTGTGCCCGGCGTTGTTCCCGCCTTGGAAGCGAACGACCAGCTCCGCCTTCGAAGCCAAACGATCTACGATCTTGCCTTTGCCCTCGTCGCCCCACTGGGCGCCAACAACCACTGTTCCAGGCATGTAAGTCTCCTGTTGCGCCCAAGGGCTTAAGCCAGTGGGCCAATACAGGGCCGCATCGTGGCAGGAGCGTTGCGAAACATGCGCTTGTCGCAGCACTAGCGGGTGCGCTTGACACCTGCTCTGGCCTGGCCACTGGCCCCGTCGATCCGCTGAGCTGCCATGAACTCGCGGTTTGCGTTGCGGTTCAGACCGTTGGCCTCGTAGGCGTCGGCGAGCTCCAGCCGGTATTCCAGTGTCCCTGGCGCCCGGGTGACAGCGGTGCGAAGGTGCTCAATGGCTCCCCGATCTTTCTCATCGATTCGGCGGAGCGCCTTGCCGAGTTTGAAGTAGGGCTGTGCATGATCGGGGGCAAGCTCAACGGCGCGGGCATAGTGAGCAACGGCTTCGCGGATTGACCCATATTGCTCCGCGTTCTCGCCCGTCGCGACGATCTTGTCCGCCTGCGCGCGCTTAGCGTTCGCATTGGCCTCCTCGAAGGCAGTCTTAAACTTTGCGTTCCGCGGATCGAACTGGGTGGCCAAGTAGAAGCTGCTGGAAGCCTTGCTCCAGTTGTCCTGTTCCATGGCAGCTTGACCTGCACGGAAGTGGCCTTTGGCTTTCCTCAGCCGATCAAGCATCCGCTGCTTAAACTGCTCGACTGCCGCCGGAACTTGTGGCTCAGGGCCCTTTTTCTGCCGCTTTCGGCGCTTGGCCTGCGCAACTCGAAAACGTGCCTCCTCCGCACGAGCTTTAGCCTCCTGCGTGTTCCAGCTGACGCTGTGGCCATGCTCCGCCTCAGGAACTGCCTTGTCGGCGTCCCCAGGCTTTGGGGGCGCTCGACGCTTCTTTCGCTTCTTGGGGACCTGGCTCGGCACCTCACCAACCTTCGCGTCCAGGCGGTTTCCAGCCTCTTGGTAAGCCAGGTTGATACCCGCGAAGACATCCTCGATCAGTACCGTGTCGTCCCCCAGATCTTTCCGGTAGAAACGATCTGGATGAAAGCGTCGCGAGAGGTCGTAGTAGGACTTGCGCAGGTTCTCTTTGGAGATGTCCCTACCCACGGAGAAGAGCGTGGCGTAGTCACCCACCTCCAGCAAGCTCTGCATACGCAGCAGCTCTTTGCGCTCCTCGTCGTTCAAACCAGCCATAGACTCGAATCTACGCCATCAAGGGCTGCTCGGCTACCCACCCTCTCCATCCCCTTGCTGCTCACCATGCGGATGGGACTGTGCGTGCACCGCCAGCAGGTGTTCTGCAGAGACATGAGCGTAGCGCTGGGTAGTCCCCAACGACGCGTGCCCGAGTTGTTCCTGGATGGAGCGCAGGTCGGCTCCCCCGTCCAACATGTGCGTGGCACAAGAATGACGGAGTGCATGTGGGTGAACACCTGCAACCCCCGCTTTGAGGCCGGACTGTTGCGAGACTTTGTGCACCCAACGCACCGAGAGCCGGCGCCCATGACGGTTCAGAAACAAAGCCCCTGCCTCTTTCCCTCTTTGGGCAATCCAAACAGTCGCAGCACGCTCCGCAGCCCCACCCATAGGAACTTGGCGCTCCTTGTCTCCTTTGCCATGACGAACCCGAACCAGCCCTCGGTCGAGCAAGAGATCCTTCAGATCCAAAGCGGCCAGCTCTGCCACGCGCAGGCCCGAGCCATACAGCATCTCCAAGATCGCCATGTTCCGGACTTGGTGCCACCCCCCCTGAATAGGGTTCTCCACCATCGCGCTCGCCTGCTTCTGACTCAAGTGACGGGGCAAGCGTTCAGGCAGCTTGGGCAAGCGCAGGTGCTCCGCCGGAGTGCTCCGACACAGCTCCATTTCGATCGCCCACCGATAGAAGCTTCGGATGGCGCTCATTGCCCTTCGCTGACTAGCGGCTGACGGCGCACCGCGACTACGCTCGGACAGGTACACCCTCAGATCGCTAGCCCTCGCGAAGAGAAGCCTGTGGCCCCGCGATAGCAGGCTCTTCTCCAGCGCTTCCAGATCCCGTCCGTAAGCCCTCAACGTATGGAGGCTTGCCCCGCGTTCAACGCGCTGAAAGGTCAGAAAACGGTCGATCTCAGCACCCATGCCTGCAGCATAGCCCCCTTGCCGGATCCGCGAGCTTGCTCTATACCCCTGCTCCAGCCCCGGATTGATGCCTGTGTCAAAGCCCCTGGTCATCGTCGAGTCCCCAGCCAAAGCCCGAACCATCTCTCGCTTCTTAGGGGACGAGTACCAGGTGGAGGCTTCTGTGGGCCACATTCGCGACTTGCCCCAAGGCAGCGCGGAACTCCCTAAAAAGTACAAGGGACACCACTGGTCCGACCTGGCCGTGAATGTGGACAAGGATTTCGAGCCTGTCTACGTACTCACTCAGCGCGGAAAGGAGCAGGTCAAGAAGCTGAAGGCCATGCTCAAAGACGCCCCTGAACTGTTGCTCGCGACAGATGAAGACCGCGAAGGGGAGGCCATTGCTTGGCACCTCACCGAGGCACTCAAGCCCAAGGTTCCAATCCGCCGTCTGGTCTTCCATGAGATCACTCGCCGGGCCATCGAGGAGTCCCTGGACAACGCCAGGGCTATCGACATGGACTTGGTTCGCGCTCAGGAGACACGCCGCATCGTGGACCGTCTCTTCGGCTACCGCGTAAGCAAGGTTCTCTGGCGCAAGGTCAAGCCACGCCTCTCCGCGGGCCGTGTTCAGTCTGTTGCCGTGCGTCTGCTGGTGGATCGGGAGAAGGCGCGCATGGCGTTCGTGTCCTCTACCTGGTGGGGCCTAAGCGGAGTCTTCCAGACTCCTGAGGGCACCTACTCCGGCGACTTGATGAGCCTTGGGGACAAGAAGATTCCTTCCGGAAAGGACTTCGAGCCCACCACAGGTCAACTCAAAGCACCGGCTACCATTGCCCTCCTCGACGAGGACATGGCTAAGGCCCTTCAGGTCGCAATCCTGGCGAATGCCGCCACGGTCACCAAAGTCGAGGAGAAGGACTTCCGCGAGAAGCCGCAGGCTCCCTTCACCACCTCGAAGCTGCAGCAGGAAGCCAACCGCAAGTTTCGGTGGACTGCCCGCCGTGCCATGGGGGTCGCTCAACGCCTCTATGAGAACGGTTGGATCACTTATATGCGTACCGATTCGGTGCACCTCTCCCCAGAGGCCATCAACGCAGCTCGCGACTACGCAACGCAGCACTACGGCCCCCAGTACGTGCCCGAGACGCCGCGCAAGTACAACACCAAGGCCAAGGGCGCTCAAGAAGCTCACGAGGCTATACGCCCCGCAGGCGAGAGCTTCAAGAGCGTCCCCGACTGCGCAAAGGAGATGGGAGAGGACGAAGCCCGTCTCTACGAGCTCATCTTTAAGCGTACACTCGCCTGTCAGATGGCGGATGCAACCGGCAAACGCGTCGTGGTCGAAACCCAGGTCCAGCTGGCAGATCAGCCCCCCGCGCTCTTCCGCAGCCGCGGTAAGACCTACACCTTCGATGGATTCCGTGCAGTCTACGTCGTTGCCGGCGGCGATCAGGATTCCGAGAATTTACTGCCTCCTCTTAAGGAAGGCCAGAACGCCACGCCGAAGACAATCGATGCAGACGGCCACACCACACAGCCGCCCTCCCGTCTCTCGGAGGCCGCTTTGGTGCAGCGCCTAGAGGAGCTCGGCATCGGCCGACCCTCCACCTACGCCAGCATCATCGAGACCATCCAGAACCGCGGCTACGTGTTCAAGAAGGGCACCGCCCTCATCCCAACTTGGACCGCTTTTGCCGTCACTCGCCTGCTCGAAGAGCACTTCGAGGGCTTGGTGAACTACGACTTCACCGCCAACTTGGAGAGCGGCCTGGACCAAATCGCCGAAGGCGAGAAGGAGCCAAAGGAGTTCCTGGAGGCCTTCTACCGGGGGTCTGGAGGCGACGGACTCGAAGAGCTGATTGCGGCTGCTCTGGACAGTGCCGATCCCCGGAGTATCTGCTCGATTCCAATCGGTCAGAGCGAGGGCAAGGATGTCATCGCCCGGGTGGGGCGCTACGGTCCCTATTTGGAGTATGACGGTACGACCCGCAGCTTGCCTGACGAGATGGCTCCAGATGAGCTCACCCTTGCCAAGGCTGTGGAGCTTCTCAACGAGATGCCCGACGGCCCTCGCGAGTTGGGGGACGACCCAGAGACCAGCCTGAAGGTGACTGTCCAAGTCGGACGTTTCGGCCCCTATGTTCAGCTGGGCGAGCCCGAGGGCAAAAAGAAACCCAAGCGCGCGTCGCTACTCAAGGGAATGGAGGTAGACACCGTCGATCTGCCCACCGCTCTTCAGCTTCTGGCCCTGCCCCGCACGGTAGGTAAGGACACCGAAGGACACGAGATCCTAGCCTATAACGGTCGCTACGGTCCGTACATCAAGGCCAACGGCCAGAGTCGCACGATCCCAGTTGATATCCACCTCCTGGAGATCAACGAGGAGCAGGCACTCAAGCTGCTGGCAGAGCCAGCTCGCCGCGGCCGCGCAAGTGCCTCGGTGCTCAAGGATCTTGGAGAGGACCCAGAGGGTCGCAAGGTTGTGGTCAAGAAGGGCCGCTACGGCCCGTACGTCACGGACGGTGAAGTGAACGTCACCCTGCCCAAGGACAAGGACCCAGAACAGATGGAGTTGGTGGCAGTCCTGCCGATGCTTCAGGCTAAGCGGGACGCAGGCGGCGGGAAGAAAAAGCGAGCGGCCCCAAAGAAGAAGGCGGCCGCAAAGAAGCCAGCTGCTAAGAAGGCCCCCGCTAAGAAGGCCGCCCCAAAGAAGCCAGCTGCTAAGAAGGCCCCCGCTAAGAAGGCCGCCCCAAAGAAGCCAGCTGCTAAGAAGGCCGCCCCAAAGAAGCCCGTACCCGCCAAGAAGGCCGGTGCGACTGCCACTGCGGAGACGGCCAAGCAAGAGATGGGCGAAGTGAAGGCCAGCAGCCCTCGTGTTCGACGTTCCGTTCGCCGTCCGAGTACAACCACCGACGTCTAAGGCCTGAGCTCTCCGGGGCAATCTGGCCAGGAAAGCTCGGCCTATCCAAACAGCACAGCCCACTCCCCTTCCATGAGCTTCTGCTGCTCCG
>JBLHMA010000227.1:0-8520 GCA_047621545.1 Cognaticolwellia sp. | reverse complement strand
CTGCGATTGGTGGCGGCGTCCAACCAGCGACGGGCAAAGGCCAAGTTTGGGAGCCGACTGGCCACCCTAAAGCGGACCCTGGACCTGATTGCGGGCCAAGGCGGCTTGAATCCGGCCGCCGCTAAGGCAGGAACGGCCAAGCGCGCCATCAACGACATCAAAGACTTCAGAGACGAGGCCGCCGTGCTCCGGGCCAACTATCTGCTCGAAAACGTGAACGAGTTGGTGGGTACGCTCGGCAACAACCTGGATGACATCAGCTCGATCGTCGAGGATATCAACGCCAAATACGACGTGGACGTCGCGGCATTGATGAGCGAGGAATAGTTCACGGCACGCTACAATGTGAACACCTTCTGAACAGGCTCATCCTTGCCCACTTCCGAGCTCGTGCCCATCGGCGTCCTCTCCCACCTCAGTGGGGTTCCCGCGGACACCATCCGCACCTGGGAGCGCCGCTACAGGCTCTTGGTCCCAGCGCGCGATGCCAGGGGTCGGCGCGTGTACTCCGGCGCCCAGCTTGCGCGGCTCCGCCTGATTGCGAGCCTGAATGAACACGGGGAGCGCATCGCGGACCTGGCCAAGCTCAGCGACGATGAGCTCGAGAGCCGTGCCCTGCTGCACAAAGAAAACACCGAGCAGCTGCTGCCCCAGGTGATTCGGGTGGCGGTGCTCCACCCAACCCTGGCTCGGTCTCTGCCAGGGCCGATCGCTGGCTTGAGCACCCAACTCCAGATCATTCCCCTGACGGAAGGCGGCCCACTGCCCAGCGGACTGGGCCCCGTGGATGTGGTGCTCGCAGCCCTGGAGAGCTTGGGACCCGACCCGATCTCCCTGCTTCGCCGCATCCGATTGGCCCTGCAGCCGACCAGCCTGGTGGTGACCTACAGCTATATGCCGCGGCCCCTGCGGGAAAAGCTCCAGACGCAGCCCCTGCGATTGCTCAAAGGATACACCACCCCAGAGAGGATGCGGGAGCTGGTGGTCCAAGGACTCTTGGCCGACCGCTTGCGAAAAGGAACCCGCAGCAGTCCCCAAAGTCGTTCGCCAATGCGCTTTACGGCCGCCCAGCTGACCCGACTCCAGAACACGGTGACCCGTCTTGAGTGTGAGTGCCCGAACCACGTGGCCGCCCTGGTCGGCGCGCTGTTGGCGTTCGAGGTCTACAGCCAGAACTGCAGCTCCGTGAGCCCAGCTGATGCCGACCTTCACAGCAAGCTGAGCGTAGGGACCTCGCAGGCACGCGCCGTGATGGAAGAGCTCCTCATGACCTTGGTCAAAGCCGAGGGAATCGAGCTCTAAGCAGGATCCTTAGCCCTGATCCCAAGAAACACAAACGCCCCGGGATGTGACTCCCAGGGCGTTGTGTCGGCAAGCAACCCGACACCGAGGTGAGGCTACGCGCGCTTAATTACTCGTCTTCGCTCGGGTTGGGATCCAAGCGAATGGTCTCGCCCTCGGCGAGCTGTGCGACCAGGAAGATATCTTCGCCCTGGCTGGCGGCGTACAGGTTGGCCTGGGTTCCGCCTGGCAGCGCGGGAATGTTCCAGCTCAGGTCGGGCACGCCGTCCTCGTTGACATCCACGCCAATGACGTAGGCCTGCGAAGGCAGGTCGGGCAGGGTGGCGCTGGCGCCGAAGGGAACGTCGTTGAGCAGCTGCATAGGCTCGCCGCTGATCTCCCAGATGTCTACCGAGCCAACTGCAGGGGCAGCGTGGATAACGGTGACGCGGAGATCGGTGCTGGCCAAGCCCTCGCTGTCGTCAACCAAGGCAAAGCCCTCGAGGCTGGCGACTTCGTTGTAGGCGCCTGCGGTGAGCTTCAGGCCTTCGGTAACTTCCACATCTTCAAAGACCAAAACGGCATCAGCAGCCGAAGTGCCTGCTGGGGCAACGCGGAAGGTGTAGGTGCCGATCGCCAAGTCCAAGTAGGCCGTGGTGTTGGGGAAGCTCAGGTCGGTCACGACGGCATCGTCGATGCCGTCTACAAACACGTCGACATTGGGCGCGTCGGGGGACATGTGAATCACTCGAACCTGACCTTCGCCTTCGACTTCGGTGTCGGCCGTGTCGTCCGTCGCGGTTTCGGTGGTCTCGGTATCGTCGACTTCCTCGTCCTTGGTGCATCCAGTAAGGGCGAGAGAGCTGGCGAGAATTGCGGCCAGGGGTAGACGGGCGCTGATCATGATGGGTCTCCTCGGCTCGAAGGACATCGTTTCGAGCACTGCGCCGGATATACTTTGAACAGGGTTGGCTTGCAGATCTTTTTTCAGCGCCTGTTCAAAAGCGAGCCCCTTATAGCCCTGGAACGACCGCGCCTGATGGCTGGAAGACACGCGCCGCCAAAAAGCTTTCATCCTTTATTACCCAGGTTTTAACTGTTCATTCCAGCACACGCTGAAGCGACACAGAGCCGTCGCTTGCTACCAAGCCCCCTGTGATGAATCAAAGCGGCATGTTTATGCTTCTTCTCGCCGCCTGCGGCCTGGCCTCTTTCGACTCTGATCTCTCCAGCATTGATTCGGGATCGGCTGGTAGAGACAGCGACAGGAACGACAGCGGCTGGAATGACACCGGCGAAGCTGACACCGGCGATGGACAATCCACTGGACCCGACTCAGCGCGCACACCACGGCCCGGCGAACTGCTGGTCCACGAACTCATGATCAACCCCAGCGCCGTCTCCGATGGCCAAGGTGAATACACCGAGCTGCGCAACCTGAGCACCGACTGGCTGGACCTGGCCGGCGTGGCCCTGGCCGATGACGATGTGGACCTCTCGGAGCTGCAACAGGTCTACGCCCAGAGCCTGCTGCTCGCACCAGGAGGTCTGCTCGTGGTCTGCGCATCGAGCACTGGAAACGGCGGCGTGGACTGCCAGGCCACGATCAACCCCAAGAGCACCGGCGGAGGCTTTGTGCTGGCCAACTCCGAAGACGAGGTCATCGTGCTCAGCGCAAGCGGCCAGACTCTGGACACAGTGCGCTACGGCGGCAGCTTTGTCCTAACTGGAGCCGCCCTGGGCCTGCGCCCGAGCTCGCAAGATGCCGTCGCCAACGACAGCCTGGGCAACTGGTGCGAGCAGACCACCGGACTCAGCGCCGGAGACTCTGGTACCCCTGGGGCGAACAACAACGGCTGCTGAAACAGGGCTGCTAACCACCGCTGCTAAAATACCGCTGCTAAAACGAAGACAGGCCAGCCCAACGGCCAGCCTGTTTTCTTCGCCGCTTTGGATAAATCAGCCGTCGTCGCCGATCGCCTCTACCGGGCAGTTCTCCATCGCCTCATAACACTGCTCCAGCTCCTCTTCGTCCGAGGGCTGCTTGTAGACAATGTCGTGGTCTTCGTCGTCGGACATGCGGAAGTTGTTCGGTGCCGCATCTGAGCACACCGAACAGAGAATGCACTCCTTGTCCACGTAGAACGAGACCTTCTTGTCGTCGATCGTCACATTCTCGACGACGTTGTCTTCCCACTTGTTGGTCGGATCGGCCACGCAAAGCTCCTGCTGGTGCGGCGCGATAACGCGGCGACCACAGCCTGCAAACCAGACTACAGCCGCGCGCATGCAGCGCGTTAGAGGTGGGCCATGGCCATTCTAAAGGTTGCGCAACTCGGACACCCCATCCTTCGTCAGGTGGCCGTCCCCATTCCCCCCGACCAAATCGGCACCCCCGAGGTGCAGCAGCTCATCGCCGATATGTCCCATACCGTGCACGAATACGACGGTGCCGGCCTGGCCGCTCCCCAGGTTCATGTTTCGGTGAGGCTGGTGATCTTAGAGCTGCTGGATGAAGAGCGTGTGCTCATCAATCCGGTCATCACCCCACTGACAGACGAGATGGTTCGCACGGTCGAGGGCTGCTTGTCCGTGGCCAGAATGCGAGCCGCCGTGGATCGGCCCGCCAAGATCCGCCTGCAGGCCCTGGATGAGACCGGCGCGGCGATCGATATGGAGTTGGAAGACTTTGATGCGGTTGTCGTACAGCACGAATGTGATCATTTAGATGGCATTATCTATGTAGATCGCTGTGACACCACGACCTTGGCCTTCCTCGACGAGTATCGACGCTGGGGATCCTTGGACACCCTGGCCGAACGAATGGCCGAGGAGGAATAGATGGGACTGTTCTCTTGGCTCTTTCCATCGGATACGGACCGCGTCGCCAAGGGGCACAAGCTGCTCCAAGAGGGCGCTTGGGCTCAAGCCCGGGACGAGGTGATCGAGGTCGAAGGATCCGCCGCTGACGAGGTTCGGGCCCTGGCTCTGGACGGCTTGAAGCGCATCAACTTGGAGCTGGCTGTTGCCTGCGCCGAGGCCGGCGAGATGGAGGCATCCGCCCAGCACATGAAGCTGGCTGCGAGCTTCGCCCAGCAGGGCGATGCGGAGCTCCGGGCTGCTCGCCGCTCCCTGCGAGAGTTTCGCTCCCAGGCCAAGAAAGAGGAGGCCGTCGCGATGGCACCTCAGTCCGCAGGAGGCGCTCTGGGCGCGATGGGCGTGCAGTCCATGGCCCAAGTGGCCGGCGGGGCTGTTGGAGGTGTTGAAGGGGACGACCCCATCTTCTCCCTGCCACCAGACCACCCCAAGGTGCGCTTTGCGCTCATGCTAGAGCGGTACGGGGACGATGTCGCCGCCAAGCTTGAATCCCTGGGACCAGACTTTGCCAAGGGCGCAATGGCCCTGGAAGAGGGCGCCCCTGCGGCCGCCTTTGGCCTGTTTGCACCCTTCACAAGCCAGGAGCCGTTGGCCCGCTGGTTCCGCGCGCAGGCGGCCTTGCTCTCTGCACAGCCAGCAGAGGCGATCCTTGAGCTGCGCGCTATGCACCGTGAGCTGGACGGTCCCCGGGACATGGCCGGCCAGAACAGCGCGGCCGTCTTGGCCGGGGCCCTGGTTCAGACCAACCAGCCCAAAGAGGCGCTGGAGGTCCTGGATGCAGCGCTCAAGAGCCAGCCCAAGGACTTGGGACTACAAGTGAACCGAGCGCTTGTGCTCGAGACCCTGGGAAAAGACGAAGAAGCCGACGAACTGGCCCGCCGCATCGTGCAGCAGTCCAGCCGCGTGATGGAGATGTACAAGCTGATGGCCCGCTGTCGGGTACGCGCCGGCAAGAGAATGCAGGCCATGCAAGCCCTGGAAGCGGGCTTGGTGACCAACTGCACCAGCGGAAAGTGCGGCTCCCTGCCATTTGATGTGCAGGCCGGCCGCGAGCTGGCACGCCTCTACTTGGAGGACCGCCTGGAGCCTCTGCGCGCCGCCGAGCTGATCGGTCGAATCCATCGGAACGTGCCCGAGCCCGGCTGGCTCGACGGCTACCTAGACGCACTCACCGCCCGCAACTCCGGCGCGAGCGACACCGATCAACGCGTGGCCAACCTGTCCGCGAACCTCAAGCCTGGCGACCGCCGCTTGGAGCTGGTCCAGAAGGCCTTCGCCAAGCAGATCACCGCATGAGCGAAGATCCGACCTGGATGGAGGAGTGGTGGCCCACCCTCTTCTTTGGGCCCGTCGCCATTTTCTCGGTGATCTACCTCTTTCTGCTCCAAGCCAACGGCCAACACGACGTGAACGTGGCCTTGTGCCGCTCGGACTTGCAGGCCGTGCATGCCCTGGAGATCAAGGACTTCCTCAGGACCGCCGACTGGGCCCCAGATCTAGACACCCTCCTGGGCCGAAACAGCTTTCCAGGCGCCGTGATGGCCGAGCAGATCAGCCTGGAGCTGCTGCCCGAGGAGAACTTCGTTGTGCGGGTTGAGTGCACCATCGACGGCGAGCGGTACCTTCTGGAGAAGGAGCGCTTCGACAACAGGGTACGGCGCCGTTGACTACTCCAAGGGCGTCTCGCCCGGGGGCAGCTCATACAGGCGATAGCCGGACTTGATTCTACCGTGCTCGCGGTTCACAAAGCGGGTCAGGAAGCGGATCCTCTGCTCCTCCGAGAGATGCGTGATGCCCGCCGTTCGGCGGCTCTGTGAGACCTGCGCCAGAATGATGGATGCCGCCGCCGAGACGTTGAGCGACTGGGTCACACCCACCGTTGGAATGAACACGGTGCCGCTGGCGCGTGCTCGGGCCTCGGCGCTCACCCCAACCACCTCCGAGCCAAAGATCAGGGAGATCTTGCGGTCTGTGGGGACTTCCCAAGGCGGCACAGCGCCCTCGTTAAAGTCCGCGACCCAGGTCTCGTAGCCCTGGCCTTCCAGCACGTCCAAGCACTCGGTGGTGGTCGCGTGCAGGGAGAGGTCCAACCAGCGCTCGGCCCCTCGACTGGCCCCCGGCGCGGGTCGAAAGCTGTTCGTGACCACGTGTGCCTGGTGGAATCCAAAGGCCTCGATGGAGCGCAAAATGGCCGAGCTGTTGTGCCGACGACGCACAGCTTCCATGACCACGGCGACATCCCCGATGCGCTTATCCAGCAGCTCCAACGCCTTTCGTAGACGCCGGGGCTCCAGGTCCTGGGCGGCTTGGTGGAGTTCGGGGGGCAGCTGAGCGAGGAGATCTTGCATAGGGCCGATCTAACGCGATGGGCCTAGCTTGGCGGCAAGCTCAGGGTCTCTTGGATCTCGCAGACCTGGTCTGGGGAGGCCTGCATCATGGCCCTCTGCAGACAGCGCTGAACCGTCGGCGGGGGCAGATCTGACAGACCCAGAGTGCTCCCACCCATCGCTCCCGTCTGCCAATCCAGCCCCAACTCGCTGCGCTGCGGCTCCAGCAACCACCAGTCATAGAGGCAGTCATTGACTGGGATCTGAACGGCCGCCCAGCTCTCCCCGCAGCTCTGAGATCCAGGGGCACTCCAGCCCTGTAGCTGCACGGGTACCGCCGTCGAGGCCACCACAGCGCCCTCTGCCTGTGCCCGCTGCAGGTTGCCCGAGAGGATCAAGGCGGCGATGGCGGCGGCCACCAAGACCATTCGCAAGGCCGCCTTGCGCTCGTGAACCGGCACACGCACCTTGGGGATCTGCACTGGGCGGGGAGGACGGCGCATCAGGCGGCGCTGAACCCCGCTTGGGCACCAGGTTGGGCACCAGCTGGAGTACTGCCGCTGACTCCAGCAGCCGTGTAGCCCAAGAGCCGCAAGGTGCGTCCAGCGGCCGTCCCGAACTCAGTCTGTTGGGCAAGGGTCAGCTGGGTCTTCCAAGCATCCAGTCGACTGGGGTCAAAGGCAAAACCGGCTCGGTGGTGGCGGTCCACAATTCCGCCGGCGGGCAAGCCCAGCCAGGCCTCGATTGTGGAAAAGGTCTGGACCGGGTCCTGGAGCAGCGCTTCGTAGCGGACGCGCAACACTTGGCCGGGGTGGGCTTGCTCAAACAACAGCCCTTCAACCACGCGCTCAGACCACCAGGTTGCCGCGCCAGCGATGGTCTTAGGTCCCCAGGAGCGGGTCATGGCCGAGGCTGCAACGGCCCGCCCGTCTCGCACGCAGTGGATGAACTTCATACCCGGGAAGAGCTTGGAGAGCTCTGGCAGACGCAGGACATAGCTGGGGTTCTTATTGATCCAGTAGGGCTTCCCATCGGCAGCGGCGTGCTCGGCGAAGAGCTCTAAAACCAGCTTCTGCAGTCCGCGCCAGGGGGTCCCACCGGCGATCTCGGCGACCAAGTTGTCGGTGAGTTCCATGGCCGTCTGCCGGGTGAAGCGCAGATAGTGAGGGCCGTGGTGGTAGCGCTCGTGAGCACGCTTCCCGGAGGGCCGGTCCTGTAAACAGGCGGTCCAACGGTCCATGAGCAACGACACAGCTTCTGCCCGGTCCGCGGCAGGGGCGGGGGCAGCGATAATCTTGATCAGACTCGGCACAAAGTCAGTCTCGTAGACCGGCGAGAGCTGGGGGTGTAGCCCCAGCAAGTCCACCATCAGAGTTGTGCCAGAGCGTCCGGCGCCGCCGATGAAAACGGGGTGCATAGGGTCTCCCAGGTGGTCGGAGCGAGCATCTCGTCCAGACGTTGCGAAAGGGTGTGGTGGGCCAGGACCCGTTCCTGACCGGCTTTGGCGATGCGACGGGCCTGTTCTGGATGGGCCAGCGCCCAGAGAACCGCGTCGTGCATCTCTTGAGGGGTGTTGACGGCCAGCAGGTGCTCGCCGGGCGTGAACAGGGCGCGCAGCTCAGGGCTGTCTTGGGTGACCAGGAAACCGCCGCAGGCCAGCACGTCAAAGACCCGCATGGTCACGATGTCTTTCTGGTAGATGCGCCCAATGTCCACGTGCACCTGGGCGGCATTGTAGATGCGCGTCAGAGCCTGCTGGTGACCTGCGGGGCCTTGGTAGGCGGCACCCAGCTCGGACCAACCGGAGTCTCCCCAGACCTTCAGACCCAACGGCAGCAGCGCCTGAAGGAAGTGCATGCGCTGCTCGGCCGCGGCGATCTCGCCAATGAGCACCCGCAGGTCCAGGTCTGGGACGTGCAGAGCGGCGTCCTCGACCAGATCCATCAACACGAAGCGCCGGGGATTCGCGGCTTGCTCCGCCAAGCGATGGTCCAGCTCCTCCACAGGGCGTCCGGCCTTGGAGAGAAGGGCCTGC
>JBLHMA010000226.1:0-8543 GCA_047621545.1 Cognaticolwellia sp. | reverse complement strand
ATCGGTGATGGAGTCCCGGGGCGCAAGCAAAGGCGAGGCGCTTCATACGCAGACTTTTTTAGGAAACCCTCTGGGCTGCGCCATGGCTCTGGCCGCCCTGGACGAGATGGCCCGCCTGGACCTGCCAAAGCTGGCCCGCGCCCTAGAGGCCAAGCTGCGCGCCCGTCTGCCGCACATCGAGATCCAGGGCATGGGCGGAATGCTCGGCCTGAGACTTCCCGACACCCTGCGCCTGAGCCGAGGACTGCTTGAGAAGGGATTCCTGGTGCTGCCCGCTGGGGCCCACGCCGAGGTGCTCGCGCTCACCCCCCCACTGACCATCACGGATGCCCAGCTCGAGGCCTTTGTGGTCGCCTTGGAGTCCCTGCTTTGAGCGCCCAAGAGCTCAAGACTGAGGTGCTGGCGTACATCACCCGCGCAGCCGCGGATCCCGCTTGGGGACTGGCCCAGAGGGAAGAGTTGGGGATGCGCATCCATGCCTTTCAGCGGGCTGAGATTCCCGACCTAGACGCCTTCTGTGCGGGCGCCGAGCCCGAGCACTTGGTCGACGTGCCGTCGGTGCCTGTGGGGCTGTTCAAGGAGGGCCTGAACTTCTGTATACCTGCCACGGGCAAGGCCTCCAGCAGACGGGTCTTCCGCACCAGCGGCACAACCCAGGGTCGGCGGGGAGAGCACCACATGCCGGACACCCAGGTCTACGAGCGGGCCGCGCGCCTGTGGTGGCAGGCCTGTGTACCGGGCTGTCCGGAGCGGGTGGTCAGCCTGGTTCCCGACCCTGCCCAAGCCCCGGACTCCAGCCTTGGCCACATGGTGCACGACTTTGGGGCGGTGACCCTGAGCTACTTCGACATGGAGCACGGGGTGGACCACGACGGCGCCTGGCAGGCCCTGTTGGCGGTTCAGCAGCCGGTGTTCGTGGCCGCGACCGCATTCTCGATGGCCTCGCTCTTGGAGCAGGGTCCCAGTCTGTCCCTGCCCAAGGGCAGCGTGTGCATGGTCACGGGCGGCTTTAAGGGCAGGAGAGTCTCCCTCTCCTCCAAAGACCTGCTCGAGCAGATCCCCGAGCGCTTGGGCACCCCGGTGGTCGAGGAATACGGCATGTCAGAGCTCAGCTCTCAGCTCTGGGGTGGCCCGGATTTTGGAGGCGCCGGACGCTTCCATGCCCCCCCTTGGATGCGGGTCTACACGGTGGATCCAGCCACTGGAGCCCCCTGCACGGGCACCGGACTGCTGCGCTTTGTGGACTTGGCCAACTGGGCCAGCTGCCTGAGCATCGAGACCCAAGACCTGGGGGAAGTGGACGGCCAATGGGTCACCCTAAAGGGCCGCCTCCAGGCCTCTCCCCACCGTGGCTGCTCCCTGAGCGCCGAGGAGGCTGGCCAATGGAGACCTTGACTGCACTACGAGCGCTGGATCCCACAGCGTGGGACACCGGCCTGTCCCCCCAAGGGGCCCAGCGCGCCTGGAAAGAGAGCATCGATGCGCTGGAACGAGGCCTGACTGAGCTGCCTGACATCCCCGCCACCCAGAACCCTGGACGTCTGTGGATCTGGTGCGCGGCCAACGTCTTTACCGCGCCGTTACCGTGGTTGGTCCTAGCCAGTCTTGCCAAACTACCGGTGGTGCTCAAGGCCCCAAGCGCGCGCCCCGACTCCGTCTCGGCGCTCGCAGAGGTCTTCGGCGCGCAGCTGGTGACGTCGACTGCAGAGGGCTTGAAGAGGATTGGCAGCCAGGACCGCGTGCTGGGCTTTGGAGGCGATGCCGCCATGGCCGAGCTGGGCTCCGCTCTCCCCAAAGGACTTCGCCAGAGCCTGCACGGACACCGCGTGAGCTTCGCAGTCATTCACGAGCCAACCCCAGAGATTGCCCGCGCCCTGGCCCTAGACGCCGCCCTGTACGACGGGCAAGGCTGCATGTCCCCCGCCGCCGTGTTCTGCCTGAACCGGTCCGAGCAGCTGGCACAAGACATCGCGACCGAGCTTGAGCGCTTGGCCGCCGAGATGCCTAGAGGCCCCTTTCCCCCGCACCTGGGCCCACTCTGGCGAGAGCGGGTCGGACTCGCCCGCATCTTGGGCCCCAAGTCCCAGCGACAGTCGGTTGACGCCGGAGACTGGGCGGTGCCTCTGCTCCCCGCCTCCCGCGCCCAAGCGGTGGTCCTCCCCAGGATGCTGCCGGTGCACCCCATCGGCGATGTCTCGGAGCTCACGCCGTTGGCGGAGCTCCCACTCAGCACCCTGGCCACAGACGGACCTGCGCTGGACCTGCCATTTACCAGAGTGACAAAGCCGGGCGCCATGCAGCGTCCGGCTTTGTCGACCGTCCACGAAAACGTGGACTTGGTCAGAAGACTGATGGTCTAAGGCCGTAGGCCAGCTTCCCAAGCGAAGCTGCGCCAGCCTTAGCTGCGGATGCGCGCTCCCTTGCGGATGGGCAGGCTGCGCTCAGGCAAGAACTCCTGCATCTTGGTACGGGCACGGGCCAAGTCGCGGCTGATCTGGGCCGGGTGTACGCCCAGGTCCTTCGCGATCTCGCGGCCTGTGCGGCCGTCGAGCCACTGCCGCAGCACGTAGGCCGGGCGATCTTCGTTGGCGCTGTCCAAGTAGGCACGGATGGCCTGGCTTGCGTTGGCCTTGCGGGCGCCGTCGCCGCTCAGTGCGCCCTCGGCACCGTCCGCGTTGTCCAAAGACCATGCAGACATGCAGCGCGACGCGCCTGGGTCCTGTCCGGATGCAGGCAGCTCGGCCGCCCGGCGGCTTGCGTGGCGGCGCATACGCTTCGCCTCAGCCGAGCGGGCACCCCAGGTGGCCTGGACGACCAAGTAGGTACGCAGGGTTCCCCGTTCGATGTCCCACGGCTCAAAGAGCGCAGGGCCGCGGGCCCAGAGCTCCTGAGCGAACTCATCCACTTCGGCGGACGAGAATCCAGCCAGAGCGCGGGAGGTCGCTCTGTGAACATTGCTCCGGTAGCGCAGATAAATCTGCTCGAAAGCATTTTGGTCGTTGAGCTCCAGGTAGGCCCTGACAAGCTCGAGGTCGGTGGTTCTTGGTGTCTTCATGCAAACAACATAGCACCCCAGAACGTTGCGGCAGGCCAAACCCTTACGTCAACGTAAGGTTTTGGTTCAAAACGCAAATCTCAATACAAACCATGTACAGACCATATCCATAGCTGTACACAGCTCAGGCTCCCGTGTATGAAGTTTTGTATAGGCTATATATGCCTAATATTATTAGCATTATGCCTCTGCTTGGCAGAACATAAGCGCCGTCACCATTCAGTCCAAAACCCTATACAACTTAGGCACTACATTCAAAAATGGAACGTGTATTTCCTATTTCGTAGATAATAAAGACCGATCTTAGTTCCCTCTTGCTCGCCGACCTGGCTCTACGGAGCTGCTCGAGCGGAAGGGAGTCCACAAAATCTCGTGACGCCGACGCGGCTCCGTTTGGGTGTGTTTTTTGGATTGGGCCCTGCCCGCAAGGGATCCCCACGAAACAAGGGCAACGGCCACCCGTACGGTCGGTAGCCCGTGAACCGGGGCTTCCTTCCCCCAAACAGGCTCCAGTGATGCTGCTGGGCAACACCCGCTGCGGCCCGTCGGGCTGCTTGAGCGAGCTCGAAACGAAGCGCGCAGCGTGAGGCTTCGGATGAGCCCGAAACCGCAGTTTCAGGCCTCACAAGCAAGTTATACAGTGACCCGTCAGAAAGGGGAAGAGGTGTAGCCTCAGGGGAAACCTAGTGTTTCCCCAAGTTGTGGGTGTCGCGCAAGCTGAGGCTGCCGCGCAAAAGGGCCCCTTCAGGCGCACAGCAAAACGCTGCTCCGTGCCCCTACCCCCAACGGGGCCCCACCCCGGTCACCCAACGGAGCCCACCAGGCCCTCGCCGGCTCCCGCCCAAGACGGCCAGAGCTGGTCTCCAGCTCGCTCGTGGAGCCATGAACTAACTCCCTCCCCTACGGGACCCCTTGCGCCCGGCCAGTGTTGCGCAGCACAGAGTGACAAAGCCGGGCGCCATACGGCGTCCGGCTTTGTCGACCGTCCACCAGTGGACTTGGTCAGAAGACTAACAATCTGTGGCCGTAGGCCAGACTGGCCAGCGAAGCTGCGCCGGCCTTAGCTCCGGATGCGCGCTCCCTTGCGGATGGGCAGGCTACGCTCAGGCAAAAACTCCTGCATCTTGGTGCGGGCACGAGCCAAGTCGCGGCTGATCTGAGCCGGGTGTACACCCAGATCAGCCGCGATCTCGCGGCCTGTGCGGCCATCGAGCCACTGCCGCAGCACATAGGCCGGGCGGTCTTCGTTGGCGCTGTCCAAATAGGCACGGATGGCCTGGCTTGCGTTGGCCTTGCGGGCGCCGTCGCCGCTCAGTGCGCCCTCGGCACCGTCCGCATTGTCCAGAGACCATGCAGACATGCAGCGGGAAGCTCCAGGATCCTGACCGGATGCGGGCAGCTCGGCAGCGCGGCGGCTGGCGTGCCGACGCATACGCTTTGCCTCGGCCGAGCGGGCTCCCCAGGTCGCCTGAACGACCAAGTAGGTGCGAAGGGTTCCCCGCTCGATGTCCCACGGCTCAAAGAGCGCGGGCCCACGGGCCCAAAGCTCTTGAGCAAACTCGTCGACCTCGGCAGACGAAAACCCAGCCAGGGCGCGGGAAGTCGCCCTGTAAACATTGCTCCGGTAGCGCAGATAGATCTGCTCGAAAGCGTTTTGGTCGTTGAGTTCCAGGTAGGCCTGGACAAGCTCGAGGTCGGGGGTTTTTGGTGTCTTCATGCAAACAACATAGCACCGCAGAATGTTGCGGCAGGCCAAACCCTCACCCGGACGTGAGGTTTTGATTCAATAGGCCAATCTAATGACAAACTATATACATACCCTGTCCAAGGCTGTACACCCGAACATCCGTCTTGTACACAGCTGTGTATAGACTTCAAAGGCTTGTAATTACAGAGGTTATCCAGGGGGCAACCAGAACATCTCGCCGTCAACGACCGAGCATAAACCCTGTACACCCTGTACGTTTAGGCCAGAAATGGAATGGCACGTTCTTCTATTGATCATAATAAAAGTCGATCTCAAGCCCCATTTTACGTACGGTACGACCCCGTCGGTCCCAGCTCGGAGTCCGCTTCCCCCCACCCAATCAGACCCCGGAAACGCAGAACGGGCGCGGCCTGCTCATTGCATACCGCGCCCGTTCACTCTCTAAGGAGGTGAGCTCTTAGGCAATCATGGCGCGCAGGCGGGCCAAAGCTCCGTCACGGATGCCCGAGTGGTCACGAAGACGAATCAGGGCCTCGCGCTCAATCTGACGGACACGCTCGCGGGACAAGCCCATCTCCTTGCCCACTTCGGACAAGGTGCGGAACTCGCCGTCGTCCAGACCGTAGCGGCGGGTGAGAACGAAGCGCTGGCGGTCGCTCAGCACAGCGGCGAAGGCCTTGTGCATGCGTGCAAGCTCTTGGCCCTGGATGGCCTCGCCGTCGGGCTGAGGTGCGTCATCGTCGGAGAGGAAGCGCTCCAGTGGACGTGGACGGGGTCCGTCGTCTACAGGCTGCTCCAGCGAGATGGTGTTGCCCTGGGACAACAGCAGCTCGGCGCGCTCCTTGTCGATGCCCACCTCTTCGGCGAGATCCTGCACGTTGTAGGCAATGCCGCCGGACTCGAAGCGCTTCATGGCCTTGCGCAAGTTTCGGGTCTGCTCCACCGCACAACCAGGCAGCCGCACGGGACGACCGGTGTGGTCGATGGCGCGGGTCATCTGGGCACGCACCCACCAACGAGCGTAGGTGGAGAAGCGGATGCCGCGGTCGGGGTCGAAGCGCTTGGCTGCACGGAGCAGACCAATGTAGCCCTCCTGCACCAAGTCCTCTTCATCCATGAAGGGACCAGCCAGCTTGCGTGCCTCGCCATGGGCGATGCGGCGACCGGACATGGCAAGGCGCCAGCGGAGGTTCTCCGCCTCTTGCCAAGCACCGCCAGCTTCCCGAGCGGCCTTGCGGAGCTCAGGGTTCTTTCGGGCGGCGCGTCCAACTTCTTGAACGGCCTCCTCCAAGCGGCTTACGGCACCCGCACGGGTGCGCTCGGCGCGTTCGGGGCGGCGACCGATGATAGCGCGGGCCAAATCGATATCGATAATGGCATCGCGAGCGGACTCCTCCGCTGCGCGAATCTTGCGCGCCATGTCCTTCTCCTCCTCTGCAGTGAGGCGCTCGCTGCGCGAACCGCCAGAGGGAAGTCCTCCACCAAAGCTGGTGCGGAAGATGGCCATTGAGTGACTCCTGGGCTTGGTCTCGAGGGGGGCTGATGAAGCGCCCGAGACCGGTAAGGAAGAGTGGAGTGTAGAGACTTGCGTTGCGAAGTTCTACAGGGAAAGGACGGGGTTATTTGTCAAGAAGACGTAAAGTGCCTGACAGATTTCTGTTCGCGCATTAGCGCCGCGGCCCCAAACCGGTGGCAGAGCGTACTCTTTCCATGGTCTGTTGGGCAACAGAACGCGCCTTGGCGGCGCCTTCTTCCAGCACTTGTTCGATCTGCTTGGGGTTCTGCATGAGCTCTGTGAAGCGCTCGCGGGGTTCGGCAAGTGCGCGGTCCATCACTTCGAACAATGCCTGCTTGGCATGGCCGTAGCCCATGCCACCCGCGCGGTAGCGATCCGCAAGCTCTGCCTGCTCTTCATTAGTGGCGAAGAGAGCGTAGAGTGCAAACACGTTGCAAGAATCTGGATCTTTGGGCTCCTCCAACTCTTTTGAGTCGGTGACGACCTTCATGACCCGCTTGCGCAGTTTCTTAGGCGGCGTGAACACGCCCAGGGTGTTGCCGTAGGACTTGGACATCTTCTGACCGTCCACGCCGGGGACCGTAGCCACCTCGGGGCGGATCACCGGCTCTGGAAGAGCGAAGATCTCCTCCCCGTAGCGGTGATTAAACCCTGCGGCAAAATCCCGCGCCATCTCCACGTGCTGCTTCTGGTCCTTGCCGACGGGGACCAGGTTGGTGTCGTACAGCAGAATGTCTGCTGCCATGAGCACCGGGTAGGCGAAGGTGCCCAGGTTGATCTCCTTGCCCTTGTCCTTGGCGGACTTGAAGGCGTGAGCCCGCTCCAAGATTCCCAAGTTGATGTGGGTCCCCAGAATCCAGGACAGCTCACACACCTCGGGAACGTCCTGCTGGAGGAAGAGCGCCGCTCGCTTCGGATCCAGGCCAAAGGCCAAGAAGGTAGCAGCTGCCTCCAACTGGTACTGGCGGAAGAGCTCCGGGTCCTTCAGGGTAGTCATCGCGTGGTAGCTGGCGATAAAGTAGAAGGGCTCAGTGCTCTCCTGCAATTTCACTGCTGGCTCGACCATCCCCTTGAGGTTGCCGATGTGCGGCGACCCGCTGGGCTGAATTCCTGTCAGTGCGCGAACCATTTTTGACTTCCTCCGGTTGGCCCCGTGAGCTAACCACCCAGCCCCCTGCGGCAAGGTAGGCTGGTGACATAGACCCTTCGGAGACAGCATGACCTCGCTTCCTTTCGCTCTGCTCATAGCGTGCACTTCCACCGATTCAGCAGACACGGGGACCCCGCAGCCGAACCCAGATCCCGATTGCATCCAAGACAGCGACTGTCTGGCCTATGAATACTGCAGCGAGAGCGGCTTCTGCGAGTCCGGCGACGGCGACAACGAAAAGGAGGGCGCCAAGGCAATCCTTTGGGAGGAACCGGAAGACGCCTGGCTCAACACCGGCGACGACGCGGACTGGTACAGCTTCTCGAGTCAGGGGGGCGAGTGGGCACGCTTGCAAACCGTCTGCGAGGATTCGGACACCCGAGTGGACCTGTACAGCCCCTCTGGCAAGCTCCATGCCGGCGAGGACAACCACCCTCTGGGTAGTGTGAGTACCTACGACACGGTCATGATGGCCTACCTCAGCGAGCCCGGTGAGTGGCTGGTCAAGGTCTCCCCTGGCAGTGAGTACAGCGGCGCGGCCACCTATGCCTTGGAGTTGCTGCCATTTGGAGCCGTGTCGGTGGAGGACAGCCTGGATGAGCCCAGTCTGGACATCGAGCTCTCCGACAGCAGCATCAACAACATCGGGATCGTGCTGGAGGAGAATGGGGACATGGACTGGTTCCGCTACAGCGTGACCCCAGGCTCCGCTATGTATATCGCCGGAAGCGCAGACTCCCGGGACACCGACCTGACCCCTGTTGTGGAGATGATGCTGCCCGATGGCACCCCCATCTTCTACAAGGAGAGCCCCACCGGCTTGGACCGCGGCGTGCACTTCCGGATCGAGGCCAGCGAGATCCTACTCCGAGTCCGCAACATAGACAGCACGGGCGGCCCCAACACATGGACCACCCTGCACAGCTACCAGGTGAGCTGGTACGAGGAGGACCAGGTGGAGGAGGAGCCAAACGACTCCAGCGGGCAAGAGACCTCGCTCCCAGTCACCATGGACCAAGACGACGAGGGTAGAGACCGTGGCACCAGTCGAGGGCTGGGTGTGCTCGACTCCGACGGTGATGTGGACCGCTTCGCCATCGAGATCATAGACGGT
>JBLHMA010000225.1:0-8549 GCA_047621545.1 Cognaticolwellia sp. | reverse complement strand
GCTGCATCCAGACGCCACACCCTTCCCACCCAATGACCAACCCATCGCTCGAGCGCTTCAGTTCGGGGAGCGCGTCTTGGGGCAAAACCTCATCGTGCGCGACGAAAACGGCAAAAAGCACCGGCTTTTGGGATACGAAGCACCTGTGTATAGCAGTTCCGGGGAACGTATTGCGGCGGTCGTTAGCTTCGCCGACATCACCGAGCAGAAGCGCACAGAGCGGGAACTGGATCGCTTCCGGAGTCTGGCAGAGGCCTCCCCGGACCTGGTCGCAATGGTGGATGCCGAAGGCAAGCTGCTCTACCTAAATCCCGCTGGCCGGCGTCTCCTTGGCGTAGTGGATGCTGTGGGTACTCCGCTCTCTCAGTACCACACACCCCAAGGCCTGGAGATCGTTCTGAAACAGGGACTATCGGCCGCCAAGAAGAACGGGTCGTGGCGCGGTGAGAGCGCTGTCATAGGTCCCAAGGGGCAGGTCATCCCGGTCAGTCAAGTTCTGACTTCGCACCGCGATAGCATCGGAAACCTGCAGTACTACGCGACGGTGATGCAGGATCTGCGGCCGGTGCAGGACTTGCAGGCACAGATCAGCAGCGGGCAGCGCTTGGAGTCAGTTGGGCGACTGGCCGGCGGGGTCGCGCACGACTTCAACAACCTGTTGACTGTGATTCTGAACTATACCTATTTGGTGCAAAGCCAGCTAGATCCAGGCAGTAGTATCCAGGAAGACCTTGGGCAGATCGCCCTGGCCTCGAAGCGCGCTGCAGATCTGTGCCAGCAGCTACTTGCGGTCGCCCGGAAACAGACCATTCGCCCCAAAGAGGTGGACCTTGGCCAAGTGATCGTGGAACTCTCCAAGCTCTTCGGTCGGACCTTGGGCGGGCACATCAGCGTCAAGACACAGGTCGAAGAAGACCTATGGACTGTGTTCGTCGACCGTTCTCAGGTGGGACAGGTCCTGATGAACCTGGTGGTCAATGCCCGGGACGCGATGACCCAGGGCGGGGATCTGCTGGTAGAGGGTAAAAACTGTGTCCTCACGGAGCAGCAGGCTGCGCTGCGTCCGTCAGTGGAGGCAGGCGATTACGTCATGCTTGCAGTCACAGACACCGGCATAGGCATGTCTGCTGAGGTTCGGGACCGGGCGTTTGAGCCCTTTTTCACCACCCGTCGAGATGAAAAGGGTACCGGTCTTGGGTTGGCGACCGTACACGGCGCGGTTGTGCAAAATGGTGGTCACATTCGCCTGGAGAGCGTGCTGGGAGAGGGAACCCGAGTGGAGATCTACATCCCTCGACAGCGAAAAGACGGGGCTGATGACCAGCGCAGCCCTGGCCCGCGCACACCCCCTGGATTCTGAGGGCGGCACGCCCAAGCGCCCGCCATCACTTCAGGCCTCTCTCGAGCTGTGTCACAAAGGTGCTCACCTCGGTCGTCGGCAGCCCACAGGCTTTGTCCACACACACATACACCCTTGGACCCTCGGCTCCCGGCGTCTTGGCGCTCAAGGCTGCGAAGGCCTCCAGGCGGGGGTCCTGGGTGTGTACCGCAAGCACGACCCCAGGCCGCCATGCTGCATTGTAGGCTTGCAAGAAGTAGGGCAGCATGGGGTCCTGGGGATCCGAGACTGCGATGACCACCTCCATCGAGGGTTGCTGGGAGAGGGCGTAGGCGCTGGACAAGGTGCTCCCTACCCAAGGGGCTTGGTTCAGCAGGCCGCCTGCGGCTGCAAAGCCAGCATCGATGCGCTCGCTCGAGGCCACGTGGCTTCCATACGCGCGCAGCCGCAGCAGCACCTGCATCGTCTGGCCCCAGCCGCTGGGCTCCGCACCATCTGTGGCGTCCTGGCGGACGACGATCAAGCCGGCGCTGGACTCCGCCTGAGCAAAGCCACCCTCGGTCGAAGAGAAGCGGTTGAGCAGCTCTTGGGTGATGGATTCTGCCTCCAGCAACCAGCGCGGATCTGGATCGGCTTGGTAGAGATCCAGCAGTCCCAAGGCCATCGCCGAGTAGTCATCCAGCGTCCCGGTGGGCGGGTCTTTGGCCAGCGTGCGCGGCAAGGCCCCATCTTCGCTTCGGTGGGCCAGCACGTCATTGGCCGCCGCTTGGGCAGCGCGCAGGTAGGCCGGCTCGTCCAGCAAGCGGGCGGCGGTGCTCAGGCCGGAGATGGCCAGCCCGTTCCACGCCACCACCAGCTTGGTGTCTGTAGGCGGTGGGATGCGCTCAAGGCGGGCCCCGTACAAGCGGGTACGCGCCTGGGGGAGCAAACCGGATTCGGGATCTTGGTTCCCAGCGCGGTTTAGAACCGTGAAGCCACTCTCTTGCCCATGGGGGGCCTCGAAGTTGCCGTCTTCGCTGACCTGGTAGGCCGCGATGAACGCCTCGGCCTGGTCCTCAGGCAGCAGCGCCCGAACCTGGGCAGGGTTCCACACATAAAAGGTGCCTTCCTCTCCGCCGGAGTCGGCGTCCTCACTGGCCCAAAATGCGCCGCTGGGCGCCTGCATGTCTCGAATCATGTAGTCCGCTGTGTCCCGTGCCACTTGACCGTAGCGGGCATCTCCGAGCACCACATTTCCGACCGCATAGACCTGCAGCAGCTGCGCGTTGTCGTAGAGCATCTTCTCGAAGTGGGGCACCGTCCAGGCCGGGTCCACCGAGTAGCGGTGAAACCCACCGCCCAGCGGGTCGTGGACCCCACCTTGGTCCATTGCGCTGAGCATCTGCTGGGCCAAGCTCAGGGTGCTTGCATCATCCCGAAGCTGCCCTAAAGAGAGGATCGCCAGCAGCCGAGACGGCATCGGAAACTTCGAAGGCTGACCGCCACCAGACCAGCCAGAGTTCTGCCGGTCCCAGCCCTTGCGCATGCCGGCCAAGGTGGCCTCGCCAACATCAGCGCTGGGCAGATCTCCCGCTGGAGGAGCAGCTTGGGCGGCCAGACGGGCTTGGATTTGGGCAGTGACCTCCTCCACCTTGGGCTGCTGCTGGGTCCAGATGCCCTGGATTTGGTCCAAGACCTGTCCGAAGCTTGGCCGACCCGAGGCCGGTACGGGCGGGTAGTAAGTCCCTGCAAAAAAGGGCACGCCGTCGGCGGTCAGGAACAGGCTGGCCGGCCACCCCCCGTGTCCGGAGAGCATCACCACAGCGTCCATGTACACCGCGTCTACGTCCGGCCGCTCCTCCCGGTCCACCTTGATCGGGATGAAGTGCTCGTTGAGCTGGGCTGCGATCCCGGGGTCCTCGAAGGACTCGTGGGCCATCACATGGCACCAGTGGCAGGCCGCATAGCCGACGCTCAAAAACACGGGCAGGTTTCGGGCGCGGGCCTCCTCAAACGCCTCATCTCCCCACTCCCGCCAGTCCACTGGATTGTCTGCGTGCTGCTGCAGATACGGGGAGTCCGCGTTGGCCAATCGGTTCACCCAAGGTCCGCTCTGGTCCTGGGTGCTGGCGACGTGGTAGCCCTGGGGGAGGGACAGGTCGGAGGTGGCCAAGGCGGCCTCCTGTGGGGCATCGGGGGTCAGGCAGGCGAGGAGGAGGAGCACGGGGAGCCTTGGGTCGGTTGGCCCTACTATCTGTTTCGCTCAGTCCAGCGCGATTGGCGCTCCCAAGGCCACCTCCGGAATGCCGAAGCCATTGACCAGCTCCACGGCCATGGGCCGTAGCTCCAGACAGATGACGTGGATCTCGTTCCGAATGGCCCGAGCCTTGTTGGCCTCGATGACGCCGTGACGTAGAAACCAGGCTTGGTCGTTCTCGATGCGGGAGAGCGCATAGAGATCCCGCAGCTTGGTCAGAGCCTCCTTCACACCCTGGCCCTCTGCCTTCTGCAGGGCAGCGTCAAAGACCTCCAGGACGTGGGCTTCGGTCGCGGAGATGGCCAGGGCCTGCATGTGGTCCCCGCACTCGTTTGCGGCTTGGCTGCTGTCCATTCCCCCTTGCACACGTCGGCGTAGGCGACCGGCCAGCGACCAGGTGAGCTTGGCTTGGCGATAGGCCAGGGCAGAGACCTGAAACTCGATGTTGCGCAGGGCGTCGCTGCTGGTCAGTCGGGGGGTGACGGGGTCCAAGGCGCCCAGCTCCGTGCGTGCGCGGTCCCAGACCAGACGCAGCACACCAAAGACACGCTGATCGCCCACCGAGCCGGCGTACTCGGTGAGAACGGCCTTGGCCACGAGCTGCAGCAGCACAGTGTTGTCACCCTCGAAGGTGGTAAAGACCTCGGTGTCGGCTTTTAGGCGGGCAAAGCGGTTCTCGGCCAAGTAGCCCTGGCCACCGCAGGCCTCGCGGCAGGTCTGAATGGTCGCGGTGGCGTGCCAGGTGCTCAGGGATTTCAAGCCTGCGGCCAGGCTCTCCACTTCGCGTGCGCTCTCCTCGGTTTTGTGCACGTAGCGCTGGATCAGGTCCCGGTTGGCGAAGCTGAGTGCATAGGCCTCGGCCAAGGGCACAAACAAGCGCCGCTGGTGGGTGTGGTAGTCCAGGATTCGGGTCTCCTCCTGGTCCGCCGGGCCGAACTGACGGCGTTTCTCCGCGTAGCGAACTGCGATGGCCAGTGCCGATCGCGAGGCCCCCACGGCTGCTGAGCCCACGCTGACTCGCCCGCCCACCAAGGTGCCAATCATGGTAAAGAAACGCCGACCCGCGCTGTTGATGGGCGAGCTGTAGTTGCCCTGCGCATCGACCTGAGCGTAGCGGTCTAGGAGCGCGGATCTGGGGACGAAGTGCTGGTCGAACGCGATGCGGCCGTTGTCCAGGCCGTTCAGGCCCAGCTTGAGCCCGTTGTCTTGGATGTGCACGCTCTGGATCGACTCCCCCTGGGGGGTTCGGATCGGCACCAGCAAGGGGTGCACGCCGTAGTCTTCGCCTTGCAGAATCATCCGCGCAAAGACCACCGCTTGCTGGCCGTGACAGGCTGCGTTGCCGATGTAGTCCTTCCAGCTCGCGCGGTCAGGGGTGTGGATGACAAAGCCGTCCCGGTCGAGATCGAAGGTGGCGGTCGTGCCCAGCGAGCGCACGTTAGAACCATGGCCCGTCTCGGTCATCGCAAAGCATCCCGGAAGCTCCAGACTGGCCACTTTTGGAAGCAGCGCATGGTGCCGCTCGGTGCCCAAAAAGAAGATGGCCCCGCCAAACAGTCCGAACTGGACGCCGAACTTGATGAGGAGAGACAGGTCGCCGTCGGCCAAGGCCTCAAAGCAGGCCATAAAGTCGCCGATGTCGCGGTTCTGACCCACGATTCCTGGATAGGCCAACGCACCGATGCCATTCTCTGCGATGACCTGGAGCTGCTCCAGAATCCAAGCCCTGTAGTCGTCTTTGGAGATCTCCAGGTCGCCCTGGCGCAGGGCGCCTTCCTTGAGAAGCTGTCGAATGCGTTGACGGGACTCTGGGTAGTCCGCATCGAGCATCGCGGTGATGGCTCCAACATCCAGGCCGCTAGGCGGGCTCGTCTGGTCCGCTTGCACCCAGCCCAAGCCCAGCTCCCCAAGCAGCGCACGGGTGGGCTCATCCCCCGAGAGCTGAAGGGCCCGCTCCAGCTCCTGGACGGCGTTGACGACCTTGGGCAGGGGCTGTTGGCCGGCTTGTTGGGACAGCGCAAAACCGAGCTGGGCCAGACCCCGCCTCTCCTCCAAAGGCATATCGCGGGCCAGCTCTCGAATGCGTGCGCGCAGCTGCACCAGCTGGGTGGCAGTGGGGGGCGAGTCCGGGTCCAGCCAAGTGGAGAGCACCGGCATGGCGTCGATGCCGGGGGCCATCTGCTCGGAGACCAAGCTGCGGGCGGCCTGAAGCTCCTGTGGGCTGAGCTGCCCATCAGCCCAAGCCAGGTGGATCAAGGGCAGGTAGGGCAGGTAGGCTGGGTCGAGAAGCAGGGCGGACTGAGGCATAGCATGCCCTCCTATGGCTGCCCTGTCTAGGGCTCAGGGGCGCGCCACTTGCAGCGTCGCCGCTCAATCATAAGCGTCAGCGTACCGAAGGGATCGGGAATGGAGAAACCTGTCTTGATGCGACGCTTTTCACAGCACTGGCAACGCCTGTCCCGAAGCAGCCTGAACACCCGGCAAGTGCTGCTGCAGCTGGGGTGGATGTGCGGACTGGTGACTGTGGGGGCGATAGTCTCCACGGCCATTCTGGCCTTTCATCCCCATCAGATCTTGGCGCGCGCTGTCCTTCTTATGTCTGGCTGCCTTGGAGTGGCCATGTTCTGGGGCGGGTGGGCGCTGCTCCTGTGGACGGAAGTCCGGCGCGGTCGCTCCATGCGTGAGCGCAGCGAGCACGTCATCACAGCGATTCACGCCATTGGAATTGGAGGCGTGCTGGACTGCCAGGACCTGGGCAATCCGGATCTGCAGACTGCCTTGCAGCAGCTCGGTGGCAATCACCAGAAGCTGATCCGAACCTTGGAAGTGGAGCGTATGCGCTCGAGCTTTGCGCAGGACCTGGCCGAGGCGCTGGACATCGCCGACACCGCAAGGGAGGTCTACGAGATCGCCCGAAGGGCAGCCGACGTGCGCCTGAGCAGCGACACCTTCCATCTCATTGTGGATCACGGTGAGAGCGCCCTGGAGTGGGAGGTCTCGATGGGGGAGCGTGCCTGTGCTTGTCCCTCCGCGAAGCGCTGTCCGGCGCTGAGAAAGGGACGTCTGATGACCTTCTCGCCCGGAGGGGGCTTGGCCCGCTGCGCGCAGCTCTTGCAAGCCGACACCCACGCGGTCTGCGCTCCGGTCGCTGTGGCCGGGAAGAGCTTGGCCATCGTGCAAGCCAACTGGGACCAGACGCCCTCCAAGGCTTCGGGTGAGGCGTGCAGCGCGATGGCCCATGCCTTGGGCACACGCCTTGGCGTGGTGCTCAGCCTGGAGGAGCGGGAGCAGCAGGCCAACACGGACGCGCTCACCGGACTGGCCAACCGCCGCGGCATGCAGCAGCTGCTCTCGGACCTGGATGAGGCCAACAGTCCCTACGCCGTGGTCGCCTGTGACCTGGACCACTTCAAGAAGCTCAACGACAGCTTTGGCCACGATGTCGGAGATCGCTGCCTGTGCCTCTTTGCCCAAGTCCTACAAGAAGTCTGCCGAGCCAGCGACCTGGCCTGCCGCCCCGGAGGCGAGGAGTTCACCCTGGTCCTGCCCCATGCGGACGAGGATGCTGCCCTGCAGGTCGGGGAACGGATTCGAGCGCGCCTGCTCCATGCAAGTCACACCTCGGGCCGCCCCTTCACCGTGAGCATCGGCATTTCGAGCACCGTGGGTGGCACACAGAGCCCGGAAGGACTCCTGGAGATGGCCGACCGGGCCCTCTATGCCGCCAAAGAAGACGGCCGCGACCGAGTGGTGGCCTGGAACAGCGAGATCGCACGGCTGGTGGCCTAGTTGCCAAGCCTGCAGGTTAGAGCAAGGGCATGGCATCCAGCATCCAACTCCGCGGCGCACGTACCCACAACCTCAAGGGCGTAGACCTGGATCTCGCCCTGGGAACGATGACGGTCATCTGTGGCGTGAGTGGCTCCGGCAAGTCCAGCTTGGCCTTGGACACCCTCCACGTCGAAGGGCGCCGCCGCTTGGCCCAGACCCTCAGTGTGAAGCTTCGCGCCCTGTTGGACCAGCAGCCCCGCCCTGAACTCGACTCACTGGTCGGTGTCCCTCCGACGTTGGCGGTGACCCAGAATCGCGGGGATGATCCCGGACCACGGGCCACAGTGGGCACGCTGAGTGAGCTCCAGCAGCTGCTCGGCGTCCTGTTCACGCGCCTGGGTACCCAGCACGACCCAGCCACAGGCGCGCAAGTGGAGACCCATCGGGCCGACCAGATCCTTCAGGAGCTGCTCGCACTGCCCGAAGGCACCCGCCTGACCCTGTTGGCCCCAGCCCGAGAGGCGGCGACGGGGGACCAGAACCTCCTAATGGAGGGCCTGCTGGCCGAGGGTTTTGCCCGTGTACGCGTGAACGGGGTCCTTCATCGAATCGAGGATCTGCCCCCTCTGGACCCCAAGCAGACGCACCGGATTCAGGTGGTCGTGGACCGGATTCGAATCTCTCCCGAACGCGAGGCCAGGCTGGCCGATGCGTTGCGCACAGCACTGATGGCCGGCCAAGGACGGGTTGTGGCCCTGCTCGAGGACGGGGAGCACCCATTCATGGAGCAGGCTTGGGTGCCCGGTCGTGACCAGCCGCTGCCCCCCTTGAGCCCAGCGCTGCTCAACTTCAACACCGCAGGTGGGGCGTGTCCGAGCTGCCAGGGACTGGGAGAAATAGACGCTCAGATCTGCTCGAACTGCCAAGGCCAGCGCCTCAGCCCGGAGTCCTTGGCCCTGCGTCTGAACGGCCATAGCCCCGGCGCGCTCATGGAGTGGCCACTGAGTCAGCTGGGGCCCTGGCTGATGGGGCTGGGAATCGGCTTGCCTGGGCTAGCAGAGGAGCTGGGCCGGCGCCTGGACTTCCTGGAGCGGGTGGGCTTGGGCTACCTGCACCTAAACCGCAGCGCCAACAGCCTGAGCCGTGGAGAGCTGCAGCGACTACGGCTGGCCTCGCTTGTGACCACGCCGCTGCAGGGGGTGC
>JBLHMA010000224.1:0-8570 GCA_047621545.1 Cognaticolwellia sp. | reverse complement strand
CATGGCCACAGGCGCGCAGCACGTTGGGGTGCACCATGCCGCAGGGGATGACCTCGATCCAACCGGAGTGCTTGCAGATGCTGCAGCCGCTGCCCTTGCAGAAGATGCACTCGATGTCCAAGTCCAAACCGGGCTCCACAAAGGGATAGAAAGCCGGGCGGAATCGGGTGGGCACTCTGTAGCCCATCAGGCGCTCGACCAGCCCTTCCAGGGTGGCTTTGAGGTGCCCGACAGTCACGTTCTTGTCGATGAACAGACCCTCGCACTGGTTGAACGCGGCCAGGTGCGTGGCGTCGATGGTCTCGTTGCGGAAGCACTTACCGGGCGCGATGATGCGCAGGGGCAAGGTGGCTTTTTCCAAGGTACGAATCTGCACGGAGCTCGTGTGGGTGCGGGGAATGCCGCCCTCTTCCGTATAGAAGGTGTCCCACACGTCCCGGGCCGGGTGGTTGGCCGGGATGTTCAGTGCGTCGAAGTTGTGGAATGCATCCTCGATCTCCGGACCACTGGCCACGGTGAATCCCAGACCATGGAAGTGGTCGGTGACCTCGCGCAGCAAACCCGTGATGGGGTGCTCTTTGCCCACGCGGGGGGTGTCGGCGGGCAGAGTCACGTCCAACCAACCGGCCTCCAAACGCGCCGCTTCCGCTTCCCCTTGCAGGGTGGCCTTGCGGCTCTCAAGCTCGGTGGTCACGGCATCGCGCAAGGCGTTGACCGCTTGTCCAAAGGGCCGGCGCTCCTCTGGGGACAAGGCGCCGGTCTGCTTGAGCAGGGCCTTGATGGCGCCCTTTTTGCCCAGGTAGGCCACACGTACTTGGTCCAGAGCGCTCAGGTCTCCAGCGCCAGCGATGGCTTGCGTGGCCTGCTCCTGCAGCTCGGAGAGTGAGGGATTCATCCAGCGTTCTCCAGCTCGCGCTCGATCACAGCGACGAACTGCTCCTTGGGCTGCGCACCATTCAAGAACACCCCGTTGATGAAGAAGGCCGGGGTGCCGTTCACGCCCGCCTCTCCCCCGTCCCGAAAGTCCTTCATGATCTCCTCGGCGTGCTTGCCGGGGTCTGCCATGCAGGCGGCATAGGCGTCCATGTCCAAACCGATCTTGGTGGCGTAGGCCGTGAGCCCCACCTCCGAGTAGTTGGAGTTGTTCATCAGCTCGTCATGCATCGGCCAGTACTTGTCCTGCTCGCCCGCACAGTTGGCCGCGATGCTGGGCTCCAGGCCGCCCTGACCACCGGAGAGGGGGTAGTCGCGGTACACGAGCCGAATCTGGTCTGGGTACTCCTCCATCAGCTCGAGCAGCGTCGGGTAGACCTTGCGGCAGTAGCCACACTGGTAGTCGGCGAACTCCACGATGGTGATGGGCGCGTCGATGTTGCCCAAGACGGGGTCGTCGTCCACGCTGACCTGGATCTTCGGCAGATCGGGGAATGGCAGCTGGGTCTGGAGCCCATAGGCCGCCTCCAGCTCGACGATGTAAGCCTCCATCCGCTCGGTCTGCCGCTTGTTGAGCAAGTAGCCTTCCACCTGTGGGTACACCTGCTCCAGAGGGGCGTTGCGCAGCTGACGGGCGATGACCGGGTAGAACTCCTCGACCTCGGCGCTGCTGGGCTGGGTGACCTTGTCTTCCACCTCGACCTTGAGCAAACCGTCGAGCTCCATGGAGCGCTTGGCCGCCTCAGCCTCCAGCAGCTTCATCAGAGCCAGCTCACGAAGGGCGCCGGACTCCACCGCGTAGCGGTTCTGGAGGTACTCGATCTTCAGCTGCTTGAGGCTCTGCTCCGCGTGCACGCCCAGCTCGGAGTAGCGCAGCTCCCCGCCGTTCCACTGGGCCACAACGCCGTCCCCTTCCATCATCGGCGCAGGGGCCGTGGCGGTAGCGGGCTTGGGGCCCAGGTCGACGGCTGGTGTGGTCGTGGTCGACTCGGCACCCGTGCAGGCAAAGAAGGAGAGGAGGAGGATCATCTGGACTCCGGGGGTCAAGGCGCAAGCTTTTAACCGGTTCACCGCGCAGGGGCAGTACACCCCTCTCCGCAGCCGAGGTCAGGCGGGTCGAGTGGCCGCCGGAGAACGCCTGCGCAGGTCAGAACACCAGCACATCCGCCACCCACTCGGGTTGCCACACCAAAAATGCGGTGCATAGACATCGGCGTCCTACAAACGCTGTACTGTGACTGTGCGAACCACAGCGCCACACGAAAATCAGGAGGTCAGCATGTCCGCGTCAACCAAGTTGGGTGCCTTAGCAGAAAAGTTGGGACTCGATCCAGCGGCCTGGGAGACGCGGGACCACTTCGCGGCCGCTCTCTCACGACGCGCCTGGAATCTGGAGAACGGCCAGCCCAACGCTCCCCACCATGAGTCCCTTGAGTGGCTGGGAGATCGCATCCTGGGTGCACTCGTGGCGACGGAACTGTGGCGGCGATTCCCTGGTGCGGAGCCCGGAAGACTGGACCTGAGTCGGGACTCGCTGACCAGCGCCAGCGCACTTGCAGAGGTGGGCCGAGAGCTGGATCTTCTCTCCATTATTCGGATGGGCAAGGGTGAAAAGCTTCAGGGACAGGTCGACAAAGACAAGGCAATCTCGGACCACGTAGAGGCGATCATCGGAGCGGTCTTCTTGGTCGAGGGCTGGGAGGGTGCCAATGCACTGGTGATCCGTCTTCTCTCCGGACGCTTTCCGGACGGCCTCCCCAAAAAAGGAACACGCCTCGAGGGAGAAACGGGTTCAAAGGCGATGACCGCCCTCTCCAGCTTGGTACAGCGGAAGTTCAAGCGGAACCTGGCCGCTGGCGATTGGAAGGTTGAGCGGCTTGGCGGGCCTGACAACGCCCCCCTTCACGTGGCCAGCGTGACTCTGCCCGACAAAACCACACACGACGGCCCAAGCGTCACAGGCCCCAAGAAGATGGCAAAGGCCCAAGCCGCCATCGTTGCTCTGGACTACCTGCGCGCCCAAGACCCAAACAAGCCGTAGTTAGGTCGGAGGTGGCGAAGGCAGGAACGCCAAAAACAAGTCGCCCGACCCAGGACACTTCCTGAATCGGGCGACACGACGTCACACAGTTTTGGAGAACTCGCGCTGGCCCAGGAGTCCAGTGAGGGCTCTGCCGCGGCCCGGTGCTACAGCCGCCCATACCGGCCTTGTCCTAACCAGCGTGGGGCAGAGGGAACCCCCGGCTTCAGCAGCCCCCGTCGTCCCGGAACACCAGCCCGCCAAAGATGGATCCAAAGGCCTCGGGCGTGCCGAACTCCATGGCGTCATCGGCATCGGCCCGATTGGAGGGGCCAGAGATCATCAGGGTGTCGCCAACCGACTTGATCCAGTAGGTGTAGGTGTTCTCGTGGGCGTCCAGATCACCCCCCCACTCCATCGTGATGTCGTCCCCTTTGATGGTGTAGGGCACCGTGACCTCGCCACCCCAGTTGGGGTCGCTCTTGGTGAGCTCGCTCTCGCTCAGTACATAGGCCTGACCCGACCCGTTGCCCCAGCACCAGGAGTCCACGACCGCGCTATCTGCACGCTCCGGCGGCTCCTGTGTGTAAACCACCAGCCCGTGCGCGTCGGTGTGCACGCTGGCAAGCGTCTCGCCAGAGGGAGAGATCATGGACTCCAGGGCCACAGGTGCGTACGGCATTACGACGTTTTCACTGCGACAGGCGCTGCCGTCTTCACAGCCCAAGAGGGCAAGCGCGACGCACTCATCTCCTTTCTCGAAGGGGTTCAAGGCGGCGCCATTGCAGCTGGCTGCCACAGTATCGCTGTCCATCGCGATCTGGACGACGCCAACAAGGTCTTTGAAGTGGAATACTGGGACTCTAAGGAAGCGCACCAGGGCTTCGTGAAGGCCGCCGCGGATGCCGGAGCCTTCGCACCCTTCGACTCCCTGCTCGCTGGCCCTTTCTCGATCTCCTACGGCGAGACCGCCAAGCGCACCGAGGCCTGAAGGGACGGATAGACTAGGCCCAGAGAGAACCCCACTTGGATGTTGTTCCTGGGAAACCCGGGGAGACGGGCACCCATCCAAAGGACAACGCCGCCCAACCCTTCGACGTCAGTCGGGCAGCTGCCCACTGCCGCCCGAGATGATGGGGGCGTTGGGTGAGAGACAAAGGAGACCGCAGCGAAGCGCAGGACGACGGCTCGAACAAAAGCACTCCGTCTATGCCCCCGGAAGAACCCCGGCGGTGTTGTCCTTCGGAAACCCCGTTGGGTATGTTGATCCCTTGGCCCAACAAGGGGGGGGCCGGGCCACCCCTCCAAGGAAAACACGAAGTCGCCCGACCCAGGACAATTCCTGAATCGGGCGACACGACGTCACACAGTTTTGGAGAACTCGCGCAGGTACTTGGAGGTGGTAGCGCGGGGTCGCATCTGGTTCAGATGAGGTTGGAGGGTTGGAGAGAATGCCGCCCGGGGTGAGAGGTCCCGGGCGACTGAGGGGGAGTCAGAGGGGGAGCCGCGACAGAATCACAGCGGTCGGAGCGGATGTCTTTGATTCGATAAAGGAGCCGGTAGGCGACGACTCGAAGCAAAGGCATTCGACGAAACGGAGGCCGCTCGTCGGCGCCGGAGGCGCGACAGAATCACAGCCGCCGGCGGCGGAGAGCCAGCAATCCGAACATGCCCAGGAGTCCAGCGAGGGCTCCGCCGCGGCCCGGTGCGGTGCTACAGCCGCCCATACCGGCCTCGTCCAAGCCAGGACCCGCATCTGGGATGAGGGGGAACTCGGTGCGGAAAGTATGCCCAGCTTCTGCGTCAGCCAGCGCACCACTGCTCTCTTGAGCATCCCAACCGTCACAGTCCTGGTCTACACCGTCGTCGTAGATCTCCGGGGTCGATGGGTTAATGTGGGCGTCCTGGTCATCACAGTCCTGGCTCAGTGGCCAGCCGTCTCCATCCGCATCGTAGTCATCATTTCCCAGACAATCGGAGTCCACGCCATCGTAGGGCACATCATCGGCCCAAGGATGGCTCTCGGGGTCGCCGTCGTCACAGTCCACGCCTTCAGCCCAGCCGTCACCGTCCCCATCAATGTCGTACAGACCGTCACAGTTGCTGTCCCACCGGTCGCCGCTGATCTCGGCCATGGATGGGTTGGCGTTGACGTCCAGGTCATCGCAGTCCAATCCACCGAACTGGGAGGCACCAAAGCCATCCCCGTCGGCGTCGTAGTCGTCGTTGCCCCTACAGTCGGCGTCTACGCCGTCGTAGTAGTCGTCCAGTGCGTTCTCGTGGGCCTGGTCATCGTCATCGTCACAGTCTCGACCGGCGGTGTATCCATCGCCATCCGCGTCTGTCAGCGCCCAGGCGTCAGGACCACCATAGGCGCCCATGTCAGCAGGGGTGTTATCCAGGTCCATAGAGCCATTGAGCGCGTCCAAGGCAGGACTATAGGGACCAGGCACCCAGCTACCATCCACAAAGTTGGGATCGATGTCCATCAACGAGGCCACCAGATTCACGCTGCCGAAGCTCTCATTCTGGCTCTCGTAGAACAGGGAGGAGGAGACGGTGGCGTTCTGTGTGCTCGCGCTGACAACACTGTCACCGCCGCGCTGATCAATGAAGATCAGACCCTCTATGTTCGCGCTGCCCTGCGCAAAGGCAAGGGCAGAGCCAAGCTCCGAGCTGTTCCCCGACAGGACGCCGTAGCGAAGGTCCAGAGAGCCGTCCTCTTGGAAGTACGCCCCACCCACTTCGGCGCCTTCGTTGCCGGTCCAGATGGCGTTCCGAGCGGTCACCAAGCCGGAGCTCACGAACAATCCACCACCCCGAGTAGCCAGACCGCCACTTAGCTCACTGCGGATCAGGGTCAGCGATGCGCCGTTGTCCACCCAGAAGTGGCCGCCCTCCTGGCGTGCCTCGTTGGCGCCGGACTTCAGGTCTGCGATGCTCAGTGAGCCTTGGTCCAGCGCGATGCCGCCACCCTGTCCGGCTTGGTTGTCCGTCAGTACAAGGTCGCTGGCCTGTGTGTTGGAGCTGTACAGGTACATCGCTCCGCCAGTGGTGCGTGCTCGGCTGTCTGTGATGCGCACATTGCGCAAGTCCAGGACGCTGTTGTTGGTGGCGAAGATGCTGCCGCCCGAGTCTGCTTGGCCACCGCGCAGCGACACATCCTCGGCGAGCAGGTTGGACTGGTCCAGGTAGAGAGCCCCGCCCCCTTCCACGGCGCGGCTGTCGGCGACGCTGACATTGCTCAGGGAGAGGGAGCCTCCCTGTGCGTAGATGGCGCCACCCCGACGGCCACCGGTGTCGGCGAACACCGCATCGGTGAGCTCCACGGTGCTCTGGGTCAGCTCAAAAGGGGCGCTGTCGGTGCTCGACCAATCCTTCACACTGATCCGGCTGGCCACAACCGTGCTGTTGTCTGCACGGAGGGCGGCGCTGCGGGCCTGGGCCCCGTCAAAGGAGACGCCCTCCAGGGTCAGGCTGCTGTCCGTGCTGTGGATACCAGCGCCCTCGCCATTAAAAATGCCCCCGGTGAGCGTCAGGGTCGCCTCGGTCACGGTGAGCTGGTTCAGCGTGGCTACGCTGGGGCCAAAGTCAATGCTCAGGTCCTTTCCACCGACCTGGACAGTACCCCACTCACCGCCCGCTACCTGTATTTGATCCCCATCTTCCGCTGCATCGACCGCTTGCTGAAGCACCTCGTAGTCCGCCCCTCCATCGGGATTGACGGTCAGGGTCGCAGCCAAAACGGGGCTCGCTCCGAGTAGGGTCAACAGGGTCATGGCAGCACCTCCAAAGTGGCTTCAGACTGTTGATCGGCGAGTTGGCGCTGGGGGATGACCCCCCATGGGTTAAAAGGGAGGCTCGCACTGCAAGGAGCTCGTTCTGATGCGCATGATCTTCATTGGCCCCCCCGGCGCGGGAAAGGGCACCCAAGCTGCCCGACTCGTTCAGCGTTACGGAATTCCCCATATTTCTACCGGAGATATGTTCCGAGCAGCCATCAAGGGCGGCACCCCAATGGGCTTGGCGGCCAAAACCGTCATGGACGATGGGGGCTTGGTAGGCGACGACATCGTCATCGGCATGGTCAAGGAACGCTTGGAGCAGCCCGACGCGACCCCTGGCTTTCTGCTGGACGGCTTTCCTCGCACGGTCGTGCAGGCCCAAGCCCTGCAAGAGATGTTGACCAACAAGGGCCATGGCCTGGACGCCGTCGCCCTGCTCGAGGTGTCCCAGGAGCTCATCGTTGAACGCATCGTGCACCGCCGCAGCGATCCGGAGACCGGCGAGATCTACCACCTCAAGTTCAACCCGCCCCCGGCAGAGATCGCAGAACGCTTGGTGCACCGCAAGGATGACACTGAAGTGGCCTGCCGCACCCGCCTCAACGCCTACCGCGACCAGACCGCACCCTTGGTTCCCTTTTATGAGGAGTTGGGCTTGCTCAAGCGCATCGACGGTGTGGGCACCCCCGACCAGATCACCGAGCGCCTTACCACCGTACTGGACTAGGCTGTGAAGCTGCTGCCGAGCCCACTGTCCTCCTTGGCGGTTGCCGCGCAGATCGGTGGGGTCCACGGCGGCCCCGAGCAGACGCTCACCCATGTTGCAGGCTTAGATCAGGACCACCCTGGCCGCTTGGTCTTCTCTCAAAAGCGACGCGGCGGCCAAGGCTGCCTGCTGGTCGCCGATTCAGTGACCGGTACCCACATCGTGGTCCCTGACCCAAAGGGTGCCTTTATCCAGCTCTTGGAGCAGGTCTTTGGGGATGGAAGGCCTCTGGCCGGTCGACACCCCACGGCCGTGGCACCCGCTGACGTTCCCCAGTCGGTACATTTAGGCCCCCACTCTGTCGTCCAGGCCACCGTGGTCCTACACGAGGGCGTGGTCATTGGTGCAGGTGCCGTGATTGGGGCGGGCTGCGAGATCGGGCCAGGCACCTGGATCCACCCCAAGGTCGTACTCTACCCGGGGGTCGTGGTCGGCGCGGACTGCCAGATCCACGCAGGCAGCGTCCTGGGCGGTCCCGGCTTTGGCCTGCACCCCGGCCCAAAGGGACTCTTCCCCATTCCCCATATCGGCCGGCTCATCCTGGGCAATGGCGTACACGTCGGCGCCAACTGCACCGTGGACCGCGCCTTTATCAGCGAGACCACCTTGGGGAACGGCGTGATGCTGGACAACCAGGTGCACATCGGCCACAACTGCCGCATCGGCGACGGCTCCATCATCGCAGCCCAGACCGGCCTCTCAGGCTCGGTGACCCTGGAGGAGGGCGTGATCTTGGCCGGCCAAGTGGGGGTCGTGGATCACGTCAACATCGGCGCCCACGCACAGGTCGGGGCGGGTTCGGGTGTGATGCGGGATGTTCCTGCCGGAAGGGCGGTCTTGGGCAGCCCAGCAGACCTGCGGGTGAGAACTCTGCGGCGCTGGGCAGCCTGGCTGAAGGGCTGAAGGGCTGAAGGGCTGAAGGTTGAGGCACTGAGGCACTGAGGCACTGAGGCACTGAGACACTGAGGCACTGAGACACTGAGGCACTGAGACACTGAGGCACTGAGACACTGAGGCACTGAGACACTGAGGCACTGAGACACTGAGGCACTGAGGCACTCAGCCG
>JBLHMA010000223.1:0-8591 GCA_047621545.1 Cognaticolwellia sp. | reverse complement strand
AGACTTTGAACTTGGCTGCATCAGGCACCGCGACCCGAACATGGCTGCGGCCGAGCCCCGTATAGTTGCTACAGTCTCGAACCAAAATCCGGTGTTCCCGCTCCAGCTCCTGGCACAACAAAGGACCCATTGGGAGAGCCAGTTCAATCAAGATGTAGTTGGCCGCACCCGCTACAGACACCACGCCTGGTAGAGACATCCAAGCCTGGAGCTGTTGACCTCGCCAGTGGGAGATCTGTACCCGTGCTTGGTCCAGCCAATCGCCCGAGGAGAAGGCCACCAAGCCCGCCGCGAGAGCCGGTCCATTCACACTCCACATCGGAATGCGGTCTGCCAGCTCCCCTGCGCGCGCCCCCGCCGCATAGCCCAAGCGCAAACCAGGGATGGCGTAGGTCTTGGTCATGCTCGTGACCACCAGCAGGTTCTCCGGAGCATTTGGGGCGCTGCAGGAAGGAGAGTCGGTGAGCGCCACAAAAGACTCGTCCACGACCACGCGCTGGGTCGGGTGCTGTTCACACCACCGCCAGACCTCCGCGACCGAGGGCAGGTCTCCATCCGGGTTGTTTGGCCGCCCCCAAAAGCGCACCGCGGCCAAGGCTGGGTCGTTCTCTAGTCGCGCGCCCGCTGCCTGAGCCGCCTCGAGATAGCCCCCGTACGCCGGCCCCCCAACGTAGGCGCTCTCCATGCCCGCACAGGCTGCAAAGAGCAGCTCGTTGGCACCGTTTCCCACCACCACGGGCACACCCAGCTTCTCGGCCAGCAGACTGCGCAGGGGCTCTGCACGGGGACTGGGGTAGTGCGCCACGTCTGCCAAGGCTTGAGCGGCGGCCTCCAAGAGTCCAGGAGGCGACCCCATGGGATTGATGTTGGCCGAGGCATCCAAAAAATCAGCGGGCGCGCAGCCACAGCGCAGGGCTGCAGCGCGCCTATCGCCGCCGTGGGTTGGGGTGTGCATGCAGCATCCGCTATCCCCATTCCGGGTCCCATGCTAGGAGCGTCCACCACTTCGGACACGCCCTTGCCCACCACCCTCATGCTCCACAGCTCCGGCACCGGACCCCGCCAGTTCAAGGCCTTTGAGTCCCGCATCAAGGGGCGACTGGTCTGCCCGGATCTGCGCGCCCGCTGGCCCCAAGCGGACAAGAGCTGGCGCAGCGATGCAGACCTGGAAAAGGTCCTGAAAGAGGTGGACCAAAGCAACGGTCCATTGGATATCGTCGGCCACTCCTACGGGGGTGTTCTGGGCATGCGCGTGGCTCTGGCGCGCCCGGAACGCGCCCGCAAAATCTGGGTGCACGAGCCGGTGCTCTGGGGCTGCTACCGGGCCCTGGCCACCCCACAAGAGGTCCAGGACTTTAACGCCCTGGTGGCGCCCTTCATCTCCTGGGAGCGCTCCGGCACACGGGACTGGATGATGGAGTTCGTGGACTTCTGGAGCGGCCCGGGCACCTTCGAATCCCTTCCGGAGCCCGCTCAGGCAGATTTGGTGGCCCAATCCCACAAGCTCTTCGCTCAGGTCGTCGGTCTGCTCGCGGACGACACCGGCCCTGAACTCTGGGCAAAAATGCCGCCCTTCACCGTCTCGGTGGGCCGCACAGCCCCCCTGCCACAGCGGCGCTCCATGAGCCTGTTGGCCAGCGCTCTGCCCCAAGCCACCCTGGTGGAGCTACCCGGCGGGCACATGGGCCCGGTGACCCATCCACTGGCTTTTGCCCGCGCGGTCAAGACCGCCTTGCACGCCTAAAAGGCCACTCTAAAAACTCCAGCTCCAGCCAGCCGAGACGGCCGAGAAATCACGGATCTCACCGCGCTCCGCTTGCACCCAACCACCGCTGCTGTGGGTCACTCCCAGACGCAGAGCAGGAGCCAGGTTCAGGCTGCCGCTGGTGATGCTGGCCCAGGTCGTGGACAGCCCCAAGCTGCCGGCCACCGACCACTGATCTCCGGCCCACATCAGGGTGCCCTTTGGGATCAGCGACAGAGACGTGCACCCCGTGTTGCAGCCCAGGCTCTCTACCTTCAGCACGCCACGGCTCACATCCAAGCCTGGGGCGAAGCTCCACGCCCCCTTGATCGGCAGACTCTTGGCCACCCCGATCAACCCGGCGCCGCTGAGGGGCTCGCTGAGGGGCAAGATCACACCCCGAACGCGCAAGAGCCCCGGGTTCCCGACCAGGTGGACCTCCGCGTTGACCCCCAAGCGATCGGTGACCGCCCCCGAGGTCCCGGTGGTGAGCACGCCAACATGGGCGCTGTGAGCAGAGGCGAGGGAGACCAAGAGCAAGAGCATGGCCGCAGCCTGCCTCCAAAGTCTTGCCCTGTCAAGACGAGACATTTTGTCCCATGGCACCGCGCTGCAAGCCGGCTAAAGCGCTGCCATGGACCTTCTCCCCTTGCTTCTCACCCACGTTCACCTCGTCGACCACCGCGGTGCTCAGGACGTGGACTGTGTGGCCATCCAAGACGGCGTGATCCAGAGCGTCGGCGCCTGTCCACAAGACACGAGCGGCTACCGGGTGCTCGACCTGCAGGGCAAGACCGTGGCCCCGGGTCTCATCGACTGCCACGTGCACCTCTCCCTGACCCCATCCGGGCACCACATCCAGCCCACAGCACAGGAAGAACAAGCACTCTGGCGACATCACTTGGCCGCCTACTTGGCCAGCGGCGTGACCACCGTGCTCGACACTGGGATTCTGCCCCAGCACGCCCGAAGCATGAACCAGCTCGCGGCCACCGGTCCCTCACCCAGCCTGTACTACCTGGGCCCCTTGGTCTCTCCCCCCGGCGGCTACGTACACGCTGTGCTGCCCCAATACCCGGCGGCTCACACCCCACAGGAGCTGCACCAGCAGATCGATGCCTTTGCCGACCTGAACCCCGTGGGCATCAAGATCACCGTCGAGTCCGGCATGCTCGTGGAGGTGTGGGATCTCTACCCACAGGAGATCCAAGCCGAGCTTGTGACCTTGGACCACCGACTCATGGCCCATGCAATCTCCCCAGCCGAGGCCACCTTGGCTCTGGATCTCGGCGCCGCCGCCCTGGTCCACCCGGTCAGTAAGCCCACCCCGGAGCTCTTGGAGCGCCTGGCTGCCGCCCAGACCCCCGTGATCAGCACCATCAGCGTGTTTGACACTCTGCTCTGGGGGCAGGAGCCGGAGCGTTTTGAGGACCCCGACCTGGCCATGTTGGTGCCCGAAGCAGAGCTCTCGGCCGCCCAGAATCCAGAGTGGCGGAAGCAGTCTGCCCAGCTCATCGCCCAGGGCATGCTGCCCGACTCCCGTCCTTGGGTGCAGCGCCTGGCCGCGCGGGCAATGGACTGGAAACGCCCCATCGCCGGCCAAGTGCAGACCGCCCTGGACAGCGTCGCGGTCCTGAACCAAGCCGGGGTCCCCATCGTGATGGGCAGCGACTCCGGCAACTGGCCCATCTTCCTCTACGAGTTTCACGGCGTCACCTCCCAAGCCGAGGTCCAGCTGCTCGCCCGCGCAGGTCTGACGCCACTGCAGGTCCTGACCGCCAGCACCCTCTCCGGGGCCGCCCTGATCGGCATCGACGACCAAGTCGGTACTCTGGCCGAAGGCTACCGAGCCGATCTGCTCGTTCTCTCGGGAGACCCACTCCAGGATGTACGGGCCTGGGGCGAGATCGAGTGGGTGGTCAGCGGCGGCGTGGTGGCGTCACCCGCGGAGTGGATGGCCAGGGTGCCGGTTGGCACTTTGGCGCGAGACGACTAAATTCTAGGCATGCAAATCGCCATCATCGTTGTTCTCGCAGTGCTCGGTCTCCTCTGTCTCGTGGGCACCGCACTGGGCCTACCCGGTCACTGGGTCTTGCTCCTGCTCGCCGTTGGGGTGGAGCTGGGGGATGAGAACTGGTTGCCCCAGGGACAGGACACCACCTTCGGGTGGGGCTTGATCGTCGCCATTCTGGTGCTGGGTCTCATCGGCGAGGCCATTGAGTTCGGCGCCGCCAGCTTCGGCGTAAAGAAGGGCGGCGGAAGCAAGCGTGGGGCCTGGGGAGGACTGCTCGGCGGACTGGTTGGCGGCATCTTGGGCATCGCCATTCCCGTTCCCATCGTGGGCAGCGTGATTGGCGCCTTTGTGGGCACCTTTGCAGGCACCTTGATCGCGGAGTCCACCGGCAAGGAGCCCAAGCTGACCAAGGATTCGCTCAAGCCAGCCCTGTGGGCAACCCTCGCCAGAGCCGGTGGAACCGCCGCAAAGCTGGCGATTACCCTGAGCTCTCTCATCCTGCTCCTCGCGGTTCCAATCCTGCGGGGACTGCTGAACACCTGAGCAGTTGTCCACAGGTATTGATCAGTCTGTGGACACAAGATCAAAGCCCAGATCCGCCGGGGCCTTTGATCTCTTGGCCGATATTCAACCAAGACAGAGAGAGGTGAGAGAATGGCCCCAAACATGACACTACTTTGCAGGGCATCGCCACCGGTCATGTCATGCCCCTCTCCTTCTCCTACATGTTGCTGCTCGTCGCCTTATTCGCTGGCCTTGGAGCAGGGTGGATGCTGCGCGCCGCGCTGTGGCAGCCTCCCCAGAGCCACACCCAGCCCATCGTCAAAGACGTCCGCTTGGTTGGCTTGGAGCTCCACCGGCTCCAGAGTGAGCTGCAAAAAGCCCAGCGCATCATCGCGGGCTTCAAGGGTGCGCGTCCCGCCTTCCTCTCCACCGACCCCAACGACCCGGCTGACGACTTTGTGGTCATCCGCGGCATTGGGGACCTGGAGCAGCTGATGCTGCACAACCTGGGGGTCCGCAGCTTCGCGCACCTGGCCATGCTCAATCACAAGGACGTGGCCTATGTGGCCAGCCGCATGGAGATGGATCCTAGACGCATCGACGTGGAGATGTGGGTGGAGCAGGCACAGACCCTGGCACAGCTCAAAGGGGACGCGCTCGACTGAATCGATGGGAGCCATGCTGATGTGAGCTGGGCCCGCGGGGTAGCCTGACACCATGCCTGATCTAGACTCCCTGCGCTGCTTTGTGGCTGCCGCCACCCACCCCAGCTTCAAAGCCGCCGCCAAGCAGGTCGCTCTGTCTCCCGGGGCCTTCTCCGACCGCATCAAAGGCCTGGAGTCCACCGTCGGCGCCCAGCTCTTTATCCGCAGCACGCGCAGCATCAGCCTGACCTCGGCTGGGCTGGCCCTTCTCCCCCAGGCTCGGGTCACACTCAACGCCGCCGCCAAGTGCCTGGAGGTCGTCGGGGGAGGCATTCCTCCTTTTAAGCTCTCTCTCGGCACCCGCTTTGAGCTGGGTCTGAGCTGGCTGCTTCCCTCTCTGGACACCCTCAGCAAGGAACGTCCCGAGCGCAGCATCGACCTGATCTTCGGCGACACCACCGATCTGATCGAAGCCCTGCGCCAAGGCCGTGCCGATGCCGTGGTGGGCAGCATGCGCCTGAACATGCCGCGGCTGCGCTACGCCCTGCTTCATGAAGAGCAGTACTGCCTGGTCGCACACCCTAAGCTCCTGGCCCGCACCCCACTCAGCGAGCCCGCCCACGCCGCCGCACACACCGTCATCGACGGCGCCGCCGACATGCCCCTGCTGCGCTATTGGATGGACGCTCTGCCCCCCGAGCAGCACTGGAGCTTTGGCGGCACCAGCGTGATGGGCACCATCGCCGCCATTCGCCAGCGGGTTCTGGGTCAACACGGGGTCGGGGTCCTGCCTCAGTACTTCGTGCAGCCTGACTTGGACGCTGGACGCTTGGTGCAGGTGGCCCCCCAGGTCCAAGCCAGCAGCGACTGGTTTCGCCTGATCTGGCGGGAGGGGCATCCGCAGGAGGCGGAGCTCTTGGCGGTAGCGGAGCACTTGAGGGGGTTGCCGCTGCAGTGACGGTGCACGCCAAGGGAGCACTTGCTGTACCGTCGTAAGTATGACGGATGGCCCAGAACTCACAGACACGCTGGATAGTTTCAGCTTGCCGCTGGCTGAACAACTCAGGGATGTTCTCAAGACTCTGGAGAAGCAAGGGTCCGCAGAGTTGCCCGCCCTCCCTGCGCAGGACATCTGGGCAAGAGCCCTATACCGCGAGGCCCTCAGGCGACGTCCCTGGTTTCCGCACCTCTACTTAGACGCGCGCCATTGCCAGACACCGCCTGAGCTCTCGGCCGTCGCGGGAGGCTGGCTCACCTTGGCGCCAGGCTGGCCAGGCCCTGTGCCTACCGGCAACTTTTCCACGCTGCTCTGTGGAGACAACCCGCCAGCTGAGCCACCCCCCCCCGGCCTCATGTCGCGGCTCACTCAGCTAGACCGCCACCACCTCATCGCCACAGACCCCACGCTACGCCGAGAACGTTCGGCCCTCTTGGCCCACTGCCGCCAAGGGGAGCTGGTCCTGATCCGCGGGCCCTTGGGCAGCGGCCGAAGCGCACTGGCAAAGTGGGCCCACAGCGTCCTGATGGACGCCCCCATACAGTCTCACCAGGGTGCTGGGCAGACCACACTTCCCGGGCACTGGCACCTGATCCCTGACATAGAGGACCGCAGCCCCGATCAGCTACAGACCCTCCAAGACCGCCTCAGCCAAGAGGAGGCGCAGTACTCTGCCCCTCGCAGCCAACAGGAGCGCCCAAGCCACCCAGACCTAAAGGACCTGGTCGGCGACAACCCCGCGTTCGTCGATGTTCTCCAGCGCGCCCACAAGCACGCCCAGAGGCCCTACTCCGTGCTGCTCCTCGGAGAGAGCGGGACTGGAAAAGAGCCCTTGGCACGGGCCATTCATGACATGAGCCAGCGCAGCGGGCCCTTCGTAGTGGTCGACCTAAACAGCCGCAGCGAGGCCCTTGTGGCCGACGACCTGTTCGGACACGAGCGCGGTGCTTTTGACGGCGCCAGCAGACCCCGGCAAGGCGCCGCCCGAAAGGCCAATGGCGGCACCCTCTTCCTCGACGAGCTGGGCAACCTGAGCCTGAGCCTCCAGGCCCGCCTGCTGCGCCTCCTGGATCAAGGCGGCGTGCAACCCCTCGGCAGCGACACCGTCACCCCTCTTGATCTGCGCGTCATCGCAGCCACCAACGCCGACATTCCCGCCATGGTGCGCTCCGGAGAGTTCCGCCTGGACCTGTTTCACCGCCTCAACGCAGTGACCCTGCGCCTGCCGCCTCTACGGGCCCGCTTGGGCGATATGGAGACCTTGGCCCTGCACTTTCTCCGACAAGCCGGCCTTCGCCGCCCGGCCATCTCCCCCGAGGCTCTGGGTCTCTTGGAGCGCTACAGCTGGCCCGGGAACATCCGCGAGCTGCGCAACCAGATGCAGGTGACCGCAACCGAGTCCGATGGCAAGGCCATCCAGGCCGCACACCTCACCCACCTGCCTGGCACAAGCCAGCTCCCCGTTCTCGTCACCTGCCTGGCTGACACACGGGCGTTCCCCGGCTTGCTCAATCGGCGCCAGACCCAGCAGCTGCAGTCCATCACCCTCCAGAACCATGCCCCCACCGATCGCTCGCCCTTGAGCATACGGAACACCATCCTGGGCTCTCTGGGCGGCCGCGGCATCACTGCAGCAGCCCTCCACCTGCTCGAGCACAGTCCCTGGTGGGGCCACTACACCGAGCTCCACCGCAAGCTGCGCTTGATTCGAGAGACCCCGCCCGGACAGGTCAACGTCGAGACCCTGATGCAGCTCTTCCCTGAGCTGGAAGACGCAGGACAGCCCGACGCCATCACCATCGTGCTCAACCCCAGCGTGGACTCCAAGGGTCGTTTGCAGGGAATGCGCAGCACCTTTCATGCAGCCTGCGTGCTGATCGGCCGCGCCAGCAGCATCTCAGACCTGGGAGACTACGCAGCCTCCGAGCGAGATCAGCAGCGCTGGGTGTGGTTGAAGCAGCACCAGGTCCAGCACGCAGATCTGTTGAGCCTTCCCTTCCTTCCCTCTCTGAGCCGTGCGCACATCCTGGTCACCCGAGGTCCGAACGGCCTGCTCGCCCAGCGCATTCCCGGAGCGCCCTCGGCGGTCAACGCTGGACCGATTGGGGCCCTGCACCCAGCAGACCGGCCTGTCCCGCTGGGGGATGCCGGAGAGCTTCATGTCCTACGGAAAGACGGCAGCCCTGGGCTCCGCCTGGCCGTGTTCCTTGGGGCCGCAGCCATGGAGCAGAGTCTTGGGCTCCTGACACCGGGCCCGTCCGCCCACGAAGAGACCAAGCGCGAGAGCGTGCGGCGTCGACTCTGGAGCCTCAGCCCCGAGGAGTGCCTCACCCTCAACCAGGTCGTCGCAGACTACGAGCGTTCCGATACAGACTTTGCCAATCACTTGGCGCGGTCTCTGGGTCGCATCCTCGGACCTTCTGCGCTGCGGGACTACCTGCTGAGCAGCCATCCCACCCAGAGCTGCGGGCGACTGTACAAGCATGCCGGCAACGGGCATCTGCGGGCTGGGCTGCGGGAGGTCTTGGGGGACAGGCCAGGCTTGTTGGAGATCTTGCCTAGGCCGCTTCGGGCGGCGAGCGAGCTGCCATGAGCGGAGACACCGCAGAATGGGGCAGCCAAGCATGGATGCAGGATTCCCTCGCGGACTCTGAGCAAGACCGCAGAGCGATCAACGACAGTCTGGCC
>JBLHMA010000222.1:0-8616 GCA_047621545.1 Cognaticolwellia sp. | reverse complement strand
AACGACTGCCTTAGAACGACTACGACTGCCTTAGAACGACTGCCTTAGAACGACTGCCTTAGAACGACTGCCTTAGAGCTCGGCGATCAGCTCGCGAAGACGGTCGGGACCGATCACGACCTGATCATTGCACCAATCGCAGGTGACCTCGGCTTGGCCCTGCTCCTCCAGGATGCTTTGGAGCTCCGTGGCCCCCAGAGAGCGCAACATCGCCTCGATGCGGGGGGTCGTGCTTCCACAGTTCACCACCACTGCCCGCGCCTCAAGCACCTCGATCGGGGCGCCCTGCAGCTGGCCGAACGCGAAGATGGTCATCACCTCGCCGAGATCCGCGCTGCGCAACGGACCCACCAGCGTCTCGAACTCCTCCCGGGTGAGCCCAGATCCGCCGATCGCCTCGATGAGCAAGCCCGATGCGAAGACCACCCGGCCGCTCTCATCGATCTCTGCTCCGAGGCGCACCATGCCTAAGCTCTGCTGAGAGTCACTCAAGTAGCGGTCCATCGAGCCCTGCCAGTCTTTCTCCACGGATGCCGAGCCACGGTAGATCTCTTTCTGGCCCAGCCACTTGGCCGCCAGCAGAGTACCGCTCAGCCCTGTTCCATCGGGCAGCCTGTTGGGCCGCAGGCGTGCACGAACCCGACCGTCCGGGCGTACATCGGCCATAAAGGAGAACCGGGGCTGCTCGCCTACAACCTGAACCATGAGCCGCTCATCGCCCTTGATGTGGGCACTCATCAACAGGCTGGCGACCACGCCCTCGGCGCAGATTTGTGCGGCCCGACCTGTCAGTTCATGGCGTTGCACGATGTCATTGACCGGCTGGTCAGCCACAACGGCCAGAACGCGTAGCTTTTGATCCTGGGCCAAGGCGCGAATCAGGCGGCCTTCTGGTGTGCTCACTGGGACTCCGTGACGTTCAGGGTCAGCTCAAGTTGGCTGTTGGCCGGCATAAAGCAGAGTCCGCCTCGGCAGCCCTGGTAGCCAACGTCCAGCAGGATGGTGTAGCTGCCCACCTGTTTGGGGGCCGTCAAGGGCAGCATGGCGATGGCGTCAAACTCCCAGACCTCTCGCTCCCGTCCAAAAGCCTCGTCAAAGCGCATCACGCCGGGGGGCAGGTCGGCGGCCTCGATGTCCACAGAGCCCGCCTCCAAGACCTGGACCTTGGCCATCTCTCGATACAGGTAGGTGCCGGTCGGCACTTTGAAGACCAACTCGGCCTGGCCGCTGCCTCCAGCCTGGAGGGTCATCGGGGCGGCCCTGACGGAGAAAGGGTTCTTCTCCGGTCGCACCGCACCCGGGAAACCAGCGAAAGGCTTGGCTGCAGGCGTGGTCTGCACGGGAGCAGTGGGGGCCGGCTTGGGAGCGGGCGCGGTGCAGGCGCTGAGGCCTTCGAGCAGAAGCAGGGCAAGCGTAAGCATGTCCTGAAGGCTATCCGGTCTTCGAGGCCTGGGCCCAGGGGAGCGTCGCGTGGCTTTCCTTGAATCCCCGGCCCCACCACCGCATCCAAGGCCCCCGTGAACACCGCAGTCGTCATCCCAGCGCTCAACGAAGAAGGTCCCCTGCCAATGGTGCTTCGGGACCTGGCGCCCCTCTTGGCCAGCGGTGTGCTGCAACGCGTCATCGTGGTGGACAACGGCAGCACCGACAACACCGCAGACCTGGCCCGGACGGGAGGCGCCCAGGTCGTTCCACAGCCCCAACGCGGCTACGGCAGTGCGTGCTTGGCCGGCTTTGCCCATCTGGCCCTGGATCCCCCCGAAGTGGTGGTCATCCTGGACGCGGACCACTCCGACTACGTGGAGGACCTGGCCTTGCTCTTGGAGCCCATCCAGAGCGGTCAGGCAGACATGGTTCTTGGCGAGCGCACCACACTGGCTGAGCGGGGCGCGCTGCTCCCAAACCAGGTCTTTGGGAACAAGCTGGCCACCGCGCTGATCCGGGCACACACCGGCCACAACTACACGGACATGGGTCCTTTCCGCGCCATCCGTTGGACCAGTTTGATGGCCATGCAGATGGAGGACCCAGCCTTTGGATGGAACGTCGAAATGCAGATGAAGGCCATCCAGCGCGGCCTGCGTGTGCGGGAAGTGGCCGTTCGCTACCGCCCGCGAGTCGGGACATCCAAGATCTCCGGGACGGTCAAAGGGACGGTCAAAGCCGGAATTGGTATCCTGCGCGCCACATGGAGATACCGAGCCTGATGCGCTGTGTGGTGTTCACAAAGCCCCCCGTTCCTGGGACCTGCAAGACGCGGCTGATACCGGCCATCGGCGCCCAAGGTGCCGCAGATCTCCACGCCGCTATGGCCTGCGATGTGTTGGAGACAGCCCAGAGAGCAGGCCTCTCCGTCCAAGTCAGCTTGGCCGGAGACATGGACCACCCTTGGGTTCAGACGCTGGGCGTACCGGTGACCCCACAGGTCTCGGGTGACCTGGGCGCGCGAATGCTGGCCGCCCTGGGGGATGGACCCGCCATGGCCCTGGGCACCGACGCACCCACTCTGCCGCTGAGCTTCCTGCAGCAGGCTGCCGAGCTGAGCCACCCGCTCGTTCTGGGCCCGGCCTTTGACGGCGGCTACTGGACGCTGGCGTGGCAGCGCCCCATCCCTGAGCTGATGCAAGGGATGCGCTGGAGCACCGATTCGGTGCTCTCGGAGACAATGCTTCGCGCACGATCCTTGGGCGTAGAGCCGCACCTGCTGCCGTTTTGGTACGACGTGGACACCCCCAAGGCCCTGGCCTTGCTAAAGCAACAGCTACGAATCCTGCCTGAGCACATCGCCCCTCGCACACGGAGCGCACTGCATGCCCTTGGTCACCAAAGGTCTCCCCACTCCTCTTGAGCGCATCCACATCATGGGGGTGTGCGGCACTGCGATGGGCTCCATCGCCGGGATGCTCAAAGACGCCGGCTATGAAGTGCGCGGCTCGGACACCGGCGTTTACCCGCCGATGAGCGACTACCTAGCCGAGCTGGGGATCCCCATCATGGAGGGCTTTGTCGCCTCCAACCTGGAATGGAACCCGGGGCTGGTGGTGGTCGGCAACGTCATACGCGCCATATACGAAGAAGCCGCAGCCCTGACAGCCGGGGAACTGCCCTACTGCTCCTTCCCCCATGTCTTGGGCGAGCTCTTCCTTAAGGATGCCCACAGCATCGTGGTCGCCGGCACCCACGGCAAGACCACCACCACCGCCATCGCAGCTTGGCTTGCCGATACTGCTGGGGCCGAGCCTGGCTACCTGGTGGGTGGCATCGTGCAGGGCTGGGATCGCACTGCCCGAGCCGGAGGCGGCAAGCTCTTCGTGATCGAAGGCGATGAGTACGACACCGCCTTCTTCGACAAGCAGCCCAAGTTTGTGCACTACCGGGCAAACACGGCCATTCTGACCTCGGTCGAGTTCGACCATGCCGACATCTACGCAGACTTGGATGCGATCAAGGCCAGCTTCAAGCGTCTGGTGCAAGCGCTCCCCTCCGATGGCTGCTTGGTCGCCCGCTGGGACCACCCCAATGTGCGCGAGGTCTCCGCTGACTGCCCCTGCACCATCCGCCGCTACGGACCGGGCCAAGAGTGGGACGGAGAGATCAAGGGCGTGGACGCCGAGACCGGGAAGATGACCTTTACCGTCCTGTTTGAGGGAAAGCCCTACGGCACCTACACCTCCTCTCTGGTCGGCGAGCACAACCTGTACAACCAGGTCGCCGCTGTGGCAGCGCTGACCTTCTACGGTCTCAAGCCTGTCCAGCTCAGTGAAGGGTTCGAGAGCTTTGAGGGGATCAAGCGCCGGCAGCAAGTCCGTGGCACGGTCGCAGGCATCACGGTGCTGGATGACTTCGCTCACCACCCCACTGCAGTCCAGGTCACCACAGCCGCGCTCAAGATGCGCTTTGCCGGTCGGCGCCTCTGGATCGTATTTGAGCCCCGCTCCAACACCTCCCGCCGCAAGGTCTTTCAGCAGCGCTACGCGGAGAGCTTCGCAGGCGCAGACCAGATTATTCTCAAGGCCACACCGGACCTGCGGATCGAGGAGTCCGACCGCATGGACCCCGAGCAGCTCGCCGCGGATCTGCGCGCCAAGGGCCACGAGGCCATCTGCCTGGCAGAGACCGACGACGTGATCGCCAACCTTTCAGCCAACGCCATGGAGGGAGATGTCATCGCCTTTTTCTCCAACGGCGGCTTTGACAACGTCCATGAGCGCACCCTGGACGCCTTGCGCGCGCGCTTCGGCGTGCAATAGCCCCTGCCTCCACTAAGCCCCGCCCTCCATTAAGCAGAGCGCACGCACGTGTACACACCCCAAGGCCTAAACGAGGCCTTGTAGGAGAGAATCTTCATGGCCATCACTTTGCTTTTTGGGACCGAGACCGGAAACGCCGAAGAGTGCGCGGAAGAGCTGAACGACGCAATCGACGCGCTCGGCATCCCCTGCCGGGTAGTGGACATGGAGGATTATGCGCACGAGCAGCTCAACCAAGAGCAGATGCTCGTGATCATCACCAGCACCTACGGTAACGGAGATCCCCCCGCCAACGCCGAGGACCTGCTTGAGCACCTCCAGGAGCAGCGTCCCCCCTTGCCCGGAACACCTTTTGCTGTGTGTGGACTGGGCGACCGTACTTACGCGCGCTTCTGCCAGTGCGGAAAGGACTTTGACGTCCTGCTGGAAGAGCTGGGTGGTCAGCGCCAGATCGACCGCGTGGACTGCGACGCCGACTACGAGATGTTCTTCAATGAGTTCAGGGAGAACCTACTCAACCACCTGCGAACGAACAAGGCCCGCTACGATGGCCCCGTGGGCACTGCGCCGGCCAAGCGTGCGCACGCCGAACACTTCAGCGCCAAGCGGCCCTTCCTTGGAACACTGACTGCCAAGAAGCGGCTCAATCCGGGCAGCACGACCGGCGACACCTGGCACTACGAAGTGGACCTGAGCGGGTCGAACATGGACTGGGCCCCCGGAGACTCCTTCGGCGTGATTCCCGCGAATGACCCTGCCGAAGTAGCCGATGTGCTCAAGGCCGCCGGCCTGACGGGCAAAGAGACGGTCGTCCACAAGGATCAGAGCTTCACCCTGGAGCACGCCCTGACCCAACGGCTCTGCCTGCAACGGATCTCAGCAGACCTGCTGCGCCGCTTTGCAGCACTGCAAGGGCCCGCAATGGAAGCCGTCAGCGCCGGCACAGAGGCCCAATACGTGGCCAGCCGCCACGTATTGGACGGACTTAGGGACCATCCCCTGTTGGGCATTGGTCCCCAGAACCTGGTCAAAGTTCTACGCTCCTTGGCCCCGCGCCTGTACTCGGTGGCCAGCGCCCAAGGGCACGACGCAACCAGCGTGGCCTTCTGCGTAGCCACCACCCGCTTCAACCTGGGCCAGCGCGCTGTAAAGGGTGTAGCAACCTGTTGGCTGGAGGAGCGTGTACAGGTGGGCGACAAGGTGCCCCTGTACCGTGTAGAGAACCGCAGCTTCCGCAACCCAACCCCAGAGGTGCCAGCCATTCTGATCGGACCGGGCACCGGCATCGCGCCATTCCGAGGCTTTCTGCAGCAGCGTAAAACCGCCGGTGGAAAGAGCTGGCTCTTCTTCGGGCACCGCAACCAAGCGGTGGACTACCTGTACAAAGACGAACTCGAAGGTTGGGTCTCCGACGGCACACTGGACAAGCTGAGCTTGGCATGGTCCCGGGACCAGGGTGCCAAGGTCTATGTGCAGGACCGCATCCGTGAGCAGGGCGCCGAGCTCTGGCAGTGGCTGGCCCAAGGTGGCCAGGTCTTCGTCTGTGGCGATGCCAAGGGCATGGCCCCTGGAGTACATGCCGCACTGGTACATGTTGTCCAGGAGCACGGCGGCCAACCTGACGGCCAAGCTTACTGGGCCCAGGCCGAAGAGAGCGGCCGCTATCACAAGGATGTGTATTGATGGATGCCCGACAAGCCATTTTGGAGCGCCGAACAGCCCACCTCTGGAAGTCTCCGGACGAAGGTGGCGCGGTGCCCGATGTCGTCGTCAAGCGCGCACTCGAGGCCGCCCACAGCGCCCCGTGCCACAAGTTCACCTGGCCCTGGGGCTTTGTGTGGGCTGGGCCGGAGACCCGCGCCGAGATCTTCGACCTGGGCGTCTCCCTGAAGTGCCCCAACAAGGATCCCAGTCCCCGTCTGCTCGAAAAGCTCACCGCCAAGATGAAGAACCCGGCCCACTTGGTCGCAGTGACTCAGACGGTGGTGGAGGATCCCTTCACCTCCAAAGAGGACTACGCGGCCTGCGCCAGCGCCATCCAGAACATGGCGTTGTCCATCCATGCAGACGGCTTTGCCTCGAAGTGGAGCAGCGGCGGCCTGACCTCGCATGAAAACAGCTACAAGCTGCTGGGCGTGGACCCAAGCACCCACACCCTGATCGGTTTCGTGTGGATCGGCGTCCCTCAGACCCTCCCAAACAAGCCGGCACGCAGCCCCCTGACCACCCACATCCGGCGGACCCCATGAGCACGGACCCTAAGAGCGCGCTGACTCAGCTACAGATCGCAGATCTCGTGGTCGGCAAGGGCAGAGAGGTGGGTAAGCGTGGCATCGTTCAGGTGCACTACATCGGTCGCTTGATGAACGGAACGGTCTTTGACTCCTCCTATGAGAGCGGGCGCACGATGACCGTTCAGCTCGGCACCCGCCAGGTGATTCGTGGGTGGGACGAGGGCATTCCGGGCATGTTTCAGGGCGGCAAGCGTTCCCTGCGTATTCCAGCCAAGATGGGCTATGGAAGCCAGGGTTTTGGCAGCTTGATCCCACCGAACTCGGACCTGGAATTCGACGTCGAGATCATCACAGTGCTGGCGTAGCGGCTCAGCGCGCTCAATCCGCCGCCAGAATCCCCATGGGGTCGCCGCCGGCTTGGACCTCGTTCAAGATTTCAAGCACGCTCTCACCGTTCGGGTAGCCCAAACGCTCGGCTTTCACCAAAGAGGCCGCGGCATCCTTGGAGCGTCCGTCGTAGGCCAAGGCCACCGCTCGGTTGGAGTGCATTACCGCGATGTCGTCTCCGAGCAGGACGCCCTGGTCCAAGATCTTCAGGGCCCCCTTGATGTCGCCCTGGTAAAGCAGAACGCTGCCCAGGCTGGCGTAGAGCTCCGGATAGGTTGGATCCAGCGCCATGGCCTTCTCGTAGGACTCCTGAGCCGACTCGTAGTCGCCCTGGAGTCGGTACACGACCCCAAGGTTGGTCCAGACGTTGGCCTGATCTGGGTCCAAAGCCAAGCTGGCCTGGTGGGCGGAGACCGCCTCCTCAAGGCGGTCCAGCTCGTTCAGGATGTTTCCGCGGATGGTGTAGGCCTCGGCCAGCTCGGCGCCCTTCAAACCCTCCAGACCCAGCGCGGCGTCGACAGCCATTAGGGCTTGCTCGTAGGCACCTTGGTCCTCAAAGTCCATGGCTTCCTGCAGCTTGAACTGGGCGGTGCTCTCGTTGAGGGCCCCTCCACACCCCAGGCTAAGGGCGAAACCAAGGGCAAGCAGGGCGAGAGGGCGGCGCATGGGGCCTCCTGGGGGTGCGTCGGGGGACCACGGGGATAAGGACCGGCCAGGAGACTACATGACCCCGCTTCACGGCGACGAGCTGCCCCTGCTGCTGACCCCTGTTCCCGGCCCCGAGAGCCGGGCTTGGGTGGACCGATTGGCCCAGCGCGAGTGCCCCGCCATCACCTCAAGGCGGGCGCGGCGTGCCAGCACATTGGGAGTGGCCGACACCGACCCGGTGGTCTGGCAGCAAGCCCGGGGCGCTGTGGTCGAAGACATGGACGGCAACCGCTTCGTGGACCTGACCGCCGGCTTTGGCGTGGCAGGCATTGGGCACAGAAACCCTGCGGTGGTCAAAGCGCTGCAAGCCCAGTCCGAAGTGCTCCTGCACGCCATGGGCGATGCCTTCCCGGACCCCCGACGCATCGAGCTCTTGGAGAAGCTGGGCGCCTTGACCGGTTTGGACCACGGCATCTTGGGCAGCTCGGGCAGTGACGCGGTGGAGGCGGCTCTCAAGACGGCCAAGATGGCCTCGGGACGGGACGGGGTGCTGTGCTTCTCCGGCGGCTACCACGGCCTGAGCTACGGGGCGCTCTCGGTCATTGGCTACAAGCGCTCTGCTTTCCAAGCCCCCTTTGCCGGACAGCTAGGTGCCCACGTGCGCCAAGCAGAGTTCGGCGGAGAGATTCCCGACCTGTCGCAGATCGGCGCGGTCATCGTGGAGCCCATCCAGGGGCGTGGAGGCATTCGGGTTCCGCCGCCGGGCTGGCACCAGATCCTGCGAAAGGCCTGCGATGACGCGGGAACAGTCCTGATCTTTGACGAGATCTACTCCGCATTTGGCCGCACCGGTCGCGCCTTCGCCAGTGAACACTTCGGCGTGAAACCGGACCTGCTGTGCATCGGCAAGTCCCTGGCCGGCGGCTTTCCAATCTCGGCCTGCATGGGCACCCGATCGGTGATGGAGTCCTGGGGCGCAAGCAAAGGCGAGGCGCTTCATACGCAGACTTTTTTAGGAAACCCTCTGGGCTGCGCCATGGCTCTGGCCGCCCTGGACGAGATGGCCCGCCTGGACCTGCCAAAGCTGGCCCGCGCCC
>JBLHMA010000221.1:0-8720 GCA_047621545.1 Cognaticolwellia sp. | reverse complement strand
CACGCCAGCGCCGCTTTGAGCCTGGGGCAGCCATAGAGTTGCCCAGCGCGAAGAGGCGGTGCAGCGCGCTGCAAATCCGCGAGAACCGTTTGACGCTGGGGTCCCCGCGTCTATGTCTCTCGTGTCAGCGGCTCTCAAACCGCAAGAACTTCAACCTGAGCGACCAAAGGCGTGAAATCACGGGCTTTGGCGACACAAGGGATCATCACATGGGCAAGATTATTGGAATCGACTTGGGGACTACCAACTCCGTCGTCGCAGTGATGGAGGGCGATAGCCCCACGGTCATCGTCAACGACGAGGGTGCACGTACCACCCCATCCGTTGTTGGCTTTACCAAGGACGGCGACCGTTTGGTCGGTGTGACCGCGCGCCGCCAGGCCATCACCAACCCTCTCAATACCGTCTTCTCGGTCAAGCGCTTTATGGGCCTTCGCTTTGACGATGCCCAGCGTGAGATTGAGCGTATGCCCTACACCGTCAAGCGCGGCAGCGCCGGGGACTCGCGCATCGAGGTGCAGGGCAAGGAGTTCTCTGCGCCCGAGGTCAGCGCGATGATCCTTCAGAAGCTGAAGGCTCAAGCAGAGAAGTACCTGGGCCAGCCCGTGACCGAGGCGGTCATCACCGTGCCGGCGTACTTCAACGACGCTCAGCGCCAAGCAACCAAGGATGCCGGCCAGATCGCTGGTCTCGATGTCAAGCGCATCATTAATGAGCCTACCGCGGCCGCCTTGGCCTACGGCATGGACAAGACCGAAGAGCAGATTGTGGCTGTCTACGACTTTGGTGGAGGTACCTTCGACGTCTCCATCTTGGAGGTTGCCGAGAACGTGGTCGAGGTCAAGAGCACCGCGGGTGACACCCACTTGGGTGGTGACGATGTGGACCAGGCGCTCATCGAGTGGCTGATCGCTGAGTTCAAGACTGAGCATGGCATTGACGTCAAGGGCGACAAGATGGTGCTCCAGCGACTCAAGGACGCCGCCGAGAAGGCCAAGATCGAGCTGTCCAGCAGCCCGAGCACCAATATCAACTTGCCCTTCCTCAGCGCGGACGCCAACGGCCCCAAGCACCTCATCCGCGACCTGGGCCGTCCCGCCTTCGAGCGCATGATCGACCCAATTATTGAGCGCACTTTGGCCCCTTGCCGCCAAGCCCTCAAGGACGCGGGTCTGAGCGCCAACGAAGTGGACGAGGTCATCCTGGTCGGCGGCTCTACCCGCATCCCGATGGTGCAGGAGAAGGTGTCCAAGCTCTTTGGCCGTCAGCCCAACCGCTCCGTGAACCCGGACGAGGTTGTGGCCCTGGGCGCAGCCATCCAGGGTGGCGTGCTCTCGGGCGACGTGACCGACATGTTGCTGCTGGATGTGACCCCACTCTCCCTGGGTATCGAGACCCTGGGCGGCGTGATGACCGTGCTCATTCCCCGGAACAGCACCATCCCCACCAGCAAGTCGGAGATCTTCTCCACGGCTCAGGACAACCAGACCGCTGTGGATGTTCAGGTCTCTCAAGGCGAGCGCAAGTTCGCCAAGGACAACACCATCCTGGGCAACTTCCGCTTGGACGGCATCCCTGCTGCTCCCCGTGGCATGCCGCAGGTCGAGGTGACCTTCGACATTGACGCCAACGGCTTGCTCAACGTCAAGGCCAAGGACAAGGCTACCGGCACCGAGCAGTCCATTACCATCACCAGCTCCTCGGGCCTATCCAAGGACGAGGTGGAGCGCATGGTGAAGGAGGCCGAGGGCCACGCAGCGGAAGACGCCCGCAAGAAGGAGGTCGTCGAGGCTCGGAACAACTTGGACAACCTCGTCTACCAGACCGAGAAGCTGCTCAACGAGAACCGCGACAAGCTCCCCGAGGACAGCGTCAAGTCCGTCGAAGAGGCTGTGGCTAAGGGTCGTGAGGCGCTTGACTCCGACGATGTGGATGCTCTCAAGGCGGCCTTTGAGGAACTGCAGGCCGCCTCCCACAAGCTGGCCGAGGCTATGTACAAGGACGGCGGCGCTGGAGGTGACGCACCTCCTACCCCCGGTGACGAGGGTGGCGAGAGCGGCGGTGACGACGATGTGATCGACGCAGAGTTCGAGGAGGCCTAAGCCTTCCCGCAGAACTAAAGCGCGCAGTCATCGGGCCCCTAAGATTGGGCTGTCTGGTGGCTGCGTCTGCGTTGGGGGTGATAGCCCCAGCCGACCTGAGACGGAGATTTGGTGAGCAAGCGCGACTACTACGAAGTGCTGGGCGTTCCCAAGGACGCGGACAACAAAGCTTTGAAAAAGGCTTTCCGCAAGTTGGCGATGCAGTTCCACCCGGACCGCAATCCCGACGATCCCAAGGCCGAGGAGAGCTTCAAGGAAGTGGGAGAGGCCTATGAGGTGCTCTCCGACGACCAGAAGCGTGCCGTTTACGATCGCCACGGACACCAGGGCCTGAAGGGCCAGGGCTACAACCCCGGCTTCCAGGACATGGGGGACATTTTCTCCCACTTCGGAGACATCTTCGGAGACATGTTCGGCGGCGGCGGCGGCGGCGGCCGTCGTGGTGGTGGTGGACGGGGTGGACCGCGTCGGGGCGCCGATCTCGAGTACCGCATGGTGCTGGACTTCATGGAGGCCATCCATGGGGTCGACAAGGAGATCGAGGTCCCGATGAACAACTGGTGCGAGACCTGCGAGGGCAGCGGCGCCAAGGAGGGGTCCGAGCCCAAGACCTGCTCTACCTGTGGTGGACGAGGCGAGGTCATCCAGCAGCAGATGTTCTTGCGCATCCGCACGGCATGCCCAAACTGTGGCGGCAAAGGTAAGGTGGTCTCCGACCCCTGCGATGACTGCCACGGGCGTGGAAAGAAGCAGACCACCGAGCGCTGGACCGTCAAGGTGCCAGCCGGTGTCGACACCGGAATGCAGATTCGAGACCGGGGTAAGGGCGAGCTGGGCGACAAGGCGGCGCCTCGGGGCGATCTCTACGTCTCCATCCAGGTTCGGCGCCACGAGTTCTTCAAGCGGGACGGCATGGACATCATGTGCCAGATCCCCATGAGCTATCCCCAGGCCTGCCTGGGTGGTGAGATCAAGGTGCCGACGGTCTATGGCGACGAGACCGTGACCGTGCCCAAGGGCACCCCAAGCGGCAAGGTGTTCACCTTGGCCGGGAAGGGCGTGAAGGGCGTGCACGGCCGAGGGCAGGGCGACCAGCATGTACAGGTTGTTGTCCAGGTCCCCAAGAAGATGAGCGAGGAGGAGGAAGAGCTGGTTCGCCAGCTAGGCCAGCTCTCGGACGGTCAGGTGGCCGATAAGGAAAAGCCTCTGTGGGAGCGCTGGATGGACAAGCTGCACGGGAACTGAGATGAATCAGAACGGCAAGATGGTGTCCTCGAGCGAGGTGCCTATGGCTGGGGTGCCTGGGAACGCGGAACCCGGGCAAGCTCGGGCTGCCATTGCTGCAGCACAGCCCAAAGTAGATGCTCTTGCGCCCATCCTTCAGGCCCTGCGCGACCAGGTGGCGCTTCGGGTTGTAGGCCAGCGCGGCATGGTCGACCGGCTGCTCATTGGCTTGCTCGCCGACGGACACCTCTTGCTGGAGGGGGTGCCGGGTTTGGCCAAGACCACCGCCGTCAAGGCGCTGGCTCAGGCCTTGGAGATGAGCTTCTCCCGGATTCAGTTCACCCCAGATCTACTGCCGGCAGATGTTCTGGGAACCCAGATCTACGATCCGCGTACCCATGCTTTCTCCACCCACAAGGGCCCGGTCTTCGCCAGCATCGTGCTGGCTGACGAGATCAACCGCGCCCCTGCCAAGGTTCAAGCGGCCCTGCTCGAAGCCATGCAGGAGCGACAGGTCACCTTGGGGGGGGAGAGCTACATCCTTCCAGCTCCCTTCCTGGTGCTCGCGACCCAGAACCCCTTGGAGCAGGAAGGCACCTACCCCTTGCCGGAGGCCCAGTCGGACCGCTTCTTGCTCAAGCTGCGTATTCGATACCCTTCCCGCGAAGAGGAGCTGGCCATCTTGGCCCAGGCGGGCCAGCCCCTTGCCGAACTCCAGGCTGTGTGCTCTGCCGAGCAGCTCAAGGCGGCCCAAACCTTGGTTCATGGCATCTGGATGGAGCCGGTGGTTCAGGGCTACATCGTGGACTTGGTGCGTAGCACGCGGGACCCGGCTGCCTACAAGTTGGACAAGCTCGTCGGCCGAATCGACGTTGGGGCCTCCCCTCGTGCCACATTGGCCCTCTCCGTGTGCTCCCGCGCCTACGCGCTGCTCAACGGGCGGGCTTTCGTGACACCGGACGACGTAAAGGCCATCGCTCCGGACGTGCTGCGTCACCGCATCCTGCTTTCTTACGAGGCCGAAGCGGAGAACCAGAGCGCCGATGATCTCATCGCGCTCATTTTGGGAGCGCTGCCCACGCCCTAACCATGCTGAACCCCGACGAACTCCGCCAGCTGCGCCGCCTGAGCCTCCAGGCGGGCCGACACGTCGACAGCCTGATGGGCGGTCGCTACCGGTCGGCGTTCAAGGGCCAGGGCTTGGTCTTCGAAGAGGTGCGCCCTTACACCCGCGGGGACGATGTTCGACACATCGACTGGAAGGTCACCGCGCGTGCCCAAGCGCCGCACATCAAGCGCTTCAGGGAGGAGCGGCAGCAGACCCTCCTGCTCGCCGTCGACGTCTCTGGCTCCATGTCAACGGGCTCGGGCGGTCCCGATGGGCGCACCGACAAGGCTCTGCAGATGGCGCGTGTCGCTGGGGGCTTGGCTTTCGCGGCCACCCAGTCTGGAGACCGCGTCGGGCTGCTCAGGTTCTCCGACCAGGAAGAGGGCTTCCTTCCGCCGCGGGCCAACAAGGCTCACGCCTGGGCGCTCATCCGCACGCTCTTCGCCCATGACTCCGTCAGCCAGGGGACCGATCTGGCAACCGCCATCGAAGGCTTGGCCCGACGGCTGAAGCGGCGCACCTTGATCGTTTTGGTCTCGGACTTTATGGATCCGGGCCCGTGGCAAAAGCCCTTGGGCGCTCTGGCGTCTCGGCACGGGGTCCACGCCTTGCTGATCCATGACCCCATCGAGGCCACCATGCCCGGCTTGGGCTTGGTGGAGCTCCAGGACGCTGAGAGTGGGGCGCGGCGTCTGGTGGATCTCTCCAAGTTCCAGAGCGCGCACAGTCCTTCCCAGCGTCTGAAGGAGCTGGCCAAGCTCGGGGTCAGGGGCGCAGCCATCTCCACAAGCGAAGATCCCTACGCAGCTCTGCTCCACCACTTCTCCAAGAGGAGACGCTGATGTGGCTCCCGCAGGCAGGGCTTCTCCTGACAAGCCTTCTGGCGTGCGCCGAACAGGTCAAGCCAACACGGGCGGCCTCGCCGGTGGAGCTCAATGCCAGCTTGGTTCGGTCGGTTGTGGGCAAGGACCAGCCGCTGGTCGTGCGCGCCTGCGTTCGCATCCAAGCCCCTGGATGGTCTTGGGCACCGGCCTTTCCCAGCGTGGAGGGACTGGAGGCTGGAGAGATCAGAAGCGAAGTCTTGGGCCAAGTCAGCTGCTTGGCGGTGCCCTACCAGGGGGAGCCGGGGGCCTATCTGTTCCCGCCGGTCAAGGTTCAGGCCACCGGGCCGGAGGGGGCCAGCTTGGAGCTGTTGGGCCCCAAGCTGTATGGCGACATCGGAGAGCCATCGGCGGGCTCGGATCTCGGCCAGCTGAGCGCCCAGCCAGATCGCCGCTGGTTCAAGGGAGAGATGAGCTGGAAGGCGCTGTGGGGCGCGGCCGCAATCGCGGTGCTGGGTTCGGTGGCTGGTGTCTGGCTGTTCCGGTACTTCGGCGCGGTGCCCATGCGTGAAGAGCCCAGGCTGCCTCCAGGCGAGCAGGCGCTTCAGGACTGGGCCCGGGCGAGAGACAACCCGGAGCTGAGCGATCAGCAGAAGGGTCAGGCGCTCTCCGACATCACGCGCCGGTACTTGATTTTTTTGGGTGCATCCCAGGCCCTCCAGCGCACCACCGACGAGCTGCTCGCGGAACTCGAAGCTGACCCCCGCCTGGGCCAATGGTGTGGGGTCCTGGGGCAGCTGCTCAGAGCTGCGGACACCGTGAAGTTCGCGGGTGGCGTGGCATCTACGGCGCTGTTGAGCCAGTGGAGCGAGGGGCTGGGCGGTCTGGTTCAGGCCCACCGTCCGCCGCCCAAGATGGAGCAGGTCTAATGCTGTCTCTTCAAGACCCCTGGTTTCTGCTGGCGCTCCCATCGGTGCCGCTTGCTTTGTGGTGGGCGCGGCAGGGCAGGGCGCGCATTCAGGTGGCCTCGTTGGCTCAAGTCGAGATTGGCTGGTCCCTTCGCGGCATGCTGGCTTGGCTGCCGGTGGCGCTTCGAGGAGCGGGCTTGATCCTTCTTATCGGCGCATTGGCGCGCCCCCAGCGCACCCGACAAGAGACGGTGGTGGAGTCCGACGGCCTGGACATCCTGCTGGCCATCGACACCTCCGAGACCATGGATGCGCGGGATCTGAGCACCCAGCGTACGCGCATGGACTTGGCCCGGGACACCTCCATGGCATTCGTGGAGGGGCGGCCCTACGACCGCATCGGATTGGTGGTCTTTGGAGAGGAGGCCTTCACCCAGGTGCCCCTGACCATGGACCATCAGGCGTTGCTGCAGATCTTGGGCCAGATTCAGATCGGCTTGGCAGGGGGCAGGGCCACGGCGATTGGGCATGCCATCGCTGTCTCCGGTCGGCACCTGGCAGACCTTGACTCGGAGTCCAAGGTTCTTGTCTTGATGACAGACGGCAAGAACACGGTGCGCACCCCGCCGGAGCCCCTGGTAGCAGCCGAGGCGGCGGCCATCTTGGGTGTTCGCATCTACACCATCGGCGTTGGGGCGCCCTCCAAGCGTGCGCCTGGCATTGTCGGAATGATGGGGGGGCGGACTCCGGATGGGATCGACGAGCCCATGCTGCGCCGAATCGCCCAGGGCAGCGGTGGACGCTTCTATCGAGCTGCCCGGGCCGAAGACTTGACCGAGATATTCGCCGAGATCGATGCCTTGGAGACCACCACGGCGGAGCTCACCCTGTTCGTGCATCGAAAGGAGCTCGCGCACTGGCTCTTGGGGCCCGCTTTGATGCTGTTGGCCTTGGAGCTGCTGCTCTCGAGCACCTGGCTAAGGCGGCTGCCATGACCTGGGAGCATCCTGAGGTGCTGCACTTGCTCTGGCTGCTTCCCTTTGTGGTGGCCGGTTCGGTCTGGGCGCATCGTGCCCGGGTCCGGGATCTGGGCAAGCTGCTTGGGGCCCAGCTCTTAGAGCGTTCCGTCGGTGAAGGGCTGGCCACTCGTCGCGCCTTTCAGGCGGCGCTCTGGTTGTGCGCTCTAGGCCTGAGTGTTTTGGCCTTGGCCATGCCCCAAGCGGGTGCCGACTGGCGGGCTCTGGAGAGCGAACAAGCCCAGGTGGTGGTGGCGTTGGATCTGAGCCGCTCTATGAATGCCCAGGACGTGCTGCCCTCGCGCTTGGAGAGGGCCCGTCGGGATGTCCAGGCCTTGATTGAGGTACTGCCTGGGGACCGGGTGGGCTTGGTGATCTTTGCTTCGGGTGCCTATCCCCGGTCTCCCCTGACCACGGACCGCCGCGTGCTGTCGATGATGGTGGACCAGGCCCGGACCGAGAACCTTCGGGCCCAAGGCAGTTCTCTGGCGGCGGCCCTTCAGAAGAGCTTAGATTTGCTACCCGAAGAGGGTGCAGGGGCCCAAGCCATCGTGCTGATCACCGATGGAGAAGATCATCGCCCAAAGGCCTTGAAGCAGGCCGTAGCACAGGTTCAGCGGCGCGAGATCCCGGTCTTTGTCTTGGGGGTCGGCTCCCTGGAAGGGGCACCCATTCCGATGAGCAGTGGCGACTTTAAGCGGGGACCGGATGGTCAGGTGGTGGTCTCGCGCTTGAATACAGAGACCTTGGAGGCGGTGGCTCGGGCTACCGGGGGCTCCTACACGCAGTCGGTCACCGGAGACCGAGACACGCTGGCCGTCGCTCAAGACATCGACCGGGCTCTGACCCGTCAGCTCGGGGTGGTGGAGCAGGAGCGCATCCCGCGCCAGGTCTTCCAGGTCCCCCTGGGGCTGGCAGTTCTGTTGGCGCTTCTGGCCAGCGCCATGCGCGACCGGCCGCGTTTTATACTCCCCAAGGTCCGGCCAAGCGCTCTGGCCGCTCTGGTTCTTCTTCTGCCTCTGGCCGCCAGGGCCCAGGATCCTGATCTGACGTCGCTGTTGGCGGGAGAGCAGTACACCGCGGCTTTGAACCGCGCTCAAGACGGCTTGGCAGAGGACACCCAGAACCTGGATCTGCTCTGGGTGCAGGCCGAGGCGCTGTACGGTCTGGGTCAATACGAAGCTGCTGCCCAGGTATTTGAGCAGATCGGGGCGGGTGCTCGACACATGGATACCCGCGAGCAAGCGCACCTGAATGCTGCGCGGGCCTTCTACAAAGCAGGCAAGCTAGAGCAGGCCTTGGAGCAGAGCCAAGCGGTGCTTCTGGAGGACCAAGAGCAGTCCCAGGCCCTGGGAAATGTGGAGCAGCTCTCCCGGGAGATCGTGCTACGCACCCAGCCACCGCCCCCCGAAGAGCAAGAGGGGGACGCCTCCGAGGAGGAGCAGAAGGGCGAGGGGGAGTCCTCTGAAGAGCCGCAGGAAGGAGAAGGGGAGGAGCAGCCGCAGCCCCAGGAGGGTGAGGGCCAAGGCCAAGGGGAGGAT
>JBLHMA010000220.1:0-8723 GCA_047621545.1 Cognaticolwellia sp. | reverse complement strand
GTTCCAGCCCAACGCCAAAGCCGCTGTGCTGATCTTCGGCCTCTTTCACGGGCTCGGACTGGCCACGAAGCTCCAGGACTTCGAGCTGTCGTCGGATGGCCTGGTCGGGAACATCGTGGCGTTCAACCTTGGCGTGGAGCTCGGACAGCTGCTCGCGCTCGGCGTGGTGCTGATCGGGATGGGATTCTGGCGCCGAACCGACGGGTTTACCCGTCATGCCAAGCTGGTGAACCGCTTGCTCGTCGTCGCAGGTCTGCTGCTCACCGCATACCAACTCATGGGCTTCGCCGGCCTATTGGGTGACGCATGAGTCGCTCGGTCGATCCTGTCTTATTGCCCACCCTGTCCGGGCTGTACCGCGCCACGGCTGGCGCGGTAGTCGTGGCGGTCGCCCTGATAGTGACCACTGTGTTGCCCGCTGAGATGGGGGTCGATCCCACTGGAGTCGGGACCGCGTTCGGGCTGACCGCCATGGGTCAGCTCAAGCAAAAGGCGGTTGCCAGCGACGATGTTGTTCCAGATTCCACGGTGACTGCGGACTACGGGCCTCGCTCAGACGAGACCACGTTTACCTTGGGCCCGAACCAGTCAACCGAGTTCAAGGCGATCATGCGGAAGGGCGACAAGCTCGACTACACTTGGTCCACCGAGGGCGGCGAGTTGTTCTACGACTTCCACGGCGACCCCAAAGGGAGCGGAGACTTTATCAGCTACGAGAAGAGCACCAAGGCATCTACTGAGGGGACCTTCGAGGCGTCCTTCGAAGGCAAACACGGCTGGTACTGGAAGAACCGAAACACGGTGCCCGTGACTGTGGTGTTGAAGACCAGCGGAGCGTACGAGAGCATCAAAGAGCAGCGGTGATGGGGTCAGTTACCGTCGAGACCCGGTTGTCAGCTTTCCTTTAGTATAACGCTCAACGATTCTCGAAGATCAGCGGGTCCGAAGGGCTTGAGGACCACTGGCAGGGCCGGTGCGCCAGGGGGGCGGTGGAGCTCTGGTGAGGCACCCGACATGAGCAGCACTCGGTCCAGGATGCCCGGCTTTTGGGCCTGGGCCAAAATGACCAATTCCCAGCCGGTCATGCCGGGCATCATCACATCACAGACCACTGCGTCAAAGTTCTCGTTGGTCAACAACTCCAAGGCCACCCGGGGGTCGGTCTCCACCTGGCAGGCGTACTCCTTGGAGAGCATGCGGGCCACGGTCCTTGCCACTCGTGGGTCGTCGTCCACAACCAGAATCCGTTTGGAAGTGCTCATCGTGACGGTGGATTGCTTTTCTTGGCTGACTGGCGGTAGCCGGACCTGGAAGATGGTGAGTCCTGGCGTACTCCGCAGCGTCAGGGTGCCGCCGCGGCGTTCGATGATGCCGCGCGAGATGTGCAGGCCCAACCCGCTGCCAACACCCGGAGGCTTGGTTGTAAAAAAGGGTTCGAAGATGCGAACGTGGTCCTGGGGCTCGATGCCTGGGCCGTTGTCCTCGATCTCGATGACGGCCCAGCCGTGTTCGTCCGTGTGGCAGTTCAAGCGGATACGGGCGCGCTCCGGGCCCAAGGGGGCGATCGCGTCGGCTGCGTTGGTGAGCAGGTTGATGAAGACCTGGATGAGTTCGGCATAGTCCGCCTTGACCTTGGGCATGGGGCCCATGCTCTCCACCATTTTGGCGCGATGACGCACCTCGGAGCGGGTCATGTTGAGCGTGGTCTTGATGACCTCGTTTAAGTCCACGGTCGCGTCGCCGTTCGTGCGCGCGCTCATGAAGGACTTCAAGTCCCTTACGATGCGGGCTACCTGCTTTGAGCCATGCATCGCGTCATCGAGCAACATCTTGATATCTTGGGCCCAGGAGGGGTTGTCTTTCTGGCTGAGGGTCTCCAGCTTCTCTTGAGCCAAGCCGATGTTGGCGAAAACGTACTGTAGGGGATTGTTGATCTCGTGGGCGATGCCCGCAGCGAGGAGAGAGACGGACGCCAAGCGGTCTCCATCCTGCAGCCGCTGTTGAATCATGCGGGCATCGGTGACGTCCTGAAAGGTGCCATGCAGCGTGGCGGGCTGGCCTTCGCTGTCGTACTCCACCTGGCCGAGGGAGTGTACGATCCGTTCGACACCGTCCTGGCGGGTCAGGCGCAACTCAAAGTCATAGGGGGTGCCCGAGGCGATGCTGGCATTGACATATTGGTCCACCAATACGGCGTCATCTGGGTGGTAGAAGCGCACGGCTGTGGCCACGTCCGGCTGAGCATGCGAGGGGTCCATGCCGTGGATTCGGTAGACCTCGTCGGACCAGCGCAGCTCGTTGGTGACCAAGTCCAGGCGCCAGTGACCCAGCTTGTCCAGGCGCTCCGCGAGCAGCAGCAGCTCGGTTTGCTCCTGCAGGGCTTGGCGCTGCGCTCGCTCCTGGGTGAAGATCACCGCTACGCTGGCCAAGTGGGTGGTTGTCGCGCGGCTGTTCCAGCGCACCCACTCGTAGTGGCCGAGCTTGTGTCGTAGGCGATTTTCAAAGTCCTTGAGACAGGCGCCGGCTTCGAGTCCACCCATGGCCGTCATGGTGCGGTCTACGTCATCAGGGTGGACCAAACTATAGGTTGACAAGGCTATAAGCTCCACCTCGGTGTAGCCCAGCGCCTCTTGCCAGTTCCCAGCCAACCAGCGGATTCGGCCGTCAAAGCCCGCGTTACAGAACAGTGCAGGCACCATTGAGAGGGTCTCGAGTGCCTGTTCCAGGGTCAAGTCGGGCAAGCGCATCTCCAAGGGGGCGTGGTTTGCGGTGGGACGCGGGCGTAGTTTACCCTTTGTGGTCACCTTGTTTGTCCGAGCTTTCCAGCTCTAAGGTGTGGGAGAGCATCTCTTGTCCGTCAAAGACCGCATCCAAGTAGACAGGGTGGCCCGCCAGCATTTGTGGAATCCATACGCGGTCATCGGCCCACATCTCGTCGTATGGGATGGCCGACTTGTGGCACCAAAATGGCAGCGCCTCAGGGCTTTCGCTGGGGGAACCTGTGAAGCTGGGGCTGCGGAATACCTCTACTTGTAGGCGCAGGCCGTCGACGAACTGGAAGCGCAGCCGGCCTACCCAGCGGGGCTCGGTGGGGGTCACACCCACCTCTTCAATGACCTCGCGCACGGCCGCTTGCACAGGTGTCTCGCCCGGGTCGATCTTGCCGCCTGGGCCGTTGATGAGTCCAGCGCCAAGCCCGCGTTTCTTCCTGATCAAGAGCAACTCCTCCCCGCGCTCCACGAAGAGCAGGGTGGCGTGCATGGTGGGGGTCCAGGTGGTCCAGTCAATCGCGTGCATGTTGTTCGACTAACCGAGGGGCGAAGTGGGAAACAAAGAGTTGGCTTGGAATCAGCGCTGTAGAATAGTAGACGTCAATTCTTGGAGTCCCGATGTTTGACACTTTGACCGCGAGCGCAAGCAGTTCAAGCAGCTCGTCCAGTGCAGCTGCATCAGCTGATCACCTGGACCAGTTTTCGCTGAGCAATGGCAACAAGCCGAGCGAAAAGAACAACGACAAAGAGCCCGGGGGGCTTCCCGCGGAGCTGAAGGGTCTCAAGAAAGTCAAGGTGAACATCATCGGCGATGCGTGGGACCAGATGGACCAGAGTGAGCAGGCGAGCACCGTCAGCTACCTCTGGATGCGCGAGGCCGCGGTCAAGAAGAGCAAGAAGCTCAAGGGCGTAACCGTCACGATTTCTAGCTCGACGATCGACGAGGCCACAGACGAGGGCATCAAGGCCAAGGAAGCGGAAGAGACGAAGAACGCGGACAAGATGGGGAGGGGCAACGCGTCCGTCAAGGGCATCATCGATGTCAACAAGGAGAACCGCACGGTTCCGATCAAGGACGTCATCCAGGCCGAAGCGGAAGAGAAGAAGAGCTTCGATGCAAGCTCCACCTTCCCATCGGACCAGTGGCAGGCCGAGACCATGAACGACGCGGCCTTCAACGCCAGCTTGGAGTTGGCTGCCGAAGAGATGAAGCGTCTCCAGGACGCCTACGGCGACAAGGTGGGTCTGAACTTCACCGTGCGCGCAGGGGAGTCCCTGGTTCCATCGCGGAACTACAAGACGGGCGAGCTCATGAAGCTGCGGGCCAAGACGGCAGTCGAGCAGGCCAAGGCCTACTTCGAAGCCGCCGGAATCGACACGGAGAACATCAAGTTCAACGAGAGCACCACTCTGGGTGTCACCGCTTGGGAGCCTAAGAAGGGCGCCCGCCATGCGGACTACACCGCCGAGCAGTTCTTGAGCGTGGACGTCGAGATGAACGGCGCGCCGCCTCCCGTTGAGATCGCCGGGGAGCCTGAGAACAGCGCTGGGATCGTCACGATGGAGCAGAAGTCGGAGTGGAAGCGGGGAGCCTTTAGTGGCGGAGGCTCCAACACGAAGAAGGGCAAGAAGTACAAGAAGCCCAAGAAGCAGAAGACGAAGTTTAGCGTCGCAGACTGTTGGAATCCGTGATCGAATCGCGGTAGTGGGGTGGGAATCGAGATTCCCATGCTCCTGCTCTCCGCTTCCCTCGCTCTCGCCCAGTCTTCCGAACCCCAGATCATCGCCCACCGGGGAGGAGCGGAGTTGGGGCCGGAAAATACCCAGGCGACATTCGCTCTGGCCGTCCAGATGGGGGTTGGCTTTGAGCTGGATGTGACGCTGACGTCCACCGGCGAGGTCATCGTCTTGCACGACGACTCCGTGGATCGCACCACCAACGGCTCCGGCTTGGCCAGCGAGCTGAGCTTGCAGGAGATTCAGGCTCTGGACGCCGGCTCTTGGTACGGGGCCGAGTTTGCCGGAGAGCCCATCCCCACACTGGCTCAGGTCTTGGAGCGCTTTGGCGGAGAGGTGCTCATCGACATTGAGATCAAGACGCACCCCAAGCGCGAGGAGCTGGCCGCCGGTGTAGTCGCCGAAGTGCAGCGCTTGGGGCTGCAAGACCAGGTAGTGGTGACGAGCTTTGACCCCTTGATGCTCGAACAGGTCAAGCTGCTGGACCCCAGCATTCCACGGGGTCAGCTCACGGCCAGCTTCAAAGGCGAGGACATCAACCCGGTCACCAAGCTGGTTCTCAAGCGCATGTGGCTCAACGGCAAGTCCGAGCCCCAGTTCATCGCGGTGGAGCACACGCGGGTCACCAAGCGCTTTGTGCGCAAGCAGGCTCGCAAGGGCTGTCAGGTCTGGGCCTGGACGGTCAACGACCCCGAGGAGATGCTGCGCCTGCTGGATCTGGGGGTCACCGGCCTGATCACAGACCGGCCTGATCTGGGGCTTGAGGTCTTGGGACAGCGATGATCTGGACGCGGCCTACTCGACCCGCAGCACGGTCATCATGCCGCCCTCGGCGTGGGGAAGGATGTGGCAGTGGGCCATCCAGTCTCCGACGTTGTCTGCTGGAATCAGCAGGCGCACGGTCTGGCGGATGCCGATGTTCACGGTGTCCTCGATGGTGCGCTGATCCGGCGGCACGCCGTCTATACTGAGCACTTCAAAGGCCATTCCGTGTAGGTGGAAGGGGTGCTCGGTGGCAGAGAGGTTCCTCACCTCAATGACCGCAGGTTCCCCCTCGGGCAGGCTGTGGATGGTCACGTCGGGAAAGGCCTCGCCGTTGATGCGCCACTGGCCGGTCTGCTCGTCGCCTTGGAAGACATAGCGTACGGCCGTTTGACCGGGATCTTGGGTTGGTGCTGCGCTCTGGAAGGGCCAGTCCAAGCCCGGATTGGCGGTGCCGCTTGTGCTGGGATGAATGCCCAGGATGGACACGGGCTCTCCCAGCTCGCTTGCACCGGCCACGCTGTAGGGGTGGGTGAGCAGTTCGATCTCCTGTGTGCCGGGAGAGAACTCGACAATGGCGCGGTCACCCGGCCCCAAGACCAGGCGCTCGGGGGTGGTCGGTGCGGGCAGCAAGCCTTGTTCGCCGCCAACCACGCGCATGCCCTCTGCGGAGAGGGAGAGGTAGCCCATGTTGCTGACATTCAGGATGTGAGCGACCACGGACTCACCTGCTTCTACCTGTAGAACCGGACTCTCTAGGCCGTTGATGGTCCAGGTGTTCTCCTGGAATACAAAGCCGGCATGGTGGCCCTCTTCAGGCGCCTCTCCCCAGCTGTCAGCGACCAGGACCAGCTCGTGGTCAGCCACCGGCCAGGCTGGGTCTTTGACCAGGAGCACCCCGTAGAGCCCCAGATCTACCTGCCGCTCGGTGTCGAAGTGGGGGTGGTACCAGCCCGTGATGGGCTCGGTGAGCTCGAAGGTATAGGTCTTGGATTCCCCAGCTTGGACCGGATCGATCATCCAAGGAACCCCGTCCATCGCCCAAGGCACGCTGGCCCCGTGCCAGTGAATGGTGCTCCCGATCTCCAGGCCATTGTCTAGGGTCGCGGTCAGGGTATCGCCAGCTTCAACCTGGATTAGCGGTCCTGGATTTTGACCGTTGTAGGCGTAGCCACTGACCTGTTGCCCAGCGACTTGGAAGTCCTGAGGCGCCGCCGAGAGGGTGAGTTCAAAGATGCCCGGGTCGGGGTTTTGGTCCTCGGCCAGGGTCGGGTTGGCGAAGGTCGGGCGCTCGGGAGGCGCGGTGTCCACGGCGGTATCTTCGGTGTCCACGGCGGTCTCATCGATGCCCATCGAGTCCACATCGTCGCCGCTGTTTGTGCATGCCAGCAATAGCCAAATCACAGGCTCTCCTTGGCCATCAGGCTGTCGTTGAGGGTCCAGTTTTTCTGGCTTGCCAGCTCCCAGGTGGTGCCGCGGTGAAGCAGCACGGCCTGAACCTGTGGCTGCTCAGCGCAGGCCCCAAAGAGGTGGGTTGAGCTGGCCGATTCCCCAGGTCCGATTCGGTTGTCTGCCACCACATCCACCGCTGCGTGGTGGGGAACCATCCAGGCCCCATCCACTCCGGCCATCACCCTCTGAAAGGACATGCCCGGCGCGCCAGCCCACATGCCTGCGCTCTGTTCTGCGCTTTGTTGGGCCGTGGAGGGAAGCTCGGCCCCCCGCACAAGGTAGGCCCGGTCTCCGGAGGGAAGCTCCTGGTCCAACCCTACGCCGCCTTCCCCAATCGAGGTCACCACTGCGCTGCCCAACACACGCTCGTCTCGCAAGCCCTTGTCCGCAAAGCTGCCGTCCTCTGGGCTGCCCGAGAAGGGACCCCAGCCGCTGTAGTCCAAAGGGCCGATGTCTTGGACCACCCGGATGACATCGCCCACTTCGGCGCCGGGCCACAGGCTCCAGTTGGCGCCGCTCTCCTGACTCTCTTTGCTCTCCAAGGCCCCCAGCCAAGCTGGCAGAGCCGACCCGCCGGTTGCCAAGAGTGGCTGGCCTTCGCATGTTGCTGCAAGCACCACGAAGATCTGCCGCATGGGCTCTCCGGTAGGGATGTAGTGGGCTGGACCCACATTGGAGACCGTCGCGCTGACCAGCCAGCCTTGCTCGGTCGGCTCTATGTCCAGGTCCAAGCCGGCTGCCAGCTGCAGCATCTGGCTCTCGGGTGTACGAGGACCCACCCAGGAGTGCTGGCGCACCTCGCCGGCGGGCCGCATCCAGCCGGGCACAACACCGGCGCTCAGCTCAATGATGTTGCCCAGATCGGCAGCGTTGCCGACGCTGGGGTCCGGCGGCATGTGGCAAGACTGGCAGGCTACTGCGTCACTGAGTGGCCCCTCCTGCCACTCGGAGTAGGTGGTGTGAACCGGCAGGCCTTCCGGCCAGCGTTCGGTGTCCAGCGTGCTGCTGGGCATCAGGGCTTCCTGCCAGTGTTCGTGGCAGCCCCCGCACAGGCTGCCGTCCTGGTAGTGGTCCCTCGCGACGGCGCCCATCACTGGGCTGGGCACGTCAGGGTAGGGGCCGAACATCAAGGGGAAGTAGTCCTGACCCAGGGCGCCTTCTTCACTGGGGCGCATCAGGCTGAGCCACCCGGCCACGCCGGGCTCGCTGCTCTCAGGATTGGTCGACTCCACCTTGTGGCAGACATCGCAGCTCACGCCCTCCGAGTGCTCCATTCCCACTGCTTCCAGCAGGTCTCGATCGCCAAGGCTGCCGTTGATGCCCGGGGCATGGCAGTCCGCGCACTGTCCAAAGACACTGGCGGTCTCATCGCAGCCTCCCTCGCAGGCGTTTAGATCCGGCAGGGTTCCAGATCCCAGGTAGCAGCGAGAGATCTCCGCGCGTGTGCCCGGCTCCAAGCCCAGCTCCCAGCTCCCCCCGGCTTGCTCACATGCGCTCTGGTCGAGCGCTGCTGTGCCGGCGTAAATCCCCTGAACCCAGGGGTTGGAGGCTGCGTCTCGGTGGGGACTGCCGTACCAGGAGCGGTTGATGGTCTTGTGGCAGTGAGAGCACTGGGCCGTGGTGTCGGCCACGTCCGGAATGCCGGGGTCGGCAAAGACATAGTCCAGGTTGTCCGAGGCATCGTAGCGGACAAGCTCGATTGTGAACTCGGCGGTCTCACCGTCCCGCACGACCTGGTGTCCCGTGCGTGCTTCGGGGTGTGAGACGGAGACAGCGACCTCGCCGTCCAGAGTCATGTCGAGGGTCAGTGAGGCTGAGCCTTGCGCGTCTGTGAGTTGGTGCCCGCCGCGGCCACCCTGCACGACCCAAGCCCCTTGCGCTGGTTGGTCATCCAAGGTCACGTTGACCACGATGTCCAGGGACTCGAGCTCGACTACAGGGGGGGCCTGTGTGTCCGTTGGGGAGTCGGGGGGATCTGAGTCGATCGTCGGCGCGTCTGTA
>JBLHMA010000219.1:0-8803 GCA_047621545.1 Cognaticolwellia sp. | reverse complement strand
CTTTGGTGCCGTGGGTGTAGTGGGCTCGGCGACCCTGCCCGCCCGCGTGCAGGCAGACTGGAGTGTCTCGGACAACGTGACCACGGACGTGAGCGGTCGGCTGATCGGAGAGCGGCTCGGCTACGAGGACTTTGCGGTCATCGGTAGCTACGAAGGCCCAATCTCTGTCTTGGTCGACGCCAGCGGGACCCAGGTCTTTGGACCGGACGCTCTGCTGACCGGGGTGGATGCATCCGGGGTGTTGCTTGGAGCCGCGGAGGGGGACTGGCAGGCCGTCGTGGACAGTGAAGGTGCGGTCGCCTTCAAGGCCGACATGGACGGCGCCATGCTGCGCACCTGGGAGCTGCATGCCGACTCGGTCTCCGTCGTCGCGGAGGGCCAGGTCAGCCCCGAGGGCGTGCCGCGCATCTTTGCGGATCTGCAGTTGGGCCAGCCAGGCTTGGAGCGCTTCAGCTCGGCGAGCGGTAGTGCCGTTGTGGTCTTGGACGCCGACGATGTCTCGCTGGACGTCCAGTGCCGAAGCGCAGGGGTCAACGAGTGCGCAATCGTGGGTGGGGGCAACCTCCAGAGCGGTCGATTCGCCTTTTCGGTCTTTGAGCTGGGGGCCGCGGACGGCGTGCGCTGGGAGAATATGGGGCCGCTGCTCTTTGAGCTGACTCCCACATACGGAGGCGCAACGGACATGGACATCCACATTAGCTCCGCCGCGGGCAACTTGGATGTTGTGGGGGACCTGGACTCGGAGGGTGCACTGGACACACAGCTCAGCGTCGGAGGGCTGGCCCTGAGCTGGCTCGGCGCTATCTTCCCTGAAGAGGTGGGGCCTCTGGCAGGGAGCGCAAGCGGCTGGGCCTTGCTGACGGGCACGGCGAGCGCTCCGGAACTGGACGCACATCTGAACCTGGTCTCACTCTTCGTGCCTGGCCAAGTCTGGGGCCTAAACTTGGCCACAGATCTGAAGAGCGTGGACCAGGGCATCTCCGTCTTGGCCCAGGTCGCCAGTCAATCCGACGAGGTCTTTGTGCTGCGCGGCACTGTGCCTGCCGACTTGAACTTTGACTCTCCGGGCCTGCGTCCTGAAAGGGCCGTGGACCTTCAGCTGCTCATCCAAGAGACCTCCTTCGCGCAGCTCTCCAACCTCTTCCCTGCCTTGGGGCCCTTGCCCGGTGGCTATTTGGCCGGAGAGGCGACGGTCGCTGGAAGCGTCAGAGCCCCTACTCTTGCAATGTCTCTGGGCAGCCGTCTCGCAGTGGGCACCCCAGCCAAGTGGGTGCGCTTGGACGCCGACCTGAGCATGGACAACACCGGCCAGCTCCGCCTGAAGGGCGGGGGGCACGAGCGCGAGGACCGTCTGCTGGACATGGGTGGGCGTGCCAAACTGGATCTGGCGGCCTTTACCGCGTGGATGTTCGAGGAGGGACCGGAGCCCAACTTTGAGGAGCCGGAGCAGTGGCTCTCCCAGGTGAATCTCTCATTGGTCCCGCTGCGGGTGCACACAGACGTGATCCGGGTGTTTGCGAACTTACCGGAAGGACTCAATGGCCGCCTTACAGGTGCCATCGCGCTCTTTGGAGACCTGCATACTCCTAAGATCAGCGGTGCACTTCAGCTCACCGAGGCCGAGGTCGGCGGTCTCATCTTAGAGCCGGCAGTGGTCTCTTTGGGTCCCCAGGCAGATGGCTACGCTATGAGCGGACTCTTCGGCTTTCGAGAGAGCGCGGACCTGGTGCACAGCTTTAGCGTGTCCGGCTTTGTGCCCTTCTCGCTGGGCACGGCCTCGGATTGGGACTTGGATGAGCAGCTGGCCCGGGAGGGCCTGAATGTGGAGATCAGCGGGGACGGATTGCCGCTGGCGGTGCTGTCTCTCGCGGATCCCGGCATCGTAGATACCTACGGGGTGCTGGATATCGAAGGCACAGTCACTGGATCTGTGGCTGCACCAAACCCCATCGTGGACCTGGACATCGCGGACGGCGGCTTCTCCTACCCGGAGATCAACACGCGCTTCCGGGCCATCCGCATGCACGCCGGCGCGCGCCAAGACCGGCTTGAGCTGGCGCAGCTGCAGTTTGAGTCCTTTGGCTTGGGGCGCCGGAAATCGGGCAACAACCGCAAGAACAAGGAGGACGGAGACGGCTGGCTACCGAACTTCAGTGGAGAAGAGGTCTTGGCCTGTGTGAGTCAAGGGAAGCTTGCCAAGGGGGTCACCCGAGTGAGCGGGGTGGCGCTGCTGGAGGGGCTCGAGATCGGTGCGTTGGACTTTCAGGCCTGCGCGAACAACGCCGTGCTGTCCTCGACCGTGGAGCAGTCGATCAAGGCGTCTACGGACCTACGCCTGACTGGGGCCTGGCCGAACTTGAAGGTTCGGGGCGACGTGCTGTCAAACGAGATCAACTTGGTTTTTGGGCAGGAGCTCTTCTTTGACTCCAAGGGGCTGGTGCTGGACCCTCGCATTCAGTTGGTGCGGGAGGACCAACAGCTCGCCGAGTTGATTGAGGAGCCGCCGCCGTTCTACTACCCGTGGGACATCGAGGTGGACGTTGACCTGAACCGCTCCACGCGTCTGGACATCACGGTGCCGCTCTTTGACGGCTATGACGAGGCCCTCAAGCTCAGCGAACTGCGCCTGAAGAACGCGGTGCTGGACGGCAAGATCACCTACCTGCAGCGCGAGGACTTCTACGACGCCAAGGGGGACGTGAACATCATCCGTGGCAGCTTGGAGCTGATCAACAAGGCCTTCAACCTGGACAAAGGCGAGATCCAGTTCAGCGGCGGCGACATCGAAAACCCGACCATCAACTTCCAGGCCAGCCGTGTGGAAGGGACCTACGGGACGATTGGTGTGGGTGTGAGCGGCACTGTAGAGAATCCGGAGCTGACCTTCAGCTCCTCGGAGGGGTACGGGAATGCCGACATCCTGACCATTCTGCTGCTCGGTGTTCCCAGCAGCGAGATTGGCGGCAACGGCGGCGACACGGCCTTGGCTCTGGCCACCGCTCAGCTCACCGGGGCTCTGACCGAGCAGCTCGAGAGCAGCGCCCAGTTCAAGTTGGTGGATAGCGTTCAGCTCAACAACAGCACCGGCCAAGGCTTTGACCTGGTCGTGGGCAAGAGCGTCGGCAACAAGGGCTACTTGGAGCTGGAGTACAACAGCGCACCGGAGGAGGACGAGAACAGCCTGGATGCGACCTTTGACTTTGTCATTACCCGGCGTTTGACCTTTCAAGTAGGCTACGACGAAGAGCTGTCTTCGGACTTGTTCTTCACCTACCGCTTTTAGAACATCCCGTTGTCGGGCTTGGCGGTCTTTGGGATGACCTGCAGCACATCCCAGTGCTCAACGATCTTGCCCGCACCGTCGAAGCGAAAGATGCCCATACCGGCGTAGTCGTGGTCGCCCGGCCAGCTCTGGTGGCAGTGCAGAACGACCAGGTTGTCTTGGGCCACTTTACGCGGGCACTCCCCGTGCTTCCATTGGGGTACCCGATTCCTGGAGACCGCATGTTTTTCCGCTCCCGCCCAGCCGCTATTCCCTCCCCAGAGAAGGCCCTTCCCGGACGGGCTCAAGCCATCGCTCCTCCTGCACGGCATGTGGTCACTGGCAATGCCTTGGTGGGTCCATGGCCGGAGAACATCGAGACCTTTGTCGTGGGCATGGGGTGCTTCTGGGGTGCCGAGCGCAAGTTCTGGCAGCAGGAGGGGGTCTACAGCACCGCTGTTGGCTACGCAGCTGGGCATACGCCGAACCCCAGCTATGAAGAAGTCTGCTCGGGACAGACCGGCCACAACGAGGTCGTGTTGGTCGCGTTCGACACCACGGTGACCTCGTTTGCGAAGATGCTGCAGGTCTTTTGGGAGAGCCACAACCCAACCCAAGGCATGCGCCAAGGCAATGATGCAGGCACCCAGTACCGCTCTGGCATCTACCTGAACACGCCCGAGCAGGTGGCGCAGGCTGAAGCGAGCAAGGGGGTGTACCAGGGGCAGCTCAAGGCGGCTGGGCTTGGGGATATCACATCGGAAGTGCTGCTTTCAGGGCCGTTTTTCTATGCGGAGGAGTATCACCAGCAGTACCTTCAGAAGAATCCGAGTGGGTACTGCGGGATTGGTGGAACGGGGGTTTCTTGCCCGATTGGGGTTCTCGAAGCCGGGTAGACTTGGCGGATTCCTGAACCAAAGAAACTGGGTTTTCGAGATGTCTTTTGTGTCCAATATTTGGTTGTCCAGATTCTGGATATTGCCCCGGCGTCGCGATATCCCAGGTGCATGCTGAAAGCCGTCGATGTCGTCGTGGGGCTCTACCTGGCGTCGGATGAGCGCTCTCACGGCTGGACCCAGACCGAGATCTCGGCGACGCTCGGTGTGTCTCAGAGCCGCGTGCACCGCTCGCTGGCACTGCTGGAGGCCTCACGGTTGATCCGCGTAAGGCGACCCCAACACGATGAGCTCCGGCGCTTCATCTTGCATGGCATTCCTTTCGCCTACCCCGCACGCCTGGGGGAAGGTGGTGCAGGGGTTGCGTACGGCAAACGAGGCTGCTGGGTGGGGGCCTTCGCGCTACCGCGACCAGCCAGTGGTCTGGCCCAGCCAATCAGGCAGCGACACCGGTTTGGCGCTTGTCCCACTGCACCCTGGGGTGCCCGTGCTCGCGCTCAGTGAGACGGCCTTTGGCCATCTGATGGGGCTGGTAGAGGTTGCTCGCATCGGCTCCAAGCGTGAGCTCGCACGGGTCGGTCGTGAGCTCAAGGAGATGTGGCGGATTCGTCTCTGAGGAGCGGAGAGCCATCACCCGGTGTAGGCACACACACCCAATCGGGGAGAGTTCACGACTGGCATGGCGCCGTCTTCGTCGATGTCTCCCGAATCCAGTGCCTGCTCGTAGCACTCTGTGCACAGTCCGCCGGAGTCACCCCAGGTGTCGATCATGCGCGCGCTGCGTTCCTCGCAGCCCTCGCACATGAAGGACGGATCCAAGTTCCTGGCCACGACCAGAGGGCGTGCTGGACGTTTCATTCCTTCCAAGACCCGAACGCAGCGACCCTTCAGCTCCGTCGTGGACCCAAAGTCGTACTGATAGCGAAAGCTAATTCCAGGCGGAATCACCCGGTTCAGTCGAGCGGACATGGCTTTGGATGGAGGGCCGAATCCGTAGGCCATCGGCATGGCCTCGTAACTGAGGCCTTCAATCTCGAAGGAGCTGAGGTGTCCGCAGCACTCCAACCATGTCTGGCGGAGCAGGGCGTCTAGGCCTGCCAGGGTAGCGCTGGAAGGGGCGAGCACATGGAGCCAAAAGTCACTCCAGTAGGGGCTCTCGACCACAAGGTGCAGCACCTTGGCGTTGCCCTTGGGCCGCTTTGAGCAGCTGGTCAAGTGTCGTGAGACGCCAGATCGGGCGAACTCCTCTCCACAGTAGGAGCACAGACCGCCGAACTTCTTGGAGGGGTGTCGCAGTTCCATCAGGTCCTCTTGCGGGCAGCTCTATCTGGTTTGCAACGCCGCTGTTGGCGTGTGCGGATGGACGAACCTCTTGCCTCTTCTCCAGGCATCCTCCGGGTAGGGGCTACGGGGTGGTCAGCCCGAGGGCGGCCAGTCCCATGCGCATGGCTATGCAGACTTCCTCGGGTGTCAATGCCAGCGCTGGCTCCCGGTCGTTCCAGACCGCGGCTGCAGCGACACAGCCCTGGCCAGTGGGCTCGCCGAACCACTTCACCAGGTCCGCGCGAGCACGCCTGAGCCACGCAGCGCGCTCCCCTTGTCCTTCGAGTGCCGCGAGACGTTCCCGCATCTCTGGCCACCCTCGCCTGGTCCGTACGACCACGTCGTAGAGATACGCGAAGTCTTTGTGTCGCTTCTCCCGAGTCGCGCGCAGTGGTGCGGTCAGGGCCTTGTGGAGCACGAAGTGGGCGGGGTGAGGGAGGTAGGCCAAGGTTCCGTCGGGAACATCGAGTGTCTCGACTTTGGAGACGTCCAGCGCGATCGGTCCGTCCAAGGCCAGATCCATGTAGCGAAGCAGCATCGCATTCACGCCCGGTTCGACCGCTACGACGCTCCCCGTCGGCTTGCCTCGCAGCGGTGCAAGGAACTCAGCGTATACGGGGGCCTTCTCCTCGTCGCCCCAGCGTCGGTCCTGGAAGACCATCACCGGGGGCTCCTTGTCTCGACTACGTACCGCGACGAACTCGATGCTGTGCAGCGCTTCGGCAAGGCTTGGAAGTTCTGCTGGCAGGCGCCTCGGTACCGCGTAGTCGATGTCCTGTGTGAACAGCTCTGGTCCAGTGTTGTCGTAGGGCTCCACGAATCGGTAGAGCCAAGCTGCAAAGCCTCCGGCGAGTACTAGGTGCTCCCCAAAGGGCTCAACGGCGACCAAGAGCTTGCTGAGGTCCTTCAGCGCTTCAGCGTAGGTGTTCACTGCCACTCCAGGATGCGGTCGACCAGGTACTCCGCTTGCTCGTGCCCGCGTGCCTTCGATGCCACCACGTCCAAGGCCGACTGCAGCACGTCGACGATGGGGAGCCGGTCCAGGACATGCGCTCCGCGGAACACCGACTCCGTGTAGGAGGAGTGGATCAGACCGAAGTTGGCGTCGCGCCGCTCGACCTGCACCAGTCCCCGCTCGGCGAGGAGTGGCTCAATGGGGCCGCGGACGTGCAGCTCGGGGACACCGACCCCCGCCACGTGCAGCAACCCCAGACGACTGGCCGCCTCGAATCCGCCCACGGCGACGGGGGCTCCGGAGAAGACCTCGTCGACCGGACGGCCACGCAGAGCGTCGCGCACCCACACCCGTGGTGCTGGATACAGAGCTTCCTCCCGCAGCCACTCCTCGACTAACTTGCGCGGGTCCAAGAGCTGCAGGCCCTGGTCTGTGTGTGCAAGCAGGCTTCGCTTCTCAAGCTCCTTGGCCAGCGTGTAGGCGGTCTGGTGGGACACATCGCCCAGCTCGGCCCAGTCCGATGGGTGAATGGGCGTTCCGCTAGTTTGGAGTGAGAAATTGGCCGGAGGGCTGCGCGAGAGGAGCAGGAGCTTCAGAAGCCAGCGATTTAGGTCGGTGAAGAGTCGCCGCGGGGGTGTTGGTGCGGGTGAGGGCTTCCGGCGACCCCGCTGCTGCGCGTCGATGCCCAGAGCCGGGATCACAAGAACGTGGCCGTCACGGTCGTCGAACAGTCCCCAGCCGGTCTCCGGAGCAACTTGGGCCATGAACGCTCGGATCGGCGCCACCGACCGCGCCCCGAATTTTGGGACATGCACCAGCGCCACGAGCGTCGTATCGGCCGCTCCTTGCGCCGCCCTGAACTCGAGAACCGCCGTTGATAGACGCCCGATCAGGTCGTCGATGCGGGCTTGTCGGAGTGACTTCACCCGGACTAGGAGGCGCACCCCGTCGAGTGCGAGCTCGAAGTCCCCTTCGCTCGCTCGCTCCTTGCTCTGCGCCTCGGGGAGGACATCCAGCAGGAGGTCGCGGGCTCGGTCTTCGATCTGGGAGGGGTGCATGCATCACGTTGGCAGTAGAAATAATGTGCGCACTTGAATTATAGTGCGCATCGACTTTTCTGCAAGCTCGAAGCTCCAATGGGTACTGTGTAATAGGTGGAACGGGGGTTTCTTGCCCGATTGGGGTCGGGGTCTGACCCGGTCCATTTCGGCTACCTTGCCTCATCACGCGTGCGCCAGACACCAAACACATTGCCCAGGCAGCAAGAGCCTTGAGGGTTGGTCTCCGGGCACCGATCTTCTCCTCGGCGGCATCGTGCCTTGATGTCCGCCGGGATCAAGCCGTCGTGGTCGGCGAGGATGTCGGCTGCAGAGTAGCCAAAGCAGTAGCAGACCGGTCGGTCAGGGGCCGTCGTCTTCTGAGTGATCTCGACCGAGACAGCCGCGACATCAACCACGGCCTCGCCGTCATGGAAGTAGGCAACGGGGCAGTCCACGGTTCGACAGAACCTCCAGCCATCGTGTTGGAAGTCCCTCTCCGACACCAGACTCCTGGGCGTAACAACTCCGACCTTGCGGCCACGCACGCCGCACTCCGGGCACATACCGTCCGGGGTGACGTGGACTGTACAGCAGTCCATATCAGGGACTCCCCGGAGCTTGCACGGTCGCCGGATAGCCCAGCCCGGTGATGGCTTCCGCGACGGCGGAGGCGGTGATCTGGCCCGGGTCGTACCGGACGGTGGCCGATGCCTCCTCAAAGCTCACCTCGACCGAGTCAACGCTTTTCAGCCTGCCGACGACCTTGCGAATGGAGCCTTCGCACGAACCGCAGGTCATGCCCTCGACCGTAAGAGTGACCGAGGTCATCGAGGCGAGCTGCGCGGGCCTCTCGTTCGCGCGGCCGGTCGCGGCTGGCGAAACGAGACCGTTCGCGAGCAACGAGGGCGAGATCAGGGCGAACGCGGCCGCGCCGGTTGCCAGCCAGAGCAGCCAACGGCCGGTGCGACTGGCACGCGGGCTCTCACAACCGCAGTCATCCGTCTGGGCGTCACGAGGGCGGTAGGTCACGTAGAAACCCACGGCGAGCAGGCTGGACGTCACCATGGCGAACAGCGGGCGGTAGGGCTCCATCGCGACGAGAGAGCCCGCTCCCCCGATTCCCAGCGTGGCAAAAACCAACGGGCCGACGCAGCATGCTGAGGCCGCAACTGCGGACAGCACCGCAGCAACAAGGCTGGACTTCCGGGCGGTGTCAGCGCGCATCGTCTGGCTCCGCGAGAGCTTCCAGGATGGGGCAGGGCTGGGAGCTGGTGCCTGCGTCGCATGTCGCTACGAGCCGGTGAAGCACCGTAGCCATACGTTGCAG
>JBLHMA010000218.1:0-8868 GCA_047621545.1 Cognaticolwellia sp. | reverse complement strand
CTCCTCGGTCACCATCTATGACGACCTTGGCGTGCCCCACGAAGTCTTGATGGCCTATGAGCGGGTGAGTTCCACCGAGTGGACCTACAAGGCCTTTATGGACGGGAGCGAGCTGGACAACGCAGCTTACGAAGAGGGCGGCGCCGTCGAGATTGCAAGCGGCGTTCTGGCGTTCACCGACGGCGAGCTGGACACCACCCTGTCCACCGCCCCCACCCTGACCCTGGCCGACGTCTTCCCGGGCACCACCACGGTGTGGTCTCCCGAGTTCGACTGGGGCGTGGACTTCGGCACCGGCGAGCCCAGCGGCGACGGCAACCTGTCCATGGGCGGCACCCAGAACTCCATGGCCACGATGAGCCAGGATGGCTACTCGCCCGGCGAGCTCACCGGCGTGAACCTGGACGACGACGGCAATCTGATGGGCACCTACACCAACGGTGAAGAGCGTATCCTGGGCCAGCTCAGCTTGGCGACCTTCGGCACCAACACGGGCCTGAACCGCATCGGCGGAAATCTGTTCCAGCAGACCGTCAGCAGTGGCGAAGCCGTCTTGGGCGGCCCCGGCGTCGGACGTCGTGGAAGCGTCACCGGCTATGCCCTGGAGCAATCCAACGTGGAGCTCGAGGACCAGTTCGTCGAGATGATCTCTGGCCAACGCGCCTACCAGGCCAACAGCCGGGTGGTCTCCACTGCCAATGACACCCTTCAAGAGCTCGTGAACCTGGTCTAAAGGCTCTGAGCGTCCCCCCTTTGGGGCGCCGGATTCCGTTGCCGGAGCCCTACCCCCTGTCACCTCCATTCTCTACTGACTCTGTGCTGCACGCGAGGCTCTTTACGGGGGGCCTCGCGTTGCTGATCCTGGCATCCTGGTCTAAAACAGTGTTCATGAAGCGCCTGAGCCCCCTCCTGCTCCTGTTCCTGCTCGCCTGCACCAAGGACGAGCAGCCCCAGGACTCCGCGGACACCGCCGTTGACACCGGTGAAACCACCGACACCCAGGCCAACGACACCGGCCTTCCGGACGAGGAGGTCTTCTTCGGCGCCTGGTCCCTGGCGCGAGTGGACGACACCGACGGCGTAGACACCTACCCAATCGTCGAAGAAGAGGGCGGCTGCCTGAACAGCCGTGGCTGGACCCTGCGTGTGGAGACCGGCTTTGAGGGGGAGTTCGAAGAGCACCAGACCAGCGAGTGTCCAGGCCAGGATCCCATCCAGGAGAGCCTGGGCGTCTACGACATGAAGGGGGCGTACATCATCGATCGCACCTTCACCATTCGCATCAAGGACTGGGAGCTTGCGCTGACCTGCGTCGTGCCTCAAGAGAGCGACGACACGGTGAGCTGCGACGGGGTGGACGACAGCGGGCCCTTGGTGCTCGACTTTGAGCGTGCGCCTTAGGGCTGCACCTTAAAGCGTGGGCCCTCTGATCCGAGGAGCCAGGGGAGACACCCTGGAGGGTCCCTTGGATCTGGCAACGGTAATCGGCATGGTGGTCGCAAACGGCCTCATCCTCACCGCCATTCTGCTCGGCGGCGTGGGCCTGATGGCCTACGTCGACGTGCCATCGATCTTGATTGTGTTCGGAGGCTGCGCAGGGGTTCTGGGTGTGTCCTTCCCCGCCGGCGTGCTCAAGGACGGCCTGAAAGCCGGCATCGTCGCGGTGAAGGGCAAGTCCCCTGAAATCGGCGAGACCATCAAAATGCTCTCCGAGATCTCCAATGTGGCGCGCCGCGAGGGCCTGTTGGCACTCGAGAGCGCTGCGGCCAACGCTGAGGATGACTTTCTTAAGCGCGGCCTTCTGATGCTGGTGGACGGGCACGAGGCCGAGGCCATCGAGTCGGTTCTCTTTGAGGAGATCTCCAAGATCGAGGCCCGCCACAAGGCCAACGCCGAGATCTGGGACGCCATGGGCGCCTACGGTCCTGCGATGGGTATGATCGGCACGCTGATCGGTCTGGTGGCCATGCTCAAAAACATGTCCGATCCCGCCGCCATTGGGCCTGCAATGGCGGTCGCCCTACTGACCACTTTCTACGGCTCCTACCTGGCCAATCTCATCGGCATCCCGATGGCCAACAAGCTCAAGCTGCGCTCGGCGGAGGAGGTGGCCGCCAAGAGCGTCATCGCCAATGGGCTGCTGTCCATTCTCAACGGCGAGAACCCACGCTTCATGGTCGACCGCCTCAACGCAGCCCTTCCCCCAGCCCAGCGCTACGCCGCAGACGAGGCTGCGTAGCCCATGGCAAAAGACGACTGCAACTGCGTAGAGACACCAGCGGGTGCGCCCCTCTGGATGGCTACCTTCTCGGACTTGGTGACCCTGCTGCTGACCTTCTTTGTACTCTTGCTGTCCATGGCCAGTTTTGAGAAACCCGCAAAGGTCTCAGCCGTCATCCAGTCCATCCAGACCGCATTCAGCAGTGCTGGTCTCTCTCACTCCGCACTCGGGGTGAGTGAGAAGGCCGAGCAGACGCCGACGGACTTTAAGCTCATGCAGGAGACCATCACCCCGCAGGAGGCACGCCTGCGGGAGGCGATGGCCAAGCACATCAGCGACGAGCTGGTGCGCATGGTCTCCAACGAGCGTGAACTGCGCATCCGCCTGGACGACCGCGTGCTCTTCAAGCCAGGTTCCACCGAGCTGCACCCCGCTGCTTACGCCTTAGTCACCGATGTTGCCTTGATTCTAAAGGACCAGAGCGTACACATCCGGGTGGAGGGCCACACCGATGCCACAGGCGACGAGTGGACCAACTGGGAGATCTCCTCGAAGCGCAGCATGGCGGTGGTCAAGGCCCTAAGAGAGCGCGGCCCCATCCCCGGAGACAGATTGGAGGCAGATGCATTTGGCCAGTTCCAACCTGCATCAACCATCGGCGAGGCCCCCCAATGGAACCGCCGAGTTGAGCTTGTGCTTAAGTCTGATGAGTCTGCGGCCGTAGGAGCAGTCGAGGCCCTTCAAGGGCGCTGAGCGATACACCACGGAGACCGACATGGCCGACGCAGAAGAGCTGGAAGAGGAGGAGATCGAGACGCCAAAGCCGTCCAAACTCCCCCTGATTTTGGCTGCCCTGGCTGCTTTTGTCTTAGGCGGAGGCGCCGGATTCGGCGGCTCGATGATGATGGGCAGCGACACTGCCCAGGCCTCCGAAGAAGGAGAAGTGGTCGGAGAAGACGGCGAGCCCCTTGATCCAGAAGCCGATGCCTTGGCCGCACAGCGCGTGGTCTTGCCCTTGGGCGCCTTCACGATGAACCTGCGCGGCTCCGGCGGCGGACGGGTGCTTCGCATGGAGATCCAAGTTGAGACCACCGCCGGTGACCAAGCCACCATCGAGGAGTCCATCCCGATGCTGCGAGACTCGGTCATCACCCTGGTCTCCGACTACTCCTACGCAGATGTCGAAGGGCTGGATGGCAAGACCCGACTGCGGGACGAGCTTCTCGGCCGCATGAATGCACTCTTGTCCGGCGGGGAGCGCGTTCAGCGCGTTTACCTCACCGAGTTCGTGGTTCAGTAATGGATCCCGAGAGCCAAAGAGCGCTGCTCGTTCAGCCGGACCGAGAGTCCGCCGGCACCCTCCCTGCGCTCGAGGACCTGTTCCGCGAGGCCGCTCGAGATGTGCGCACCCGCATCGTGAACCGCGCTGGGGCGGACGTTCCGGTACGCCTGGGCCTGGCCCAAGTCACGACCATTGCTGGCGTGATCGACGACACCGACGCCCGAGACGGCGGGGTCTTCGGACTGTTCCGCTTTCATCCCATTGGGCTGCCGGGCATCTTCGTTGTGCAGGGCCGCCTGTTGGCACGAATCGTCGGCGTGCTCTTGGGAGAAGACCCCACCAAGCCGCCCCCTCCCTACCGCATCCGGGCCGTCACCCGGGTGGAGCTGCGTTTCGCAAAGCGCATCGTTCAAGACGTGCTGGAGAGCCTGCAAGCCGCCTGGCCCGTGGACCCAAAACCCTCCATGGAACTAGAAGCCATTGGGACCGGCCCACGCTTGACCAGCAGCTTAACCCCCACTACGCCGGTGATCGCAGGCAGCCTGGACTTTGGTAGCCCCGATGCCCCTTATGGCTTGCTGACCGTTGCGATTCCAGCCCAAGCGGCGCGGGACCTCCAGATCCCCAAGATGGCCGTCATCCCCAGCTCCGTGCGCAAGCGCCGCTACAACGCCGACCGCCTAATGCCCATCCCAATGGAGGCGGTCGCGGAGTTGGGCCGGACCCGCATGAAGCTGAGAGACCTAAAAGCCCTGCATGTTGGCCAAGAGCTTCCTCTGGGATCTGGTCGAGAGGTCGAGGTCAAGGTGGGCGGCAAGGTGCTTTTTCTAGGCGAACCGGGCCACCAAGGCGGCAGACACAGCGTCCGCTTGACAGGTAGACCGGCAGAGGACTGAAATCGACGGGCCCCCGGGGCATGGATCCGCTGGAGACAAAGGGACTCTCACGCGATCTACAGCCCGCCTGGCAGCGGTGCTTCATGTGGTGCATGCCTACAACGCGCGCTTTGGGAGTCCATGAAGGCCGACGGTTGGGACATGGTGGACGACGGAAACATCAACAAGAACGCCGGCCAAGGCAAAGCGAGTTGCCTGGAGATGGCCCTCAACTCCCTGACCCTCACCTTCCTGCTGCCCATCGAGCCCGAGCTGCTCAGCACCCCCGACGAGATCGAGATCGTCGAACTCGTCGGCGCGGCCACCAGCGATGGCACGCCTCTGACCGGTCAGCCGCCCTCTTTCACCGGCGGCCCTCCAATGCCCAACGGACAAGGCGGCGGCCCCCCCCCTCCCTGAACCGCATGCACCAGGCACTCAAGCTGGAGCACCCCGACCTGGAGCACTCGCAGCTGGACATGGCGGCCTACCGGGCGCTTCTCACACAGACCCCGATCAGTGGAATCGATCTGGAATTGGATGGGGAGCCGGCTGCGATACACCCTCGGTCAGGCAAGATGATCCGTGGGAGGCGCCAGCGGAGTGCGACTCCGCAAGGCATGAGAACGGAGGAGTGCGCAAGCATTTCGAGGACGAAGGACGAAGCGGAGGCGTGCGAGCGGTGTCTCTGGCGTCTCACAAAACACAGGTGTTGTGCTTGATGGCCCCTCCAGCAGCCACACACCTGCTCACGGCCCGGGTCGATGTCCTTGAGCGCAAGGTCCAATCAGAACAACGTGCTGCGGGTGCTCACACGTCCACGGCCCGGACACATAGTGCTCAAAAGACAGCTACGGCTTTCAAGGCAAGCTTGAGCTGGCAGAGACTGGGCTTACGGAATCCAGTCCCCAAGAAAGCGAGGGGCCCTGGGCCCAGGGATCGCCCTTAGGCTCTGCAGCTCTCTTTCTGCTTTGGACCTCGTCTTCTCGACCTACAACAGGCCAAAGCAAGACCTAAAATCCGCTTCCTGCATGCATTCCACTAAACGCCGGTCCCCCGCGTCCGATGGGGGGTGTCCAAAGCGGAGTTCCCAAAATGCCCAAGGACGTCACCTTCCTCCATGACATCCCCGTCGATGTCGTTGTAGAGCTGGGTCGAGCACGCCTGACTATCCGAGAGCTCGCGGAGCTCGGCAACGATGAAATCCTCGAGCTGGACCGCCCGGCAGACCAGCCACTGGACCTGGTCGTTGGCGGTCGTGTCTATGCCCGCGGCGAGGTCGTCATGGTAGGCGAGCGCCTCGCCATTCGCATCACTTCCATTCTGGGCGGCGAGATCGAAGGCAGCGACGAAGAGCAGGACAACGCACAGGAAGTAACGCCCATGAAGGAAAGCGCGTGAGCCCTATTCTGCTCCCAATGCTCCTCTGGAGTGCGCAGGCGCAGGCCCAGGACGCGCCCACTCTGGGTCCGGCCCTTCCCCCAGTCACGGTACTGCCCGCAACGGTACTGCCCGCAACGGTACTGCCCGCAACAGCTCCAACACCGTCCGCTTCAGGTACGGCCACCGAGCCCGTCTTCGGCCCACAGCCTCCTACAGATATCCTGGCCGAGCTGCCCCAAGCCGACTTCACCACGACCGCAGCAGCCCCTCTCGATAGCTGGCTGAATGCCAGCGAAGAGGCACCCGAGACCCCCTCCCCATTCTCCTGGTGGCTAGCGCCCCTGGGCTTGATTGCAGCTGGAGTGCTGGTCTGGAGCCGCAAACGCATGGGCAAGTCCCTACTCCCCGACAACGAAACCCCGATGACCGTGCTCTCCAAGCAGGTGCTCACCCCCCAAGCTAGCCTGGTCCTGCTGGAGGTCCAGACCCAAGACGGTGAGAGCCGGCGTTTGTTGATAGGTGTCGGAGAGAAGGGACCTGTACTCGTCTCGGATCTCGGCGGTAGCATCCCCGGCTTCATCGTTCCAGATCTCGACCTGCCCTCTGTCGTCGAGGTCAGTATCGAGGACCCCGAAGAGCCCACAGCACACGCGCTTTCAGAGCGACAGAGGCCGCTGACTCAAGAGCGACAGAGACCAGCGCCAGAGCGACAGCGCCCCATTCAGGACCACGTCCCCCACGCTCCCCGGCCGGTCGCAACAGTCGCTACCCAAGTCGGAGCGGATGTCTACACCCTGCCCAATGTGCCGCGCAGGGTGACCAACAAGGGCTTGGTAGGCCGCTTCACCCAAGCCGACCTAGCGCCACCCGACGAGCTCGCGCCCGTTCCCGTGGTCAAGGCTTGGTCCAAGGCCCCCGCTGCCCCAGGCCAAGGGGCCACACCCAAGCTCCGCCATGAAGCCGAAAAGCAAGAATTCCTGAGCACCCGCGACTTGGTCGCTCCAATGCGCGCCAACGGAAGGCACATCTAATGGAAGGCCAAGCCCTCATTGAGCAGGCCGTCGGCCTAACGGCTACCGGAGACGAGGTCAGCAACACAGTTCGCCTGCTGGTGCTCTTCACCGCGATGAGCTTCATCCCAGCCCTGTTGCTGGTCATGACCCCATTCACGCGCTTCATCGTCGTGTTCTCCATGCTCCGTCAGGCCCTGGGACTGCAGCAGTCCCCACCCAATCAGGTGCTGATTGGCCTGAGCCTCTTCCTGAGCCTGCTTGTGATGGGCCCGACTCTGACCCAGTCTTGGGAGAACGGCGTTCAGCCCTTCATGGACGGGCAGATGGAGACCACCGAGGCCATCGATGCCTCCATGAAGCCCATGCGCGCTTTCATGATGGCCAACGTCCAGCGCGACGACATGCGCACCGTCCTGGAGATCGCCCAGGTCAACCCTGCCACAGTCGATGAGATTCCCACTGCGGCCCTGACCAGCGCCTACGTGCTCAGCGAGCTACGCTCGGCATTTATCATCGCAATCAAGGTCTACATCCCCTTCCTAGTCATCGACCTGGTCGTCGGCTCCGTCCTGCTCGGCATGGGTATGATGATGCTGCCGCCGCCGGTCATCGCCATGCCCTTCAAGCTGCTCATATTCGTACTCATGGACGGCTGGGGGCTGCTCATCACGAACATGGTCCAGTCCTTCAACACCCCCGTTTAGGAGGAGCCACCATGGACATGGACACCACTCTGTTCTTCGGCCAGCAGGCCATGCTGACAGTGCTCACCATCGCCGGTCCGCTGCTCATCACAGCCCTTCTGGTCGGTACCACCATCTCCCTGATCCAGTCGGTCACCCAGGTCCAAGAGATGACCTTGGTCTTCGTACCCAAGATGATCGGCGTCTTTCTGGTCTTCACTCTGGCAGGTGGCTGGATGCTCCAGCACATGGTCGACTTCTCCTCGAACATGTTCAACAGCATCGGGACCCCCTAAACCGTGGGCGCGATCCTGCTAGGACTGTTCGTCTTCGCACGGATTAGCGGCCTAATTTTGGCCCTGCCCGTCTTTAATACTCAAGGCGTTCCAAAGTACGTCTTGGTCTTGAGTGCGGTGGGTCTGACCTTGGTGCTGGCCCCTCTGGTCCCCGCGGTTGAGCAGCCCAGCTCCTTCGGCATGCTCATCGTCTCCATCGCAAGCGAGGTCATGTTGGGGCTTCTGATGGGGACCGTCGTCTCGATACTCTTCGGTGCCATCTCCATGGGCACCGAGATCATGGCCCAGCAAGCTGGACTGGGCATGGCCGCCGTCTTCAACCCCATGATTAAGATCAGCAGCGGCGCTCTGGGCACACTGGCTACCTTTCTAGCCGGCATGCTCTTCCTGAGCAGCGGCGTGCACTTGTACTGCCTAAAGTTGGTCGGCGAGAGCTTCGCCATCCTGCCCGCAGGCGGCCTGTACAACCCCTTGGATGCCGGCCCAGTCCTGCTGCACGCCGTGAGCGAGAGCATCGCACTAGGGGCCCAGCTCGCTGGCCCCGTCCTGGGCCTGGTCTGGTGCACCAACCTCTTCGTGGGCATCCTGGTGCGGCTTGCACCCAGAATGAACATCTACTTCTCGGTCGGCACCGTCCTGACCTCGGTCGCGGCACTCGTTCTCTTTGCCTTGAGCCTGCCCGTACTCCTGCAGACCCACGCCGACAAGGTACGAGAGGCGGCCGGTTGGCTCACGGGACTACTGCAGCTCTTGGGCGGTTCCAGTGGCTGACGACGAACAAGAAAAACAACACGACGCGAGCCAAACAAAGCTCGACCAGGCCGCCGACAAAGGCCAGATCGTTCGCTCTCAGGAGATCAGCTCCGCCGCAGTGGTTCTCGCTGGTGGCTTGGGCTTGCTGGCCCTGGGTCCCTTTATAGGAGAGAAGTTCCGTCATGTGGCCTTGGCGTGCTGGGGCGGGGATCTGAGCACCCTGAGCGCTGGCGGGGCCTTGGACTTGTTTGGCTTTGCGGCCATCTCCGGATTGACGGCCGTCGCCCCTGTCTTGGCCATCGTCGTGGTGGCCATTCTGGTGGTTGGCTTTGGCCAGACCCGTTTTCAGCTCGCCACAAAGG
>JBLHMA010000217.1:0-8869 GCA_047621545.1 Cognaticolwellia sp. | reverse complement strand
CGACGAGAACTTGAGCATCAAGCTCACCTGCGCCGGACGTACCCACCCCAAGGACATCGAACCCATCTTGGAGATCTCGGCCAAGACCGGGGTGCCCATCGAAGTGATGGCGTTTCTGGGCACCAGCCCCATTCGTCTATACGCAGAAGACTGGGATGAGGATCTGCTGGAGAAGCGCACCCGGGCCGCTGCCAAGCTGACCGTTGATGCCGGTCAGGTCTTCAACTTCGTGACCGAGGACACGGTGCGCTCGCACCCCCGTCTGCTGGGACGCTTGTTTCGCGCAGCCTTGGAAGAGGGCGCGCAGCGCTTGACCCTCTGCGACACCGTCGGCCACGCCACCCCAGACGGTGTGTTCAACCTAGTGCACTTCACCAAAGGTATCCTGCGTGCTGGCGACTTTAGCGCCAAGCTGGACTGGCACGGCCACAACGACCGCGGCCACGCGGTGCCCAACACCCTCTACGCCATAGAAGCGGGCGTGGACCGCGTACACGGCACCATCCTGGGTGTGGGCGAGCGAGTGGGCAACACCAGCCTGGACCAAGTCCTGGTCAACCTGGCCTTGCTGGGAGCACACCATGGTGACCTGACCCCTATGGCCGAGCTGGTCGAGCTGGTCTCCGAGGCTTGCGGGGTTCCGATCCCGGTCAGCTACCCCGTGTTCGGAAAGGACGCCTTCCGCACAGGAACGGGGGTGCACGCCGCCGCCATTGTCAAAGCCATGAAGCGCGGCGATGCCTACCTAGCGGATCGAATCTATTCCGGCGTTCCGGCTGGGTGGTTCGGCCTAAAACAGGGCATCGAGGTCGGACACTACTCCGGCATGTCCAACGTGCACGCCTGGCTCGTGAGCCGTGGCTTTGCCGTGGACGATCTGCTGGCCAAGAAAATCTTGGAGGCGGCAAAGGCGACCAACCGCCTGCTGGAAGAGGACGAGATTCAAGCCATTGTCAACACATGGCAAGCCGGCCAGCCCTGAGAACCACGCGCCTCAGCGGTAGAGAATGCCCAGACCAATTCCTGCGGCTGGGACTGAAACCTGGGTTGTGACCTCTGCGTTGCGGCCAAGGAGTCCACGCTTCTTGATGACCTCTACAGGGACCTCGTGGGCGGAGAGCAGACGAACCCCGACGAAGTAAGAGCCGGTAGAAGGGGGCATGAAGGTCATCTCTGCTTGCCGACCCTCTGCTCCTTCCTCATCGGGCCCAGTGGAGTCCACCAGCCTGCCCTTGTCGTCGTAGACCACGATGCGAACGGCACGAGCACGGTCATCGCCACAGCTCACGAAGCGGTACTCCACCTCTCCGACCAAGTCCAAGAGCATGTATCGGTTGTTGTCCTCAGTGACCTCGAAAGCGCTCACGTTGCGGACGCGCCATCCGGCTTGATAGCCCTCGGAGACGTGGTTGTTGATGCACGCTCGGGCCTGACCGGTAGTGGTCGTCGACTCAGCGGTGAGGGCCAGCAGCAGCGAGAAGAGCATCGTTCATCCTTGACTGCCCTTCTCATCGGATCCCTTGAGCTTCTCCATGATGCTCTCGCGAAGTTGATCCTTCTCCTCCTCATCTTCCTCGATGGCGTCCCGGTAGGAACTCTGCAGCCTGCGCCCGTTGAGCAGGCTGCGAACGACAAACATGGCTGCCAGGAAGTAGTTGACGATCGGCGCTTGCTCGCGAAAGCCGGGCACCCCCCAGACCACCATGTAGCAAGCCGCTAAGAGGTTGAGCGCTTGGACCGTCCAGAACAGCCAGAGCCTGCGGTGCCAGCCCCTGCCGGCAAAAGCCAGGTAGTTCAGGCCGATCAGGCCCGCGCCGACCACGATGACCAGGGTGTCAATGTCCAAGAAGGCTCCGGATGCTCACAGAACAGACAGGTTGTCGATGAGGCGGGTTCCCCCATAGCGCGCCGCGACAAAAGCCCGCGCGGGTGCACGCAGTTCTGAGAGCACCTCCAAGTCATTGCCGTCGCGCAGGTCCAGGTACTCCAGCTGGTCGCAGTCCAGCCGCTCCCTTGCCAGCGCAAGCAGCTTGGCCACGTCCCGCTCCCCGGATTGCACGCCGTCGCGCAGCCCGCGCAGGGCAGCGGAGAGACTCAGCGCCCGCCGACGGTTCGCTTCGCTCAGGTTGACGTTCCTGCTGCTCATGGCCAGCCCATCGGCCTGGCGCACAAGGGGCCCGCCCAGAATCTCCACCGGCATGGCCAAGTCTCGGACCATGCGTCGGATGACCGCCAGCTGCTGAAAGTCCTTCTCACCAAACACGGCCACGCTGGGCTGCACCACCCCAAAGAGTCGGGCCACGACCGAGGTCACCCCGCCGAAGTGCTCCGGCCGGCCCACCCCACAGAGGCCCTCGGTGATCTGGGCGACCCGCACGCTGGTCACGTAGTTAGGCGGGTAGAAATCGCTGGGCATGAACAGCAGATCCACACCATGGGCTTGGCACTTCGCCGCGTCCCCTTGGGGATCTCGGGGGTACTTGCCCAGGTCCTCGTTGGGACCGAACTGGGTGGGGTTCACGAAGATGCTGGCCACCAGCACATCGCATTGCTCACGTGCCAAATCCATCAGGCTGGTGTGCCCAGCGTGCAGGAAGCCCATGGTAGGCACGAAGCCCACGCGCTGCCCTTCTCCGCGCCAAGCCAGCCCCTGGGCCTGCATGGCAGCGGTCTCGGTCACCAATCGCATGCCTAATAGACCTTGGCCAGCTTGGTAGGACCGCGGCGGCGGTGAAAGCTGTGGGCGTCTGTCGGAAAGACGCCGCTTCGCACTTCTTCGACGTAGCTCTGGACGGCCTGAATCATCTGGGGCTGCATCTCGGCATAGCGCTTGAGAAAGCGCGGGGAGAAGCCCAGGTCGAAGCCCAACAGGTCGTTGATCACCAACACCTGCCCATCGCAATGAACGCCAGCGCCTATACCGATAGTGGGAATCTCAAGGGCCTCGCTGACCTCGGCTGCGAGCTCTGCTGGCACCATCTCCAGGACCAGAGCGAAGGCCCCGGCATCCTGAAGGGCAATGGCGTCGTGGATCAGCTGCTCTCCTGCACGATCTCCCCTTCCCTGCACCTTCCAGCCTCCCAGAGTGTGCACGGACTGTGGGGTCAGGCCCAGATGAGCGACGACCGGAATGCCCGCAGAGACGATTCGATCAACGGCTGCCACGCTGCGGGCACCACCCTCGAGCTTGACCGACTGGGCCTTGCCTTCTTGCACCAAGCGGCCAGCGCTCTGCAGGGCCTGCTCAGGACTGATCTGGTAGCTCATGAAGGGCAGGTCCACCGTCAGGTGGGCCTTTTCCAGGCCACGGGCAACGCACCGGCCGTGGTAGGCCATGTCGTCCAAGGTGACGGACAAGGTGTCCGGCATACCTTGAATGACCATGCCCAGGCTGTCCCCCACCAAGACCATGTCCACGCCTGCGGCGTCCACGATCTTGGCCATGCTGTAGTCGTACGCCGTCACCATAGTGATGCGCTTGCTGTCGGCCTTCATTTTCAGAAGGTCCAACGCTGTTTTCTTGCTCACGATTTCAGTCCTTGTCTGGACGCGTACCGAAGAGACTTGGCTGTCCCTCCTGCTCCGTAGATGCAGCTGTCCCGCGTCCTTGCCCTTCAAGCCAGCTTTGGATCAGATCCAGCACTTGGTCTCGGTGAGCTTCGTTGTTGACATAGTCCAGAGAGTCAGTCCGGAGAATCCGAACCGGCGCGGCGGTATACCGCGCCCATAGAGCGTAGTAACGCTCTCGTAGTGCGTCCAGGTAGGACGCCTCTATCTGCTGCTCTGCTTCGATGCCGCGGAGGTTGATCCGCTTCATGATGGTCTCAGTCGGGGCATCCAAGAAGACCACCAAGTCCGGCTTGGGCAGCCCCTCCCCGAGCAACCCGGCGAAGCGGTCGTAGAGCTCCATCTCACTTCCGGACAGGGTCTGCTCGGCGAAGAGCCGGTCCTTCTCAAACAGGTAGTCAGCGACCACGAACTGCTCGAAGAGCTCCTGCTGCCGGATGGTCTGCTGCTGCTGAAAGCGGTTGGCCAGGTAGAACATCTGCGCAGGAAAGGCGAAGCGCTCTGGGTCATCGTAGAAGCTGGCCAGGAAGGGATTCTCCGCCCAAGGCTCCAGCACCAAGCGGGCCTTGTAGCGATCGCGCACCAGCTTGCACAGCGTGGTCTTACCAACGCCGATCAAACCTTCGATGACAAGAAAGCGGTTCACGCCAGTCCTTGAGCCAGGGGTCCGGGGGCGGGTCCCCTAACGCGCGAGTACAGCAGGTCGAGATTCACCCCTTAGGCTTCCTGCATCCGCCATATTCCGCGTCACTGCATGGAAAGATCAAACATTCAACCTGAAGACCGCCTCCTCGGCAAGCAAGAACGCCCAGCAGCATCAGCATCAGCAGCCGAGCAGCGACGGACTCCAGGACCCTCTCCACGATCCTTTGGCCGCCGTCCAGCTCGACACAGGCGCATCGGCGTCTAGCGCTGTCGCTGCCCAGGGTCCGGGCGGTAGCGGCGGCAGCCTTCCGTTCAAAGAGCAGATTCAATCAAGTTTTGGACGACACAATGTCTCCGGAAGCAGCGCCCACACTGGTGCCAAGGCCCAGGGCGCAAACTACGAGATGGGCAGCAAGGGCTTCGCGATGGGCGGCTCCGTCGGCCTGTCCTCGGGCGTGGACTTACACACCGTGGCCCATGAAGCTGCACACGCCGTGTCCAAGAACTCCGGGAAGGGTGTTTCTCTATACGGTGGTCCTGACTCCCCCTCAGAGCGTCACGCGAACGCCGTCTCCGATCGGGTTGTCTCCGGACAGAGCGCGGAAACTTTGCTGGATGCTACCCCCTCGGGTGGCGGTGGCGGCCCCCAACTCGCGGTGGATACTTGGAACGAGGAGCAAAGACGTGGACCGACTCCGCGGGCGCTCACCCTACAGCGCTGCTCCCTGCGCGGCGCGAAGCTGACCGGGGCCAACTTTGAGACGCTGGACCTGTGCCAGCCTGACCTTCATGACGCAGACTTTAGTGAGAGCGCCTGGCAAGAAGGTGCATTTGCGGGATGTGAGCTCCCAGGACTCAAGGTTCGGCAAGCTGACTTTGGTGAGGTCTTGGGACTCTCGAGCTAAACCCAGGCCCAACGAGGGTGACGAAGGGTGTCCACTTTCTGACACCCCCCTCCCACAGTAATCCAAATTTCAAGCACTTGGCTCTGGCACGCTCCTGGCATTGGAGTCCAGTAGGTGGCACCAACGCCACTCCAAAAGGAGCTTGAAGTGAGAACGATGAACAAGGTGATGCTACTGGGCCACATGGGCCAAGACCCCGAGCGCAAGCAGATCAAGGGCGGCAAGACCCTGGCGCGCTTCAGCCTGGCCACAGACAAGAATGTGCGCCAAGAGGACGGCACTTGGGAGACCAAGGCGGAGTGGCATCAGGTCACCGCCTGGGAGCGGCAGGCCGAGCAGGTGCTCAAGAAGGCCCGAAAGGGTGACGCCGTCGCAGTGGTCGGCCGCCTTCAGTACAACAAGTGGGAGGACCCCGATGGGCGCAAGCGGCGCACCTCGACGGTGGTGGCTGAGACCGTGAGCATTTTGGGGCGACCGCAGATCAGCGAGCCTGCAAACGAAGAGCTGCCGAAGGCGGCGAAGGCTGACGCAGGGCTGCCGGAAGAGGCCAGCATTCCTTTCTAAGCTGCCCAGAGAAGGGAGGTCGTGGGTTGAACCTTGCGGCCTCCCTTCCGTCTTCGGTTCGCCGCGGGGACCAGCAGCCGTCCAAGCGAGGTTCAATCAAAAACGAGCAGCTGATGCTCAATCGTGCACATCGCTAACAGGGGGTGACTGGAATAGGGTACGCCAAACACTGGAGCTTTCATGACCCTTGCACTCGCCGCTGCCCTTTCCCTTCTCAGCAACCTGGCCGTGGCCGAAGGGCCCGCCGAAGAGGAAGCCCCCACCGAGGAGGCCGCCGAGCAGCCCCCTGAGGCCCCTGTCGAAGTTGAAGAGGTGCTTCCCATACCGTCGACGGCCTACAGCGTCTCCGATGCCGACTCCCTGCTCTACGTGGTGCTGGTGGCACCAGAAGACAGCAAGGCCCACAGCCATGTAGTCAAGGCCGCTGACGTTCAAGGAAGCGTCACCTGGGGAGAGACTGGACGGGAGATCTCGGTGAGCTTTCCCGTCAGCTCGCTGGCACCCGACATGGACGACATGCGTGCGATGGTCGGATTTGAGGACAAGGTCAAGCCCAAGCACCAGGCCAAAGTCAAGCAGCACCTGCTGGCTGACAACCAGCTGGACGGGGAGAACTTCGACACCGTCCGCTTCACCTCTTCGAGCATCACCGAGACCGACGCCGGCTGGCTGGTCAAGGGCCAGATGGAGATCCACGGCCAGAGCGCTGATGTGGAAACTCTGCTCAACGTGACCGAAGCAAACGGCGTGTTCAGTGGGACCACCAGCTTTGAGATCAAGGGCAGCGACTTTGGATTCGAGCCCTACAGCAAGGGACCCTTCACCAACTCGGACACCTTGGTCGTGCACGTAAAGCTCGCAGCCGCCGAGTAAACGGAGCGGAGCTGGTGGGCTGGTGGGCTGCTACGCTGGGCCCATGCAGCACACCCTCGAACAGCTCCAGGTCCTGGACGCCATCGACCGCTTGGGCACCTTTGCCAAGGCCGCTCAAGAGTTGCACAAGGTGCCCTCGGCCATCAGCTACGCCGTGCGCTCGATGGAGGAGCAGCTGGGCCTGACGCTCTTTGAGCGCTTGGGCAACCGCACCCGGTTGAGTCCCCAAGGTCGCCGGGTGCTCGTGGCAGGCCGAGAAGTCCTGGACCGAGCGCACGCCCTGGACCGCTTGGCCGCCGTGATGCGCGAGGGCTGGGAGCCGGACCTGCATGTCGTGGTTGATGGGGTCTACCCGATGGCACCCTTGGCCCAAGCCTTGCGTGCTCTGGCAGAGGCCGGCGCGCCCACGCGGGTGCGCTTGGACGTGGAGTACCAAGAGGGTGTGCCCGAGCGCTGGCAGGATGACCGCGCGGACCTGATGCTCATCTTGGACTTTGACCCGGAGAACGACCCACTGGAGATGCGCGGTCTGCCCCCCTTGGAGATGGTGCTCGTCGGCGCCCAGGGACGCGCCACCTACGAGATCGTCGTTCGAGACAGCGCTCCCCGCTACCGTCGCCAGCCCAAGCGCCCCTTCCAGGACGCCGCCAACGTGGTCTACCTGAGCGACTTCCACGCCAAGCGCTTGGCCCTGATCGAAGGTGTCGGCCAAGGCTGGATGCCCCTGCATCTGGTCCAGAGCGACCTGGAGAGCGGCCGGCTGGAGAACATCCAGGACAAGCGCTGGACCTACAATCCACAGGTTGTCTGGCGACGGGACAAGGAGTTGGGCCGGGCCGCCGAGCTCTTCTTGGAGAAGCTTCAGATTTTATGAACCTGAGCATCAAGACACTTTGCTTTTCATGACCCTTGTATTGACGCACAGTGCGTACAGGAGGTCTTCCCATGCTGCTTCTTCTCATCGCCTGCTCCCACGACTTTGGCCTGGAGTCCATGCAGGACCCCACCGCATCTCCCTGGAACGACACAAGGACAGAGGCCGACACCGGCGAGCCCCTCGACACAGCGCCTCCTGAAGAGGAGGAGATCCCAGAGGAGGAGACCCAGGAAGAGGAAGAGGAGGAGCCGGTTCAAGAGGACCCCGCCCCAGAGGACGACTGCGAGGGCACAAGCGACCTGATCTATGTGGTCAGCCGGAGCGATGAGAGCCTGTACCTCTTCGACCCGGACACCCTGAGCTTCGAGCGACAAGGGGCGCTGGAGTGTGACTGGATCAGCTCCCCAAGCAGCATGGCCGTCGCACGGGATGGCGTGGCCTATGTGCGCTACAGCGATGACAGCGTCTACGAGGTCAACTTAGAGACCATGGCCTGCTCCCCCACAAGCTACAGCTCGGGCAGCTTCGGCAGCTTTGGAATGGGCTTCGCCAGCGACGATGCCGACACCTGGCGCGACCAACTCTACGTCGCCAATGACAGTCAGGTGGCCAGCGTGGACACTGCCACCTGGAAGCGCAGCATACTCACCACCCTGCCCAGCCAGTCGGAGCTCACTGGGAACGGCAAGGGCGAACTCTGGGCCTTCCTGCCTTTGGAGTCCCCTGCACAGGTCGCACGCATCGATCTGGGCGGCAGCGGAATCGTCGAGCGGGTCAAGCTGCCCGGATTCCCCTCCCCCTACGACATCGATGCCTTCGCCTTTGCGAACTGGGACGGCGCTTTCTACCTCTTCGTGCGGGAGTTCGGCATGGGAAGCAGCACAGATGTGTACGAGGTCAACGGCAGCACCATGACGAAGGTCATGAGTGACGTGGGCTTTGATGTGGTGGGCGCTGGGGTGAGTACCTGCGCGCCAAGCTGAGGGACCCACGCGCCACGCTGAGAGACCCGTGCAGGCGGCGACACAGGGTCAGCAAACACATTCCATATGCAGGACCAACTGACCTATAATCTCGGCCACGCTTGGATTCCACATGAACGCGCTGCTTCTGCTCTCTCTGTTTGCTTGCCGATCCAAAGATACCGTCGTGGACACTGGCGACCAGAACGGGGACTGCACCGACCCCGGCACATGGTGGCCAGATGCGGACGGAGACGGATTTGGCGCACTAGAACAGGGCATCACAGACTGCGATGCCCCCAGCGGACACGTGAACCAAGGCGGCGACTGCGACGACGCGGAGGCTGCGGTGAACCCAGACGGCTTGGAGATCTGCGACGGGGTGGACAACGACTGCTCGGGCACCGCGGACGACAACCCCAGCGACGCGGCAGACTGGTACCAGGACGTGGACGGCGACGGCTTTGGCAGCGGCG
>JBLHMA010000216.1:0-8956 GCA_047621545.1 Cognaticolwellia sp. | reverse complement strand
CCCATCGAGCTGCCGCCCTTCGAGGTGCCCGACGAGGAGGTCGGGGAGGAGTGCCACTACGACACCAGCGCGATGTCTCAGGCCCCAGGCAGCCAAGACATCACGCTTCCGCCCAAAACCGTGCGGGTCTCACCCAAGGCCTTCTCTAGTCCAGGGGGACAGCCTGAGTTGGAGGCCTGGGTGGCCAAGAACATGCCCGAGTGGGACCGTAGGGACCAGATCCCGCAGATCCACAAGCGCATGTTGGAGCAGGCTCGGACCTTGGGTTTGATTCGGTGAAGCAAGGCGACTGATCTGACCCGGCTGATCTATGCCCTTGCATTTATAACATAGTTAGGCTAACTAACTGTGTATGAACTCACCTACTTTGACTCTCTGGTCTCTGGGCTTGGCCCTGGAAGCCCGCTTGGCCGCCGCCTTGGCCCCCATGGGCTTGAGCGTGGCTGGATTTCGTCTCATCGGAGAGGTCAGTGCGGCGCCGGATGGCCTGCGCCAGTCTGAGCTGGCTGCGCGCTTGGGGGTTCGGCCGCCTACGGTGTCCGTTGCTGTCAAGCGCCTCGAAGAGCTGGGGTTGGTCACGCGGGTGCCAGACCCTTCCGATCCTCGGGCCCGCTTGGTTCGCGTGAACCCAAAAGCCAACCTTGGGCCCGGCCGAGATCTGATCCAGCTCTTGGACCAGGAGCTCACCGCAGGCCTGGATGCCGACGGCGTGCAGGCCTTGAACCACAGCCTCTTGCACCTTCAAGAGCGCCTTGCTCGGAGTCCCGAATGACTGCAGACCGTACGCTGGCTTGGAATCGGGCCATGTTGGCCTCGCCTGGAGACCTAGATTTGCAGGTGCCCGCAGCGGAGATCGAGGGGGTCATTCCACCAGAGCTCTTCGCGGGACGCTTGCTCTCCAACGGCCCGGGCTGGACCCGGATCGGAGACGAGACGGTGCATCCCTTTGACGGCCATGGCTACTTGCGCGCCTTCTCCTTCTCGCAGGAGGGGGTCAGCTTAAAGGCCCGCTTTGTACGCACCAGCGCCTACGCAAAAGAGTCGGCCGCCGGCACGCTTCAGGTCCGGGGTCTAGCCACGGATCTGCCTGGAGGCATGCTGCGAAACATACGTGCAAAGGGCATCCGGAACGTGGCGAACACCACGGTTCTCCAGTGGCAGGACCGTCTTCTCGTAGGGTGGGAAGGGGGCTCCCCTCACGCGCTGGACCCCGTGAGCCTAAAGACCTTGGGGCCGGAGACGTTTGGGGGTGTCATACAGGGCCAGGCCAGCTTGGCCCACATGCGAGTCGACCCCAGCAGCGGCCACTTGGTCTTGGTAGGCATCGGGCAGTCCCGTAAGACGACCCTGAGCTTTCGCGAGCTGGATGCGCAGGATCAAGTGGTGCGTAGCCGGGTCGAGGTCCTGCCCGAGATGATCTTCGCCCACGACTTTGCCCTGACGCCGGAGCACTACGTCCTAGGCGGAAACCCGATGCGCCTCCGGCTGGGCAAGCTTGCCAAGTCCTTCGTTGGAATGGGGCCCTTTTTTGATGCGGTGGGCATCGACCACGACAAACCGGGGGTTCTGTACTTGGCACCGCGAGACCCCGATGCAGCTCTGCGCATCATCGCGTTGCCTGGGCCAGCGACGGTCATCCACTTTGGCAACGCCCACCGCACGGACCGAGCCACCGTCGTGGATGCCTGTCTGTTCAGCCACTTCGACTTTGGCGGAGAGTTTGGCTACCGCGGTCCCCACCGAGAGCTGGACCCCAGCCTGCCGGATGCTCGACCCCCTCAGCGCCTGTACCGGATCACCATCCCTCACGACAGCGACACTGCGACTTGGCAGCAGCTCACGCCCTATGCGGTGGACTTTCCCCGCTTTCACCCGGGTCATGAGGGACAGCGCACCCGCTGGCTCTTCGGTGCCGCTCGGCTAGACACCCAGCACGGGGACCCCTTTGACAGCGTGCTGGCCTTGGATCTGCGCCGTCAGGACACGTCGGCGCAGATCTGGACCGCCCCCGAGCAGGTGTTTGTCGGTGAGCCCATCTTTGTTCCAAGGGCCGAGCATCCGGAGCAGGGCCACCTGCTGGTCATGCTCAGTGATGCCTTGGCCGAACAGAGCCGCCTGGCCATCTTCGATGCGCGCCGGGTTGACGCGGGGCCCATCGCCCAGGTGCCCTTGCCGCTCTTGCCTGTTGCCTTTCATGGAGACTGGGCGTCGTCCTAAAACATAGCACAAAAGAGGGCTCCCTCGGTGCCGGGAGAGCCCTCTAAGAGTTCAGCTAAAAGCTGACTTAATTGTCAAAGTAGAAGTAGTTCTTGTCGGACCACTCGGAGCTGCCGTCGCCGCCCTTGGCCCGCACGGAGAACGCGTAGTAGGTGTCGTCCACGGCTGGCCAGAATTGCTTCTGGGTGCTGCTGCCGGTGTCGTAGGCGTAGTAGTACTCCCAGTTTCCACCGTTGTAGAAGTAGACCTTCACCTCGTAGGTGGCGCCGCTCACGCTGTTCCAGTCCATGGTTACGCTGGGTCCGTACACCGTGCCCCAGCCGCTGGGGCTGAGGTTCTCGGGGATCCCGGAGGGTGCGCCCGTAGAGGTCAGGGCGACGCTCTCCCAGTTGGTGTTGTTGGCGAGCACTTCCTCCTCGCCGCTGCCGGTGCCGTAGCCGCTGGCAGTGACGGAGAGGGTCAGGTAGCCGGCGTCCAGGCCTTCGAACTTGTACAGGCCGTTGGAGTCGGTGGTGGTGCTCAGTCCGGTGCTGGTGCTCACCGTAGCCCCGGAGATGCCGTTGCCGCTGTAGATGCTGTTCTCGCGCACGAAGCCGTACAGGGTGCCTGTTGCCGTGGTGCTGCCGCTGGAGGAGCCCGTGGAAGAGCCAGAGGAGCTGCCACCGCTGATGCTGTTGACCTTGGACATCAGCTTGTCCCAGTCAAAGCCGCTGCCAGGGTCGGTGTGACAGCTGGAGCCGCCGCCGCCGGTGTAGGAGCATCCAGGTACCTCGTTGTGACCGATGATGTGGCTGCGGTCCAGGGTCACGCCTTGACGCTTGGAGATGTCCACGATGAGGGTGGCCAAGCTGCCGTACATGGCGTCGGTGTAGTAGGTCGAGGGGCTCTCAATGTAGCCCTCGAGCTCGATGCCCACGCTGCGACCGTTTGTGGTGCCATGGCCGCCGTGCCAGGCCTTGTCCTCCTCGTAGACCATCTGAGTGACCTCGCCGTCGGAAGAGCGAATCACGTAGTGGGCGGAGGCGTTGGCTCGTGAATCTGCGAACCAGTAGGCGGTGCCCGAGTAGCTCCCCTGGGCGGTGTGTACGACGATCATGTCGATGTCTGAGGCGCCGCGGGACTGGTTGGTGTAGTTGCTGGAGTGGGCTTGCACGAAGTTGGCGTTGCCACTGTAGTCTCCGCTGGAACCGGACACGGGCTGAAAGTTCAGCCACGGGGCATCGATCTCCTTGGGCTCGATGGCGATGCGCTCGCCGTCAGGGGTCTGGGCAACCAATCCGGACTCGATCCAACCAATGACCTCGCGGGTGTAGGAGCGCTGCATGCCAGCGTCCTCGCCGCCAGCGTACCAGCCGACGATCTCAGCCCAGTCAGCCACGTCCTCCAGCTCCAGGCCGGTCTCCGCCTCCCAGTGGTCTCCCTGGAAGCGCAGCTCGGCGGCGGCAGCCAGGATGTTCAGGCGGGAGTCCAGTGCAACGTCAGCTGGGCTCTGGCCGATGAGCTCTGCGGCGTGAGTCAGAGAGGGGCCATCCAGAATGGGGGACTCGGGGAGCCCCATCACGCCAGCGCTGCCGTCCTCGGCCAGCTCGCCGCCGCGGTCGTCCAGGCGGCTCTGCGAGTATGCGATGGCGACCAGCAGGTCGCGTGGGACCTCGGACTGGCGGGCGGCCTCGGAGAAGGCGGGGTCGAGCTCCTGCTTCTCCATGGCTGTGGGCGTGCAGCCGATGAGCAGGCCTGAGAGGGTGGCAAAAGCAATTCCGTGACGCATTGGGCAACTCCGTTGGCCGAGGGCTTGGAGCGTCGTTTCGAGGTGAGGACGCCAAGCCTGAGCAGTATACACACTGTGCATTTTTTTCAGTCAAGCCTCTGTTTGAGTGTCCCCAAACAGGGGTGAACTGGCTCATCGGTGGAAGTGCACACGATGTGTAGGGAAAACCTACAGGTAGGGCGCGTTGTGTGATCCAGGGGCTATAGGCACAGCATCGACAGCAGCCTGCCAACTCGCTCCAAGATCCTTGAGGGCGCCGCCAAGGTCATCGCGCGCGGCGGCATTCGCAGCGCGACGGTCCAGGACATGGTCAAGGGGGCCGGGGTCTCTCGGCGAACCTTCTACCAGTACTTCCGGGACAAGGACGACGTGGTGCTGAGCCTCTACCAGCTCAACACGGCCAATCTGGCCAAGGAGATCGAGGCTGCAGTGCGTGCTGCCGATAGCAACGCCGAGCGCCTGCGGGCGCCGGTGGATGCCTACTTGGACTTTCAGCAGCGCGGTGGCCGTCTGCTCGGTGTTCTCCAGTCCGAAGCCATGGATCCCGAGTCTCGACTCTGGCCGCACCGCAAGCAGGTGATGGAGTCTTTGGTGATGCTCACCCGCCGGGCAGTGGCCTCGGCCAGTGGGCCTGTGCTGGACCCCTTGGTCTACTGGACGCTGTTCTTGGGCTTGGAGGATGCGGTCCTTCACCTGCGGCATGGCGGCCCCTTGGCCCCCGACGACCGCGCACGCATGGCCCAGGTGTTTCATCCGATGTTCGCCGCGATCATGGCAAGCGCGATGGCCGCCCCGGAGCGCTTCCCGGTGGACAAGGAGTGAGGCCCTCGGGACTGCTGGCCGACCTACTCATGGCCTCCTCCGAGCGGGCGAGTGCAGCGTTGGCGCTGTCTCTCACCGCAGCGCAGAGCGCTCAGGTGCTCCAGGACTTCTCCGTCCAGCGTGGCGCTGTGCACTTCATGGACAAGCCCCTCAAGTCGTCATGGCGCCTCAGCGGTGTGCTCATGCTGACGCGGGATTGGCCAGGTCTGGCCCAGATTGAGAGCCTCGCCATGCGCGCGGAGCCCGGCTGGGCGCCAGACTTTGGGATCTTGGCTGCCATGACCTCGCTTACGGAGCTCAGGCTGAGCTTGTCCAGGCACCCCATTCCGGGTCTGCCCACGGGGCTGCGTACCCTTAGGCTGGATCTGCCTGGAGACCTGGACTTGGCCCATCCGGCGCTGGAGAGGCTGCACATCTACGGCGCCGCCCCCCTCGATTTGCCCGACTGGACGCTGTTGCCGCTGCTTGAGCGACTGACCTTGGAGCGAATGGACTCGGTGGCCATCGACCGGTTGCCGGCCCGCCTGGTGCACCTTGATCTCTTGGAGATGCCCGACCTGATGGTGATTCCCGACCTGGGTTCGGGGGTCCACCTCAGGACCTTGCGCTGCCCCAAGCTGCCATGATCCACCACCTGCTCGCCCCAGACGTGGACAGCTTGCGCGCCTTTGCTCAGGGCACTGGGCAGGAGCTCTCCGTATCGCCACAGGACGGCGCGTTCTTGGCCCATCCTCCCGGTGATCGCCTGCCTCGCATTGCCCCCACCGACGAGGCCATCGCGTTGCTGCCTGCAGGCCCCCTGACTCTGCGCAGCGCCGAGCAGATCGAACACGCTGACCGAGTGCTCTGCCTGCCGGGTGCCACCCCAGGCCTTGCCAAGGCGCTCACGGCCGCACCTGTGATGGGCTTGCAGGCCTGGCAGGACGCTTGTCCAAGGGGCCTCCACCACCGATCGATGGCCACTTGGGAGCGGGTGCTGCGCGGGGAGCAGGTGGCCGGGGCACAACGCTTCGCTTCCCAGAGACCCGTGGATTTGCAGATGCTCTCGGGTCTCGATTCTGAGGGTCCTCGCTCTAAAGGCCAACGCTTGGTGGGTCTGTGCTGGAGCCTGCGAGAGCCCAGCGCGGTGTTGCGGGTCTCGATCTGCGGCGGAGAGATCCAAGCTGGTCGGGCCGGCACTTGGTGGGTTGACACCAAGCACAGCCACTGGCCCCAGGACGTCGCACACTTGGCCCGCATTCAGGCCCAGTGGAGTCCAGACTTTGGGGACCGACGCAGCGAGTGGGTGGCCATCGGCGGCACTTTTGATCTGGATTCGATCCTGGTCAAAGGCGGATGTCTACAAGAGTGGTCGGGGGCCGCAATGGTGCCGGGCCCGCCTTTCTAAAGCCGGCTCTTCCTAAAACCTGGCTCAGTCGCTGAAGGGGAAGCTTCCCAGCGGTCCAAGCTTGGCCCAGGGCACGTCCTCGCAGCTCTTGACCAGGCCAGGGCGCTTCGTGAGCACCTCGCAGCCTCGCTTGGTGACGACGATGGTGTGCTCGAACTGGGCGGTCAGGGAGCCGTCGGCGGTGACCACGGTCCAGTGGTCGTCCAGGTGATCGACCTCGTGGGTGCCCAGGTTGATCATGGGCTCGACTGTGAAGATCATGCCCTTGCGAAGCTTCACACCGCGCGGGGTGCGGTGGTGGTGGATGGTGGGTGAGGTGTGGAAGACCTGCCCCACGCCGTGACCGGTGTAGTCGCGAACGACGCTGCAGTTTTGCTGCTCGGCGAAGTCCTGGATGGCCGCCCCAATGTCGCTGGTGTAGCCACCGGGCCTGATCTGAGCCAAGCCGATCTCCAAGGACTGACGGGCCACTTCGACCACGTGCTTGACCGCGGCGCTTGGCTCGCCCACGTAGAAGGTCACGCTGGTGTCGCCGTGCCAGCCGTTCTTCTTGGGCAGAATAGGGGTCACGTCTACGTTGACCACGTCGCCATCGACCAGCACCCGTTCGGTGGGGATGCCGTGGCAGACCACCTCGTTCACGGAGGTGCAGCAGTGACCTGGGAATGGAGGCCGTCTGCCGCCACCGCCGTAGCCAAAGGGTGCCGAGATGCCGTGGCGCTCAGTGGTCATCTTGTCGACCAGGGCGTCGATCTCCAAGGTGGAGATGCCCGGCTTGATGATCTCGCCTACCGCGCAAATCAGCTCTCCGGCCAACCGGCCAGCGCGTCGCATGGCCTCGATCTCAGTACCGGTATGGATGCGCACGGTCATGGCAATGACTCCTTACAGGAGCCGCTTCTAGCCCTTTGGGACGTCCGCTGCCACGTCCGGGCGCATCCTCTTGGGCAAGGCTCGGCAGCTCTCCTCCAGTCCGGCTTGGCAAGCCTGCAGATAGAAGCCGCGTGCAGTGGACTTGTCGGCGTCCACGCCTGCGCCAAAGGTGTGGATCTTCCCCAGGTCTTGGCAGCTGGCGGCGTCTCCCTCGGTGCAGCTTCGCCCTAAGACATCCAAGCCCCAGTCGATGTCTTGTGGGACGCCAGCACCCAGCACGTTGGCCAGACCCAGGCTGCCGCAGGCGGCGTTGTCCTGGTGCAAGCAGCGGTTGGTGAGGGTCTGGGCGACCGCTACAAATGCGGCATCGCTCAGAGCAAAGGGGGGGCCGTATGCCACCACTTGGCGGCACTGGTCCACGTCCCCCAAGGTGCAGCCTTCTTGGATCAGCCCCCACGCCGCGGTGGGATCTGCGGGGACCAAAGTGCCCGATAGGAGCATGGTGCCGGCCTCCTCACAGCTCTTGGAGTCACCCCACTGGCAGCTTCGCTCAAAGATGCGCAGGGCTTGCTTTGGGTCCGCCGCCACCCCGTCTCCCCTCGAGTAGCGTTGGCCCAAGGCCAGGCAGCTCCCCAAGTAGCCATCGTCACAGGCCATCTTGTGCAGGGCCAAACCCTTCTCGGTCTGGCTGGATTTGATCTCGGCCTCGGCCAGGATCGCGCAGCCCCAGAGACTGTCCAGAGCACAGGCGCGGTCCGCGAGTTCGTTGGAAGCGCTGGTGTCCTCTTGGGCCAAGGCCGCGCAGGCTGTACCCGATCCGTCGGTGCAGGCTTGGGAGAGCAGGTCTATCGAGGTCAGGCGTGCCATCGGGATCGTACCCCGCAGCCCGGCGAGGGCCAGCTCCGCACAGCCCTCGGGCAGGCCCAGATCACAAGAGGTCTGGAGCAGCTCCTGGCCCAGGGTCGCATCAGGGGTCTCGTAGGCGGGATCCAAGAGCACCCACGCTGCGGGCAGGCAGGCCACGGGATCACCATCTCGGCAGGCCGGCTCGAAGTGAGCGACCACAGCCGATGGCTCAGGGCCCTCTGGGCGGCGCCAGCTCCAGCTTCCGCAAGCGGCGCTCCGGCCGTCTACGCAAGCCTGCTCCAGTAGCTCCTTGCCACGCAGGTAGTCCTGGGCCATGCCGGAGTGGCCAAAGGAGAGGGTCAGCCCTTCTAAGAGCAGGTCGGGCTCGATGACCTCGGCAGCGAGTGCGCTGCCCCCAGCCAGTGTCACGGCAATGGCTGCGGTAAGTAGGAACTGCATTCTGGGTCTGCCCATGTTCTCTCCTTGCCCTGAGTACAGACTACCCAACGGCACGGGGGGTTCCTCCTTCCAGCAGACTTCGTGGAAGGGTGCAGCCTGTTAGGGGGTTCGCCCAGCGCTCTGGACCTGGCCCATGCCGGTCCAAGCCCCGGTCCTAGGCCTTGGTGTAAGCCAACGCCAGGGGCACCGTTCTGACCGTGCCCGCCCGCCCTGGCGGTACAACTTCCCTTCGAGGAATTCCATGTTTCTGCTGCTCCCCATGCTGATGGCCGCCGATGGCGCCGAGTCGTACGATGTCACCACCCAGATCACGGAGTGGAAGGCCTACGCCCCTGGCTTGGCTGCCCCCAGCGTCGAGGCTGAGATCAACGCCAAAGCCACGATGTGTGCAGAGAAGTTCGGCGTCACCGAGTTTGACGCCTTGTTCTTCAACCTGCGCTTTGGCCCTTTGGAGAACGCCGTCACGCTGATCGAGCCCAAGAAGCAGGAGAGCCGCGCGGTGGTGCGCTGCATCCGCGATGAGCTGATAGTGCCGCTGAAGGGCCAGCCTCAGGACACCCGTGGTTCTGTTGACCTGATCATTA
>JBLHMA010000215.1:0-8979 GCA_047621545.1 Cognaticolwellia sp. | reverse complement strand
GATGAATGGGGACCCGCGTCCATTGGTGGACCCGCAGCTCTCGTGGGCCGACGTCTATGCGCAAGCGGTGCCCGGGCAATGCACCCCCGACGGGATGGGCTTGAGTCAGCGCGGAAAGGAGCAGCCACATGCGTGCGCTCCTAACCACGCCGCGCATTGTGTGATTAGGATCCCCTATGGCTATCAATCCCCAGTCCCTCGGCATCCAGATGACCCCGCTGGTCAAGATCAGCGTGGGCACCTTGATCGCTGCCTTTGTGCTGCAGCTGGTGTGCATCAATATTCTAGGCATCCGTCTAGACGACTACCTGTTCATGCACCCCTTCCGAAGTGAGCTCTGGGCGCCCTGGCAGGCCCTGACCAGCTTTTTCTTCGCAAGCGATGTGCTGGGGGCCATGCTGAACTGGCTGGTCCTGGCCTGGTTCATCCCACCCGCCCAAGACGCCTTGGGAAGCAAAGGCCTGATTCGCGCGGTCAGCATCGTCGTTGTGGGCTCGATGGTCCTGACCACCCTGCTGGACATGGCTGGCTTGCTCAACGGCGGCGTGCATGTGGGAATCAACCCCATCCTGACCGCCCTGGTAGTCATCTTTGGCCTGAGCAACCCAAACGCCACCATCCGGCTCTTCTTTGTGCTGCCAGTGCAAGCCAAGTGGGTGGCCTATGGCTCCGGGCTGATCGCCCTGCTCTACTTCCTGGCCGGCCGAGACTTGGGCTCGACCATGTACTTGAGCGGATGGATATTTGCCTTTGGCTACATGAGCATGGGCCAAGACTTGTTCAAGCAGTGGCGTTTGCGACGCCAAGCCCGGAACACGGAGAAAGAACTGGGGAAGTTCACGGTGATCAAGGGCGGAAAGGACGACAAAGGAGACGACTGGATCAACTGAATCGATGGTGTAGAAAATTTTTCGACGTCCCCATCACCATCTGATACAATGGCATGGTCTTTCTAGGAATCGCTCATGTCCGTTTTTCGTTGCCGCCGTCGGCGCGGGGCAGTTCTGGTCTTCATCGCCATCTGCTTGATGGTGCTCTTTGGTTTTGCCGCACTGGCCATCGACCTTAGCTACCACCGTACCCTTCAGCTTCAAGCCCAAAACGCAGCCGACTCAGCTGCCTACGCCGGGATGATCGCCTTACGCGAATCCGACGACGAGAACGAGGCGTACAACGTCGCTGCCGAGATGCTGAATCGACACACCGTCGGCGGTACCGTGCCCAGCGCCAACATTGAGATCGGAGAGTGGGACTTCGAAAACAACAGCTTCTCTGACGGTGCCAATGCCAACGCAGTCTCGGTGGCGGTAAAGCGCGACAACCTGGATGCGAGCGGCGGACCCATCGGCTTTTTCGGTCCAGCCTTGGGCTACACCCTGCCCATGGTCAGAGCGGACGCCGTCTCGGCGATTCAACCCCGGGACATCCTCTTCATCGTCGACCAGTCGACCTCGATGGTCGAAACCATGGGCTATGCCGTGGACGGCTTGGTGGCCGCTTTGGATGTGGTGGTGGACTCCGACCCCAACGGACTGGACCAGGTCGGGCTCGTGGGCTTCTCCGAGGGCGGCAAGGTGCTGACGCCACTCCAGGGAGCTGTCGACAACTACAGCGCCCTACGCAGCGACTGGCAGAACGAGGTCTGCATCTGCGGTGTGGACTGGTGGGACTACAACCGCAGCCCCTACTACCACAATGACTACTTTGAGTACCCGGCGAACCACCATCCCCTCAGCCCCGGTGACTACGCCTACGGTGGACCGGAACACGCAGATCTAGCCATCCCTTGCTGCTACCCCTACTGCTCCTCCGCAGACCAGGACCCCTACGGCGAATATGGCGGCTACACCAACACCGATGCAGCCATGGAGTCGGCCTACAACCACATGTCCACCTACGGACGTGGCACCTCCTACAAGCTCATCGTATTTCTTGGCGATGGCCGTCCCAACTGCAGCCCGCTGCGCCAAGACGCCGGTGCTTGCACTTCCAACCAAGAAGTCATCGACAACACCCACACCTGGTTGGACTTGGCGGAGGCCAACAACATCCGCGTGACCACGATGTTCTTCAACGGTAGCGGCTCCGATGCTTACGGCGAGGCCATCTTCGAGAGCTACGTGCGTGGCGGAAAGGCCTTTGCGACCTCAGACAAGGACGAGCTCAAGGCGCTGTTCGAGGCCGCCGTTCGCACCAACGTAGCGCTGGTGGAGTGATGCTCTTCCTCTCGGTCGCATGCACGGAAGCCCCACCACCCCAGCCCGAAATTGCAACTCTAGTCCCAGTCACGGCCGCAGCGCCAAAGGTGCGCAAACCTAAGTACACTCAGGCAGATCTACAAGACAGCGAGGATGCCTTCACCCTCTCGGGCATTCTTCGCTGCAAAGGTGACAACGACGGACCATGGACCCTCGCCGTCTGGCCCTTCCACCCAGAGTTCTTCGGGCCGGATCCCCAAACCTTGCCCTGGCACACCCCGCTGGTATCCATCGAGTTGGACAAGGCGAGTAGCTTCTCCCTGAAGGTGCCCCAGGGCGACAAGCGACTGGTGCTCGCCTACAAGAACGACGGCGAGACCCAAGGCTTTGCAGACGAGAGAGGGGCCTACCTTAAGGTTCAGTCCGACGTCTCCCAGCTGGTGGTCGATTGTCGCCACAACCCGGAGTGGGAAAATGGCACCGCTCCCATCACCCAACAAGGCACCGCCAAGTCTCTGCGTGAAGCCCCGGCTCCGACCGACACAGACTGGCTCTACACGACCCCGTCGGGGCGCCGCAGCCAAGGCAGCGACCTGCAGGACTTCCAGCAACGCCGGGACCTCTACGAGCGCCGCTTCGCCAAGGAACCAAACAGCGGGGACATCGCTGCGAGCCTGGCGCTGGTCCCCCCAGAGGCAGCAGAGCAGGCCGCACGCAACAGGGAGAACCGATGAACTTCCGCTTCCGACGCCATGGCTCCAGCCACATCGAGTTCGCCTTGGTCGCTCCCGTTCTCATCCTGGTGACTTTCGCCATCGTCGAGTACGGCTGGATGTTCTACCAACGCGCCTTTGTTCTGGACGCCGCCCGCCGTGGCTGCCGAGCGGGCGCGGTGGTCCACCCACTGGACGACTACGCAGGTGCCGTGCAAACCGTCACGCTGGCCCAGCTTGAGGCGGGCGGTGTGGACTGCGATGTTCTGGATTGCAACATCAACACCAGCACGGACGGCGACTCCCCTAAGGAGATCCTACTCTGCTCTGTCGAGGTCGAGTACCGCGCCATCACCGGGCTGCTGCCCACCCCTTCCAACGTCACCGCTGGATACATCTACCACTTTGAGATGCAGAAATGACCGACCGCAGCGCTTCTACTTCTCGCCGCCGCGGCGGCGCCGCCATTGAGTTCGGCCTGATCTTCCCGATCTTGATTGCTCTCTTGGGCTCCGTGGTCGAGTACGGCCTGATGTTCAACGAGTACCTCTCGGTCGTCTCGGCAACCCGCAACGGTGCCCGATGGGGAGCCAACTGGACCGTGGACAGCGGCGACTCCGAAGCCGAGGCCATCGCCCGTGTCCGGGATTCCTTGGACTTGGTCAGTCTGAGCTGCAGCGAGGCCGAGCAGACCGACGGCAACTGCAGCGTGACGGCTATCCTCGATGTACTGCCCACCTACGGCTACAACTACATCGAGGTACGCACAGCCATGCGCTACAACCCCATCTTCGGCGGCCTGCTTCCCTACCCCGAGTACATGACCTACCAGTCCACAATGGTCTTGGCCGACCAGTAAACGCCGACGGGTAGACACCGTGCCAAGTAGACAGAGCAGCCCTCATTGCCACTGAGCCGGATACACTGCCCCTATGAAGGCAATCGTTCTCCAGGGCCAGTGGGCCCCCAAGCCTGAGCTTCGGCTCTCCCCTGAACACCAGGCCCAAAAAAAGGCCCCAGGCTCCCTGGCCTGGAAAGATCCGCGCTACCAAGCGCAGACTGTCGACGACCCGACACCCGGGCACGGCGAAGTGGTCGTTCGGGTTCGTCGCGTCGGCGTTTGCGGCTCCGACACGCACTGCTACGAGACCGATGAGGAAGGCTACGTGCTCTTCTCCGGCCCCATGGTGCTCCCCGTCGTTCCGGGCCACGAGTACGCCGGAGAGGTGGTCGCCCTGGGCCCCGGAGTGCGCAACCTGCGCCTGGGCCAGTTGGTGGCCGCAGAGGGCATGCTGAATTGCGGCGTCTGCGAGGCCTGCCGAAGCTTCAAGCCCAACCAGTGCCCCACACTGGAGATGGTGGGCTTCTCGGCTCCCGGCGCCTACGCCGAGTACATCACCGTGGCCGAGCGCTTTTGTTGGAGCCTGGACGGATTGGCTGAGTCCACCGGCTCCAAAGAGCTGGCCATGGAGTTGGGTGCGCTAATCGAGCCCATCAGCTGTCCGTACAACGGGATCTGGGTGGCCGGCCGCGGCATGCTGCCCGGCGAGCACGTGGTCGTCTACGGCTGCGGTCCCATCGGCTTGGGCGCCATCGCGCTGTGCAGGGCAGCTGGCGCCGCCAGCATCTTGGCGGTGGACCTGAGCGCGGAGCGCTTGGCTTTGGCGATCGCTTTAGGCGCCGACCAGGTGGTCGACCCACGCACATTGGCCCCAGGAGAACTCAGCGCGTTGATCAGAACGCGCACTCGGGGATGGGGAGCCGACTTGCAGGTCGAGGCTGCAGGGGCTGCAGGCGTGCTCATGCCGGAGATCGAGACCTCCTTCGCGCCAGGGGGCCAGATGATCTATCTGGGCCGAACAGGAGAGCGCGCCCCCGTGATGTTGGATGCGCTGGTCACCGGCGCAGCAAGCATCAATGGGGCACGCGGCCACGTTGGCGGCGGCTGCTTTCCGAAGGTGATTCGCCTTCTCGAGCACGGTCGTTTGCCCGTCGGCGCAATGATCACGGCCCACATGGACTTTGCCGACTTTGCCCAGGCCATCGAACAGAGCTGTACGCGAAGCGACGGCAAGATCATGATCCGGGTTTAGGGCTCGGGCCCTCGTTCCGATCAAGGGGCTGCGGAGAACCCCATGTCCTTGCCCCCTGTCGAAATTCCTGAGAGCGCTCTGACCTACCTGCCGGAGCTAAGCTGCCCCCCCGGCGGTCCCCTCCCGGCTGGTCTAGCCTCGACGCGTGTGCGCTTCCATGACCTGCTCGCGCACAAGGAGGCCATTCGTGGCCCAGCCTTGGACCCGCTGCACCTTCTGCTCCGCTCTACCTTCCCAGATGTGGCTCTTCGGCACCGCATTCCAGAAGAAGTAGCCGTCGTGCTCAAAGCCGAGCACGATCTGGCCTTCTGCTCACAGCTGGGCACTATGGACAGCGCGTCCCGAAAGGTGCTGCTTGAGGACTTCGACGCCCTGGGAGAGCACCCCCCGGACAACGCCACCCTCGCGGTTGCATGGGGCCAAGTACGCATGGCCATCGCGGATCGGGTCCAGATGTTGGCCCAGGCTGCATAGGGCCCTCACCGAAGTGCCACGCTGCCCGTTCCATGTGGCTGGGGCCCTGCGTTGACCCTGGATCCGGATGCGTGGTACTCAGAGGGACGTAGAGTGCATCCCAGCGGAGTTCCTTTTGGGCAAGGCCATCGGCATCGACCTCGGCACGACAAACTCGTGTGCGGCCATATTCGAGAACGGTAAACCCCGTCTGATCACCTACAAAGGTGGCGAGACAACGATCCCGTCGGTCTTTGCGATCGACGACGAGGGAAACCGTCTCGTTGGCTACGAGGCCAAGCAACAAGCACAGCTCAACCCCCAAAATACGGTTGCAGCTTCCAAACGCCTCATCGGGCGAAACTTCCATTCCAAGACCATAGACAAGGTGCGCCAGGTCTTTACCTACGAGATGGTGGAGGGCGAGCAGTCCGACATCTTGATCAAGGTAAAAGATCAGGTCTTCACCTTGGAGCAGATCTCCGCAGCCATCCTGCGTGAGATCAAGCGTGTGGCCGAGGACGCCTTGGGCGAGGAAGTGGACCAGGCGGTAATCACCGTTCCGGCCTACTTCAACGATCGACAGCGCCAAGCCGTTCGCTCCGCCGGCGCCTTGGCCAACCTAAAGGTCCTGCGGGTGCTCAACGAGCCCACCGCTGCCGCACTTGCCTACGGCTTGGGCCGCAACCTCTCCGCCCGCGTCGCGGTCTACGACCTGGGTGGCGGTACCTTCGACATCTCGGTCATCGACATCAAGGACCGGATCTTCGAGGTGGTCGCCACCGGCGGAGACACCTTCCTGGGTGGCGTGGACTTTGACGACCGAGTCATGCAGAAGATCCTCAAGGATTTCCTGGAAGAGCACGGTGTAGACCTCTCCTGGGACCGCGTCGCCATTCAACGCATCCGGGATGCTGCGGAGGAAGCCAAGATTAGGCTCTCCACCGTCAGCACGACGCGCATTCACGTGCCGTACATCTCCAACGGAGATGCTGGACACCTGGATGTGGACCTGGAGTTCAGCCGCGCCGACTTAGAGGAGATCACCGGCGACCTCGTCAAGCGCACCATCCAGACCTGCGAGCGCATCATCAGCGAGGCTGGATGCACGGTCAAAGAAGTGGACGAGATGCTCTTGGTCGGTGGTCAGAGCCGCATGCCCATGGTGCAGTCCCAGGTCACCAAGTTCATCGGTAAGCCTCCTTCCAAGGGCGTAAACCCCGACGAAGCTGTGGCCATTGGCGCCGCGATGATGGCCCATAGCCTAGCTGGCGTGGGCGAAGGTACCGAGGGGCTGACTCTGCTCGACGTCTTGCCAATGCCCATCGGCATCAACAAGACCGACGGATCCATGCACGTGCTGTTCAAGAAGAACCAGCCCCTGCCTGACTATAAGACCCGCACGCTCACCACCTCCAAGGACGAGCAGCGCAGCATCATGCTCCGCCTCTACCAAGGAGAGTCCAAGTACTGCGAAGACAACGAGCTCCTGGGCACCTTCGTATTCTCCGGAATCCGCAGAGCCCCCAAGGGCAAGGTCCAGATCGAGGTCACCTTCCACATTGACTCGGAAGGAATCTTGGGCCTCACCGCCCGGGACAAGGCCACCGGACAGACCGTTGAGTCGCTGCTCAAGCTTGGGAAAGGCGGACGTGGAACCGAGAAGAAGCGCCAGAAGCGCCGGGCGACCAAGCCCAAGCCGCAGCAGGCCGCACCCGCTCCGTTGACCATGCCCACCTCGGGTTTGGCCGAACAGCTCGCCGCCGAGAAGGCCGTCCCGCTCACCAAGGCGGCGACTACGCCGGTCCCGAAGGCGGAAGACAAGGCAGATGCAAAGGCTGAGATTGCCCCAAAGAAGTCAGATAAGAAGTCAGATAAGAAGGGCTTCTGGGCCTGGCTCAAGGGCCTGCTCGGACTGAGCTAAGTCTTGGCGACTCCCTCTCGGGACCCCGGCCAAGTCCTCTCCCAAGACGTTGTCGTGGTGCTGGTCAATCCGCTGCACCCCGGCAACGTCGGCGGTACGGCTCGTGCGATGGCCAACTTTGGCTTGGAGCGATTGGTCTTGGTGGATCCGCTCGCCTTGGATCTGGAACGCGCCAGGTGGATGGCGACAAGCGGAAAGGATGTCCTAAACAAGGCCCGTATCGTCGGGACCTTGGATGAAGCGCTCGAAGGGGTCAGCTTCGCAATCGGAACCACCGCTAGAAAGCGTCGTTGGCGCTGGCCTATTCTCACGCCAGCCCAACTCGGCGAGCGCATTCACCACCAGGACACCACGGCCATTCTCTTTGGCCGCGAGGATTCGGGGTTGGACAATGAGGCCTTGGCTCGTTGCCACGCCATCTTGCGCATCCCAACCGGACCAAAAGCCAGTCTAAACCTGGCTCAAGCCGTTCTTCTGACCGTCTCTCGCCTGCACGACGTGGCCAGAACACGGGGCTGGAAGCCGGAGCAGGACACCCCAGTGGACCCGGACTCAGAGGAGGGGCACCGCTTGCAGCTTCCCACCCGAGCACCCAAGAAGCAGGTGGCGCCCCTTGGGATGCAGCACGCCACGCTGAACAAGACCTTGGATCTGCTACAGCGCACCGCCTACGGCCGCGGCATGAACCGCGAGCAAGTACAGGTCACCTTGGGCCAGCTACTGCAGCGCGCCCAACCCAGCCATGCCGAACTGGAGATCCTGCTCGGGATGCTCTCAAAGACCCGATACGCAGTAGAGAACGGCGCCGACGAGCATTGACGGCAAGTACTGACCAGCGCAGAGGACCAGCGCAGAGGACCAGCGCAGAGGACCAGCGCAGAGGACCAGCGCAGAGGACCAGCGCAGAGGACCAGCGCTCACTTCCATCAGTCAGCTGCAAGGGATCCAGCTCGTGTAGCTGAGTTCCTGAGTCAAGTACATCCAGATCGGCCCGGCACGCAGCTTTAGGCCCATCGCCTCGTTGGTGGGCTTTCCGTCTTCGTCCATGAATTGTACGGCGTGTAAAGCCCGAACCTTGACCCCATTCTCCGTCCGCGCGTTGGCCACGGAGAGCTTGGCGTGACGCACGATGCCCTCTGGGGTAATCCACACATATTGCGCGACCTTTCCGCGCCCCTGCCGGGCATCGAACTCCTCCTGGAACACATAGACCTCGGTGGTGCCCACTGTGTCCAGACTTGCAGTGATGATACCCACTTCGTCGCGCGTGCCGGCGATGATGAGCGCCAAGACATTGCCTGGCCCCTCTGCTGAGACAACCCCGTCGCCGAGCACCCCGTACATCGGCGGCAAAAAAGGCATCTCGCCAAAGCCAATGCTGGAGTTGGTCTTACCCGGATCCACAAGCGTTGGAACCAGCTGGATCCAGACCCCGTCTTCGACCTGGCCCGTGAACCCGAAGCGCTCGGTGTCCCGAATGACCCCCTCGACCCGATAGGAAACAAGGACCTCTCCCTGCACCTCAAAGCAGCCAGGGAGCTGAGTTAGGCCACGGTCGGCCTGCTCTTCCAGGGCCTTAAGGTCGGGCTCCGGCAACA
>JBLHMA010000214.1:0-8983 GCA_047621545.1 Cognaticolwellia sp. | reverse complement strand
GGTTGGGGTAGTTCCTTGGGGTGCGCGGGACCGCGCAACCCAAGGAACTATTTCTTGTTCGGGGTGCCCGCCCCCCGGTGCCTTCTGCCCTCCCGGTGGCAGCAGGTTGTTTGCTCGGGGTGCCCGCCCCCCGATGCCTTCTGCCCCCCTGTAGCAGCAGACTGCTTGTTCGGGCGAATTGCATCGGTAGACCCCCGTTCCCGAGGCGTAGCTGCAGTCCGGCTCACTCTTACTGGAGCAGATTGCTGGCGCGCCTGCAAAAGGAGTTGCGCTCCCAGCGTAGCTCATCGAGTCGGTTGTAGAGCTCACTTCATAGGTGGCGGCTTCTACCCCCCCCGAGAATCATCGCTACCAAAAGCATACTTTCTCCCATGCTTTACCCAATGTAGCCGGGTCAAGCCAGCTCCACATTGCATCCCACTACACCCTCACCGCTTCACCAAAAACCCCTTCGCCCCCGGAAACCGCTTCTGCAGCTCAAAGGCCGCCTGGGTCTCGCTGACCGCTGGCAACCAGCGCATCCCTTGGGTTCGCAGCGCCCACCACAGCGTCATGTGGTTGTGATCCGTCCCCAAACGCGGGTCGGCCAGGGCCGCAAGCTCAGCGGGTAGTGCCACATCCCAGGGAGCATGGTCCCACTTCCCATGCCTGGCCGCTCCGCCCCGATACGCCAGGCGACTCAGAGCACCGCCGACCATCCCGCAGTACACACCCAGGGCCCGGCGGGGCAGCTCGGTGAGCGCGCTGTTGCCCACTACCACAAGCTGAGCGCGGGCTGCGGGCGCTTGGCGGTGGCCTTCGATCTGGAGCTCAAAGCGGCTTAGGCCCTCGGCGTCGGCCAAGGGATCCGGGAAGGGGAAGAGTCCAGCGCCGAAGAGGGGAACCCAGCCCAGACCGGGTTCTTCGACCAGCACCAAGCTGGCCTCGACATAGTCCAGAGCAGCGTCACTGAGGGCTTGGAGTAGATCTCCGGCGGTCTCCGAGTTGATCTGGAGGCAGGCTTTGCTCAAGGACTCGGCGTGGGGCAAGGGGAGACGTGCGCTCTGCTCGCGGTGCCAGTGAACGGCGTCCAGCAGAGCTTCGTGCAGCTCGCCCAGTTTGAGGGGCTTGCGCAAGACAGCCCGGGCCCCTCGACGGGCAGCGCGCACGGCGCCCTCGAGATCGGCGAAGGGGGTGATCAGCACTGGGGCGACCGGATCGCCGCGCTCGCGCAGCCCGTCCAAGAGCTCCATGCCCCCCACCTTGGGGGTGTTCAAGTTGGAGATCAGCGCGTCGTAGGGCTTCTGCTCCAACCTGCGCAAGGCCTCGGCGCCGTCGCGCACAACATCGACGCTGTGGCCCCGTGTGCGCATGTACTCGGCGATGAGCTCTACAAGCTTGGGTTCATCGTCGATGATCAGGAGCTGCAAGGGGAGAATGGACACGACTGCAGTCTACACGGCCGCACTCTGAGCGTGATTCAAGGCAGCCCTTAGATGGCTCTGGTCTTGCATTCTGCTTTGGAGCTGGTCGCACGGTGGTAGCCTGCAGCCCGCTGCAATGGGATCCCTTTGGCCCGTCTGGACCGCCTCGACCGTACGCTAAGCCTCCAGCTCGATGAGCTGGAGCAGTCCCTCTTTTTGCTCAAGATCCAGTACGACAAGTACTTCAATGGGGTCGAGCTCACGGAGCCGGTGCGCTACCGCGACGATGCCCAGCGAACGGTGCGGGTTCTGCTGCGCGAGACCATCACCAACACCCGGCAGCGCTTCCGCTTTCAGCAGCTCCGGGCCCGCTTCAACACCATCGATCTCTACCTGCGGCGCAACCTGGTGCAGATCGAGCGCGGCACCCACCCCAAGTTCAAGTTCCGCGCGGACCTGAAAGAGCGGAACCGTGCCAAGGCTGCCTCGCGCATGGAGGCTGCCCGCGCGGACACACGATCCAAGGCGGAAAAGTCGCGCAAAGAAGACGCGGCGTTCCGCCAGATCTACGACCGCTATATGGATGCCCGAAAAAAGTGCGGACAATCTACAGACATGGAATACGGAGCGATGCAGCGTGCTCTGCGTGCCCAAGTCAAGAACATCAAGTCGCGCTACGAATGTGATCGCGTCTCCTTTCGCATTCAGGTGGAAGGGGGCAAAGCCAAGCTCAAGGCCATGCCCAAGTCCAAGCGCTGAGGACCTATGCTCTCCCTGCTCATCTGTGCAGTCTCTCTGGCCGCGGAGCCTCCTCCCCCCAACGTCCCTGTGCCGCAGCTTCCAGCGAAGTACAAGTTGGGTTTCCCCCTGGGCATGCCCCAGTTCGCTTTTGATCGCACCGGCCTTGGCCTGACCCATGCCGGCCTTCAGCTTGGCAGCATTGCCGGCACTGTGCTGACCACCCGGGCCATGGTCATTGCAGACGAAGAAGAGCGCTATGAGGATGCCGTTTCTTGGCGCTTTGTCAGCGCCGGCACCACTGCGGTCTTCGCCGTGTCCTATTTCGCTTCGGTGCTGATGGGCTCAAGGGACTACCAGATCCGAAAGTACTTGATCGACTCCACCAGTCGGCTCGAGTCCGGTGGCCTCAGCCCCAAGGACCGGGCCCAGATGGCCAGCAGCTGGCAGAACAGCCGGGCCATGGCAGCGTATCTGTGAGCGTTGAGGAGCTGGCTGCTCTGCCATTGTTTCAAAAGGTCTCGCGCATGCAGCTGGCCCAAGGAATGATTGGCTTTACCGCCTGCGACTTGGGCGCAGGAGAGGTGTTGATTCGGGAGGGAGAGCAGGACCCTTCGATGGTCCTGGTGCTCGCCGGGGAGCTTGCCGTTTGCGTGGGACCCGATCTCATCGAGGTCGGTCGCGTCGGCGCTGGAGACACGGTCGGCGAGCTGGCACTCTTCGGGGCTATGAAGGAGCGGGCGGCGACGGTGCTCTCGGTCAAGCCCTGTAGGCTCCTGGTGATGGACCAAGCGGCTTTGGAGTATCTCCAGAGCTCGGAGAGCCCGATGATTCCACCCTTGCGGGAGCATGCTGCCCGCATGGCCATCGCCCGGGTGCGGGACACCCAGCGGCTGGTGGCGTCGGTGGCGCCTGGATGTGATCTGCCTGATGCCCCAAGAAAGGGGCTCTTTGCCCGGCTTATGGGTCGTGCGGGACCGCAGTCTCCTCCGCCCCCGTTGGTCGATGTGATGCGAAAGAGCGGCGTGTTTTCTACCGATCGCTTGCTGCAGTTCTCTCAGGAGCTGGAGTCCATCGGGGAGCTGGTGCCGCTGGCGGGTGGGGAGCGGATCGTCACCTTCGGACAGGACTCCGCTGGTCCGTTGCTGCTGTTGAGCGGCCGACTGGATCTCTGGCATCCTGCCCGCAGTGGAGGCCACCTTAGGCTCACTCGACTCCGCCCTGGCGCCCTGTGCTGTCTTGGCGCCGAGGTCGATGGCCAACCCAGCGCCAGCGATGTCATCGCTGTGGATCCCGCCTGGGTGCTCCGGCTACCTGCCAGCATTCGTGGGCAGCTTCAAGCACGGGACAGACATCTGGCCAAGCTCTGGCGCTTGGCGCTCTTCAATGGGCTGTGCAATGGGCTGCGCCAGGCCAACGCGACGGTAGAGTCCAACCGGGGGAGTCTGGAGGCGCTGCGGTTGAATCGCTGAGCTCCAAACGCAGAAACGGCGGACCCAAAGGCCCGCCGTTTCAAGAGCATCACAGCTGACTTAGCTGAGCTGCAACCTTGCGTGTGCCAGCTCGGCATCCCGCTTGGCCATGATGTAAGCATCCGAACCAGGCGCTTCGCTGGCCAGGAGCTTCTCGCTCGTCTCGAGCAGCTCCGCGGCGGCCTTCTGGTCGACGCCCTCCGCTGGCTCTACGCTGTCAGCCAGCACGGTCAGGCGGTCGGGGCCCGCCTCGACAAAGCCACGACCGACCACGAACTTCTCCACCTTGCCGGCGGTGATGAGCTCCACCACGCCAGGGGTGACGACGCTCAGGAAGGGCGTGTGACCTGGCAGCACGCCGAACTCACCCAAGAACCCGGGGGCCTTGACCTCGTCCACGGTGCCAGCAAAGACCACAGCGGTGGGGGTGACGATTTCGACGTTGAGTGCCATTGCTTAGAATTCCTCGGCCATCTTGATGGCCTTGGCCTTGGCCTGCTCGATGCTGCCGACCAGCAGGAAGGCATCCTCGGGGAGGTGATCGTGGTCGCCTGCGAGCATCTCGCGGAAGGAACGAATGGTGTCCTCCTTCTTGACGTACTCGCCAGGGATGCTGGTGAAGATCTCGGCCACGTGGAAGGGCTGGCTGAGGAACTTCTGCATGCGGCGGGCGCGGCCCACAACAGACTTGTCTTCCTCGGAGAGCTCGTCAATACCCAGAATGGCGATGATGTCCTGGAGATCCTTGTAGCGCTGCAGCACTTCCTGCACTGCGCGGGCAGTGTCGTAGTGCTCCTGACCCAGGATCTGTGGATCCAGGATTCGGCTGGAGGAGTCCAAGGGGTCCACTGCGGGGTAGATGCCCATCTCGGAGATGCGGCGGTTGAGAACCGTGGTCGCATCCAAGTGAGCAAAAGTGGTCGCAGGGGCAGGGTCGGTCAAGTCGTCCGCGGGCACATAGACGGCCTGAACGGAGGTGATGGACCCCTTCTGAGTGGTAGTGATGCGCTCCTGCAGCATGCCCATCTCAGTGCCCAAGGTGGGCTGGTAGCCCACGGCGCTGGGCATACGACCGAGAAGTGCAGACACCTCGGAGCCGGCCTGGGTGAAGCGGAAGATGTTGTCTACGAAGAGCAACACGTCCTGGCCTTCTTCATCTCTGAAGTACTCAGCGATGGTCAGGGCGGAGAGAGCAACGCGGGCGCGTGCACCGGGAGGCTCGTTCATCTGGCCGAAGACCAGGGTTGCCTTGGAGTTGTCGGGGTCAGCTGGGCTGATGATGCCCGCTTCGACGAACTCGTGCCAAAGGTCGTTGCCCTCGCGGGTGCGCTCACCCACGCCTGCGAACACGGAGTAACCACCGTGTGCCTTGGCGACGTTGTTGATGAGCTCTTGGATGAGCACGGTCTTGCCCACACCAGCGCCGCCGAACAGACCGGTCTTGCCACCCTTGGTGTAGGGAGCCAGCAGGTCGATGACCTTGATGCCGGTCTCGAACATCTCGACCGATGTGGCTTGCTCAGCAAAGCCAGGAGGCTGACGGTGGATGGGGCGGTGAGCGTCCACTTTCATGGGGCCCAGCTCGTCCACGGGACGACCGGTCACATCCATGATGCGGCCAAGGGTACCCTTGCCGACGGGCATCATGATGGGTCCGCCGGAGTCGGTGACGACCAGACCGCGACGAACGCCCTCGGTGGAGTCCATGGCGATGCAGCGCACGGTGTTCTCACCCAAGTGCTTGGCAACTTCCAGGATGAGGTTGCCCTCTTGGTCGTTGATGGACTTGTTGGTCAGGCTCAGAGCGTTGTAGATCGCGGGGAGCTTGCCGCTCGCGAACTCGACGTCTAGGACGGGGCCCATGACCTGCTTGACGGTGCCGGTGTTGGCTTCCATTTTGGACTCCAAAGAAGAGAAGGAAAAAAGGCGGTTTACAGGGCTTCGGCGCCGCTCACGATCTCGATGATCTCGGTCGTGATGGCGGCCTGACGGGCCCGGTTGTACTCAAGGGTAAGGCGGTCGACCAAGTCGGACGCGTTGCGGGTCGCGCTGTCCATTGCGGTCATCCGTGCAGCCTGCTCGCCTGCAGCGGAGTCCAAGAAGGCCTGCAGAAGCAGGGTCTGGAGCTGGAGGGGAAGCAGCGTGTTGAGGAGCTGCTCGCCGTTGGGCTCGTACTTGTACTCGATCTCAGCGGCGTCATCGGAGGAGGTCGTTACCGATCCCTCTTCAGTCGGGTCCACGGCCATGGGCAGCAGCCGCAGGAAGGTCGGCTCCTGGATCATGACGGACTCGAAGGCGTTGTAGGCCACGTAGACCTCCTGCACTTCGCCGGACTCAAAGTCTGGACCCAGAGTGGCAGCCAGGTCCGAAGACTCCTGGGCGAAGTGCTCTGGGAGGACATTGATTTTGGAGCTCACGAAGCTCTTGTGCGTCTTGTAGACCACCACGGTCTTCTTGCCGTAGGTGTAGAGCTGGACCGCGATGTTCTTCTCAAGGAAGGTCTCGCGGAGCCACACTGCGGTCTTGCGGTTCAAGCCACCGTTAAAGCTTCCACACAGGCCCTTGTCGGAGCCCATGAGGATGACCCGAACGGTCTCGACCTTCTCGTGCGAGGTCAGAAGAGGATGGGAGACATCCTCGCCGGCCGAAGCCAGGACCTGCTTGAGCACCCGGTCCAAAGACTTGGCGTAAGGCTGAGCACCCTCGGCGCGGTTTTGCGCGCGCTTGAGCTTGGCACCGGAGACCATTTTCATGGCCTTGGTGATCTGCCGAGTGTTCTTGACCGAACCGATTCGGCGCTTGATGTCGCGGAGATTGGCCACGTTGGGCCTCCCTAAGACAAAGGAAGAAGGCTCTCAACCCTGAGCAATGCTCAGGGTCGAAGGCGAAGAATCAGCGGGTCCAGGTGTTCGCAAAGTCCTTGATGGCCGTGATGACACGTTCCTTCAGGTCGGACTTCTTGAAAGTGCCCTTCTCGACGATCTCGGTGATGAGATCCGCGTGGTTGGCTTCGATGTGCTTGTGCATGTCTTCGGCGAAGGCCACCACATCCACCAGAGGGATGTGGTCCACTGCACCGGAGGTACCTGCGAGCACGTCCATGATCTGCAGGGGAACGCCCATGGGGACGTACTGTCCCTGCTTGAGCAGCTCCACCAAGCGGGCGCCACGGGTCAGCTTGCGCTGGGTCATGGGGTCCAAGTCGGAGCCGAACTGAGCGAAGGCTGCCAGCTCGCGGTAGGCCGCCAGGTCGAGACGCAGGGTACCTGCGACCTCCTTCATGGCCTTGAGCTGGGCGGCACCACCGACTCGGGAGACCGAGAGACCGACGTTGATCGCTGGACGAACACCCTGGTTGAACAGGTCGCTCTCCAGGTAGATCTGGCCGTCGGTGATCGAGATCACGTTGGTAGGGATGTACGCCGAAACGTCGCCACCCTGGGTCTCGATGATGGGCAGCGCGGTCAAAGAACCGCCGCCACGGGCATCGCTCATCTTGGCAGCGCGCTCGAGCAGCCGCGAGTGAACGTAGAACACGTCACCGGGGTAAGCCTCGCGTCCGGGAGGACGACGGAGCAGCAGCGAGAGCTGACGGTAGGCGGTCGCCTGCTTGGACAGGTCGTCGTAGATGACCAGGGCGTGCATACCGTTGTCACGGTAGTACTCGCCGATGGTGCAGCCGGTGTAGGGCGCCAGGAACTGCAGGGGAGCAGGGGCGGCGGCGGCAGCCACAACCACGGTGGTGTACTCCATGGCGCCGTAGCGCTTGAGCTTCTCCACAACATGGGCAACGGTGCTCTGCTTCTGACCGATGGCGACGTAGATGCAGTGCATCCTGCGCTTGGGGTCATTGGCGAACTGCTTCTGGTTGATGATCGCGTCGATTGCGACAGCGGTCTTACCCGTCTGGCGGTCACCGATGATCAGCTCACGCTGGCCACGGCCAACGGGCACCATGGTGTCGATGGCCTTGAGACCAGACTGCATGGGCTCATGCACACCCTTACGGGGCATGATGCCAGGCGCCTTGGTCTCGATCGGGCGCATGTTCTCCTGAGGAATCGGAGGACCGCCGTCGATGGCGTTGCCCAGCGCATCGACCACTCGGCCCAGCAGGGCAGGGCCGGTAGGCACGGACACGATCTTGCCGGTCAGCTCGACCTTGGAGCCTTCGGAGACGACCTTGTCGTCACCAAAAATGGCGGCTCCGACATTGTCCTCTTCCAGGTTCAGGGCCATGCCGACCAGACCGCCGGGGAACTTGAGAAGCTCTCCGTTCATGCAGTTCTGCAGGCCGTGGATCTGTGCGATGCCGTCGCCAACGCTGATCACGGTGCCGGTCTCGGCAACCGACACGCGGGCGTCGTAGTTCTTGATCTGGGCCTTAAGGATCTTAGAGATCTCTTCAGCGCGGATGTCCATAGGGGCTCCCGAGAGGGGCTCAGGTCAGTTGACCTGATCCGGGGTCGTGGCAAGAAGGGTCTGACGAAGGTTCAGCAGTCGGGTCCGCAGGGAGGCGTCATAGACGCGCCCCTCGACCTGGGCCACCAAGCCACCGAGGATTTCAGGATCGACCTGGGGGTCGATCAGGATGGTCTTTCCGGTGGCCGCTTCTAGGCTGGCTTTGACCTGGGCGCTCAGAGCAGCGTCCAGGGGAATGGCGGTGGTCACCAGGGCGCGCACACGGCCGGCCAGCTTGTCGGCCAACAGGGCGTAGCGCTCAGCAATGGCGGGGAGGACGGGCACGCGGCCCTTCTCCTGCACCAAGCGGATGAAGTTGGCGACCATAAGGTCCAACTCAAGGAGGTTGAGCACCTCGGAGAGCACGTTCTGGCGCTCCTCGACGGAGAATGCTGGGTGGCTCAGTGCCCCCAGCAGCTCGGTTGTGCTCAGCACAGTGGCGAAGCGGCTCAGGTCAGCGCCGTAGGCGTCTACCTTGCCTTCGTCTTGGCCGATCTCAACCAGGGCGCGGGCGTAGCGCTCGGCGATGGTGGAATTAGGCATCTGCGGCTCCTGGGTTCACCGCGACCAAGAACTCGTGGTTCAGGCGGGTGTGGTCGGCGGCGCTGAGCTTGCCGCGCAAGGTCTCGGTGGCCACTCCGATGGCCAAGTCCACAGCCTGCTCGCGCAGCTTGCGGTGGGCCTTGACGCCTTCCTCGCGGATGGCGCGGGTGGCCTGGTCCTTGAGCAGCTCAATGTCTGCCGCGGTGTGCTTGCGGTGCAGCTGGGTGTCGCGGTCAGCCGAGGTCTTTGCCACAGCTTTCATCTCTTCCACTTCTTGCTCAAAGCGCGCCAAGCGGGCCTCGAGTCCGTCGAAGCGCTCTTGGGCGGCCTTGCGGGCTGCGTTGGCGTCGTCGATGTCCTGCTTGA
>JBLHMA010000213.1:0-8985 GCA_047621545.1 Cognaticolwellia sp. | reverse complement strand
TGTGGACTTCGATGAAGCCTTGGCCCGCCAACAGCTACCCGAGATCTATCTGCGGGGACTGGAGTGTCGTGTCATGGGTCCCACCGGCGAGGTCAACCTCTGCGAGGGCTACCAGTCGCCGACCTACGTGCTGCCGGACTGGGTCAAGCGGGTGCAGGACCGGGATGGGTTCTGAAGCATGAGTGCACCCCACTGCCGCTTGCCGGAGATGACTGACGGGTTGAATTGTGCAGGGAAGCTGTTGAATGGACCGCCCAATGATCTGGTTTGGGCTTCTCCCTACGGTGGTGATTTGATCGTTGGTCCTCATTACTCCACGCACCATTGGTGGCTGGATTCCGTTTCAACCCAAGTAGGAGTGAAGCTATGGCTGATGTCAGATTTGCAGGCTTCTTTGCGGAGCTTACCCCCGGCCCGCATCCGTTAAGCTATCGTATTCTGGATGTGCTGTGAGCCGAGTACAGGAACTGACTGACCGGGCGTCGCAGCATCCTGGAAAGCAAGTCTGAGCGAGGGGAATCAGTGTTCATGCGCCCAGTTTACAGCACCCCCCGCCGCTCCTGATCCCGTTCGATGCTGCGGAACAGAGCCCCAAAGTTCCCCTCTCCAAAGCTGAGATGGTTCTCCCTCTGAATCAGCTCAATGAAGATGGGACCGACCACGTTCTGGGTGAAGATCTGTAGTAGATAGCCGTCGTCGTCTCCGTCCACCAAGACGTTGTGGTGCCGGATGCGGTCCGGGTCCTCGCGCACACCGGGCACACGGTCAAACACGCCGCCGTAGTATTCGTCGTCGATGTCCAGGGTCTGGATGGGGCCGCCTTCCATTCGGTCCAGGCTGGCGAGCAGATCCACGGTGAGAAACGCGAGGTGCTGTACGCCAGGACCTTGGTACTCCCGCAGGTATTCGTCGATCTGGGAGGTGGACTCGCTGCCTTCGTTGATGGGAATGCAAAAGCTCCCGTCCGGGCTGCGCAAGGCGTAGCTGGTCAGACCGGTCTTCTCGCCGCGGATGTCGAAATAGCGCACGTCGGTGAACCCAAAGACGTCCTTGTAGAAGCTGGCCCACTTCTGCATGGTGCCTTTGTAGACGTTGTTGGTCAGGTGGTCGATGCGCACAAAGCCGGCGTTTGGCCGCATGACGGGGTGGGGGTGCTCGCCCATGGCGCGCTCGAAGAGACCGCCGGCGGAATCTACGGGGCCAACGAAATAGATCAGGCTGTCGCCGATGCCTAGAATGGCCGGCAGATCGAAGGCCCGGGTGCGGTCCATGGCGCTGGTTGCACCACGCCGAACAGCCTCGTCATGGGCATGGGCGGGGTCCTGTACACGCCAGCCCATGGCGCTGATTGCGGGGCCGTGGGCCGCGCGGAACTGGGCGGAGGCGTCGTCGTCGCGGCGGTTGACCACGATGCGGATGTCGTTCTGGTGGTACAGGTCCAGGCGACCACACACAGACTGGCGGGTCAGAGAGAACCCAAAGGCGGCAAAGAGGGTGTCGAGCCAGGCGGCGTCGGGGCTGGTGAACTCGACAAAGTCAAAGCCCAGCATGCCCAGGGGGTTGGTTGTGCTCACTTGTTCTCCATGTTCGTGGGGGTCATCCAGGACGTCCAGTAGTCGGAGCGCTCAGCGCTCTCGCCCTGCTCGGTGATCTGGAGGGGGTTTCGGGTGTCCACCATCACGGCCTGCTCGTTTGTGCGCTGCTTGCCGTGGGCTGCTTTGACCGCACCGGGCTGGGGACCGTGGTGGATGCCCTGGGGATGGAAGGTGACCATGCCGGCGTCAATGCCCTCGCGGGAGAAGAAGTCGCCGTCGTGATAGAAGAGCACTTCGTCAAAGTCGATGTTCGAGTGGAAGAACGGGACCTTGAGTGCGCCTTCGTCTCCGGTCTCCAGTCCTCGTGGCAGAAAGCTGCAGATGACCACGCTGTCGGTCAGGAAAGTGACGTGGGCGGTGGGCGGCAGGTGGTAGCGCTCGCTCATCATCGGGCGAATGTCCCGCACGTTGATGCGCCACACAGTCAAATCACCCTTCCAACCCACAGTGGTGATGGGGTTGTGGGGGTAGGTGATGGTGGTGATCTGGCCCAGGCGCTGCACCTTGAGCTGCCAATGTGCGTCGGGTTTGGGCATGGGGCCCAGCTCCGGAGTGTCCATCATGGCGGGGTCAAAGAGCGCGTGCTTCCCGGCGATTCCGCGGTCTGGTAGGCGCACCTGCTCTCGGGTCACGATGACCAGCACCTTGGTGGCCTGGGTTGGGACCAGCCGGTAGACGGTGCCCCTGGGGATGACCAGGTAGTCGCCGCGGGCGTAGTTCAGCATGCCAAAGTCTGTCTCTAGTCTGCCCTGACCTTGGTGCACGAACAGCACTTCGTCGCCGTCGGCGTTTCGGAAGTAGTAGGGCATCTCAGAGTGCAGCTCGGCCCAAGCAAGGACAACATCCCCGTTCTGCAGGAAGGGCACCCGGCCGTCGATCCAGTCAGGTCCCAGACCAGGGAGCTTGCCGGTGTGCAGGGCCCGGGGCCGCAGGGGGCCTTCAATGTTGATCCAGTCCACGGGCGGCGAGGAGCGGTACAGGTGGCTGACGCGGCCGGCGAAGCCCTCGCGGGCGTACTCCTCTTCGACGGTTCCCTCTGGGATGTCGACGTGTGCTTGGCGGGTGACTCGGCCTTTGGAGAAGTACATGCGTGGCGCTCCGTGTTTGCCACCGGAAGCTAGGGCGTCTGGGTCACCCGGCACAGGCCGCACTGAGGGAATGCTGTTCTGTCTCAGGCAATCGGAACTCGGGGGCCGACGTACACTCAGGGAATGCCTCCTGAGATCTCACCGCCCACTCCTCCGCTTCGCCGCGTGGCCTTTGCCGCGGGTGGGCTCGCTCTGGGTGCGGTGGCGGTTCTGCTCGCGCTGCTGCCCTTTTTTCTGTCCTTCAGCGGCGGCGTAGAGGGCGCCCAGTGGGAGCTTGAGCGCGCCCTGGCCGGAGAGCACGCCTACTCCCTGCGCCACCTCACGACCGCCGGTCAGCCCTTCTTCATCCTGGTGCCGGCGATGCTCTCGCCCAGCCTGCAGCTCCTCCGAGAGGCGCTCGTTCCCCACTGGACGCGCTGGCGGGTGATCTCCAGCGGTCTGCATGGGCTGCTGTTGCTGATGTCGCTCACGGGCTTTGTCTTGCTCGCGATGCTGTCGGCGATGGTCGCGACCTCGGGTTTAGGGCAGGGGCTGATTGCGCTCTGGTACGTCTTGGCCGGGGTGATGGCGGCTGTCTTTGGGCTGCGCGGGATGGTCACGTGGGTGGCGCCGAGGTCAGGTTGAGCAGCCCGAGCGGTACAGGCGCTGGAGGCGCTCAGAGCGAGGCACCGGACCCCTGGGCTCCAGCGCAATCCAGTGCGAGTAGCCTGGGTTCTCCTGGCCTGGACGCCGGTTGAGAAAGAGCAGCCAACGCTGACCTCGCTCGAACTCAGGGCGTTCAGATGCGCCCTCCACCACCGCTATGACGATGGGCTGGCCAGCCAGGTCCTCTGGGTCATGCAGTAGCCCTTCGACCCTTACCTCTGACCGTCTCATCGTGTAGGAGGTCTTCGGCTCCCCTTCGCTGTCTTTGGGCTGGTAGCTGTGGGTGCGCGCGATGGTGGCCACGACGACCAAGTTGGCGTCACAGGGTGGCGGCCGCTCCCACCAAGCCAGAGCCACCGAGAGCAGCAAGAGGCTCATGTGCGCCGCCGAAACAGGGATAGAAGCAACATGCCCCACAGAGTAGGACACCACCCCGCAACCGGCTACTTGCATGCCCATGCTCACTCTCTGCTTCGATCGCGGCACCCTGCTCTTGGACGGCCTGGATTCCGACCAGGCGCCGCCGGGTTTTGTGTGGGATGGACGGGTCAGCCGGCTGCGCGGGCCGGGTATGGCCTACCATGACCTCGTTCTCGGATTACATCGCTCCAAGGTGGAGTATACCGACAGTGCCAAGGCGTGGGAGCCTCTCTCTCTGCGCCATGACACCCCCAAAACCCCGCGCGACTACCAGGGAGAAGCGGTAGAGGCGTGGGCGAAAGCGGGCCGCCGAGGTGTGGTTTCATTGCCTACTGGTTCGGGCAAGAGCTTCGTGGCCGAGCTGTGCATTGCGGCCTGCCAGAGACCCGCTCTCATCGTCGCGCCGACCATCGACTTGGTGAACCAGTGGGCGGCCAACCTGGCGCTGGCTTTTGGCGGTCCCATCGGGGTCTTGGGGGGCGGTCAGCACGAGCTCCAGCCCATCACGGTGTCCACCTACGACTCGGCCTACCTGCACATGGACCGCTATGGCGACCGCTTTGGGCTGGTGGTCTTTGACGAGGTGCACCACCTGCCGGCCGACGCCTACGCGCAGATCGCCGAGCTGATGTTGGCCCCCTTTCGCCTGGGCCTGAGCGCCACCGTCGAGCGTCCCGATGGCTTGCACCAACGCCTGGATGACTTGGTTGGACCCGTGGTCTACGAGAAGGGCATCACCGAACTCTCCGGCAACGTGCTCGCCCAATACACCGTAGAGCGGGTGGGCGTGGTGCTCTCGGACGAAGACCACGCCGCCTACTTGGCGTGCCGAGCCACCTTCCGTGGGTTCATCGCCAGCCGCGGCATTCGCTTGGGGGGACAGAACGGCTGGGGGCGTTTTTTGAGGGAAGCGGCGCGCTCCAAGGACGGCCGAGCGGCCTTTAAAGCCCACCTGGAGTCCCGGCGTCTGATGCACGCCACCCCCGCCAAGCTCGACGCGCTCGAGGACATCTTGGCCCAGCATCCCGGCCAGCGCAGCATCATCTTCACCAACGACAACGCGACGGTCTACCGGATCTCTCGCGGCTTTGGCATCCCCTGCATCACCCACCAGACGGGGGCCGAGGAGAGGAGAGAGATCCTCTCCGGTTTCTCAGAGGGTCGGTACACCGCCGTGGTCACCTCCCGCGTGCTCAATGAGGGGGTAGACATTCCCGCAGCCGAGGTCGGTGTGGTGCTCTCCGGGAGCAGCACGGTGCGAGAGCATGTGCAGCGCTTGGGCCGAATTCTACGCCCGAAAGAAGGCAAGCAGGCCGTGCTCTACGAGGTGATTTCACTGGGCACGAGCGAGGAGCGGGCCAGCGAGCGACGGAATGAGCACGATGCGTACAGGGGTGCGGAGGCGTAGCCAGACTGGCTCAAAGGGGAAGCTACAGGAGGTGGGTGCTGCCAGGCGGCGCCGCTTTCACGGTCCTGCGAGGCCTCCAGCGGTCGGCCCGGGGTTCCCCCGGGGGGCGGTTCGACGCTACTTAGCCGCGTGACAGAGTGCTGACCGAGCACTTCGCCTGGACGCGCCCGTCGGTCAATCGTCGGAGAATGCCTTGTAGACCCCGAACGCGGCGAGTCCTGCGAGCGCTCCGACGGCTGCATCCACGGGTCCGACGGCCGCGCCAGCACCGGCTCCGATTAAGCCTACAGGCGTGAACGGCGCAGCAGCGGCAGCGGCAGTACCAACGCCAGCGCCGGCAGCGACAGCACCCGCCGCCTTCGCGGCCTCCACCTTCTTGTCCTTCTTCTTGCCCATCTCAAATCTTCCATGTTCTTCAGCACTCATTGCCTGGTTTGGGTGCCCCCAGTGGCCACTGAAGAACCATCGCTACCACAAGTACCCAGGGGGCAGGTGGGGATCCCTGCGCGTGTCTACGACAGCCCTTGCAGCGGTGATCGTCGACCGGCGGCTGACTGCGCGCTGGGGCGCGCTGCTCGGCGCGGTCGGTCAGGAGTTCGGGCTGCGCGTGGTGCCCGCCACGAAGGTCTTCGGGGCGCCGGTTGGCCTGGCCCTGGAGGGCGATCTGGATGGGCTGCTGCTGCGCATGGCGCGGGGGCGCAAGACCAGGCATGGCCCGCAGATGGTGTGGGTGGAGATCTCCGGGGGGCTACTGCCCGTGACCGTGGTGCCGGGAGATGGCGAGCAGACCCCCGACAGCCTGGACGGATCCAATGGCTTCCTGCGCGTGACGGAGGGGCGCGTTCAGCTGGAGAGCCGTCTCACCGCCGCGGGCAGGAAGCTGCTCTACTCGGGGGTGATAGAGCGGCGCTGGAGCCTGACGAGCGGGCGCCTGATGTGTCCGCTGATTCCTACGCTGTGGGATATCGATGAACTTGGGGAACTGCTGCGCGGAGCGGTGGAGCTGGCCGGGCAGCTGAGGGGCTGAGGGGCGTTGGTGCATAAATCGCTAACCTTGCCCCCTCCATCTCACTGACCGACGCTCTCTCCTTCTCAAGGAGCAGACGCCATGACGAGGAAGCGGTCCCGAGTCCACCCCCGGGTCAAGACGAAGTACAGAGTCCCTAACTGGACTGAATACGACCGCACGCTCGTCCGCCGCGGGGACATCACGGTCTGGCTGCACCATGAGGCCCGAGTGTCCAGCGAGGACTCCGTGATAGGTCGCGGTGTGCGCTCTCGGTGGAGGCACGAGTGCTGCCAGGCGCTCGAGCAGTGCCGCAGGGGAGAGCACGATGCCGGTGGTGCCATCTCTCCAGGCCCGCTTGAACCGGATGAACAGCTCGCCGCTGTGCGGCCGCTTGGAGCGTGAGCTGGAGGTCGTCGGGGTCTGGTTCCTGGAAGTCCTCGACCCCCTGCCGCCGGAGCCAGGCTGCGCTCTTGATGGCGATCTGTTCGGCCAAAGGATAGGGCGCATCAGTGCCCGCGCGCGGCCTTGGCGGCCTCTTCGACCGGGTCAGTCGATTCCTTTTCCGGTGTAGTGCCGGTCTCTCGCCCCGACCAGGGCCTCGCCGCCGGACGCACCCGGTCGATTTGTGTCCGCCCGCGAGACTCCATCGTGTCCGTGGCGCACGCAACCACGAAGTGTCCCTGCCCGTCGCGCCTCTTCAGGACGCTTCACCCTTCGGCCTCTTGTTCCCCGGCTGCTGGTGATCCCCGTGCGGACAAAGTCAGCGTCGCGCGCCCAGCGTCTGCACCCGGCGCGCCTTGCGCTGTCGGTGGACCGCTGAGCGCCCCGCCACAGCGGCAGACTGAATCAGCGGCAGGGCGTCGTCGAGCTCGTCATCGCACGGCTCGTCGTCGTCCGCGGGAAAACCCTGGTCGGCGAGCCAGGTCTCGCAACGATCTGCGATGCGAACCACAAGCCCATCGACGTTCTCTTCTCGCCAACGCCGGGAACGCCGCCAACGCGGCCCGTCGGCGGCACCCTCTACGCAGAGTCCGTCCAGCAGCAGCACATGAAAGTGGAGGTTCAAACTCAGCGCGGATCCAAATCGCTGCATCACGGTCACGCTCCCGGGGGCACCCGCCGTGCCGGCGTGGACGCCGACCCGCCGCAGCCAGGCGGTGACCTGGGCGAGCGCACACCGCAGGACGCCTCGCGCCAGCTCCGGACGCTGACCCAGCAGCCAACGCCGTCGCCAAGGGACAGGGACATCGCGGTACCGGCGACCTTGATCAGAAGAGGGTCTAGTCCGCTAGTTCGGCTCATAGGGTTCGTAGTGCGCCAGAAGGGGTTGCGTCGCCTTTCCGGCGGAGCAATATCAGTCCAAAGGCGAAAAACATCCCCAAGATGCCGCCTCGTGATGAGTTTGCCGAGCAACTGGCACCTTGCACCTCAACCGATTCGCCCCCGTTGATCGACAGCAATTGCGTCGGTTCCTCATCGCAATCCGTGACCCCGTCAAAGGTGTAGACCATATCGTCTTCTCCATTGGTCATGGTGTTGGTTCCCGAGAGGGGTTCGCTCTCGCACACGCTGCTGTTCAATACCTCGTCTTCGGTGATGGCCATGAACCACATCGAGTCCTGCTCGGATGAGAGAAGAAAGGTCAGTTCTCCATTGATAATGCTCTCTTCGATATTACTTTCATCGATTGTTACATCGCCGTTCAGAAATGTCGTAGATGGAGACGTGGTACAGTCTTCGCTCAGCTCTTCATTTTGCAGTTTGACGATAAATGGGGTTTTGCCTGTTTCGTAATCAAACCGGCTACCGCCATCGGTTATCGATGTGGTGAATGCATCCGGACAATTTTCATCCCCTGAAGGCGTGGTTACCGTATAGGAATTGTAACTCACGCCCGCTTCATTGTAGACGAGCGAACCATCATAGCTCTTGCCTTCATCGTTGACGCATCCGTTACCGGTGACCGTGACGTCTTCAAGTGGTGCTCCTTCGCTTGGAAAGACGCCGTCGATCGTCGGGCAGGTGATGTTTTCTTGTCCTGCGCTCGCCACCATGATTTGCAATTCTATGGTGGGTCCCATTGAAATCAAGAAGCCTGCATAGGCGGTTATATTTCCCATTCCCATGTCCAGGATCGGAGCTGGAAGAGCTGTTTCATAGACCGAATTATAGTCTTGTTGAAGGTCGGGAAAATCGGTGTTGCCACTGGGATCCGTTACCTCGGTGTTGCCAGTGTCTTCCGTATCGTTGGTTTGAGCGGTGTCTTCGAAATCAGCCGTATCAAGCTCGCCTTTTTCAGTAGCCGTGCAGGCCAGTAGGATGAAAGTAATCAATTTTATCTCCTGATATAAGTATTAGTGAAATTTAACCTGGTGATTCATTCAAGAGTTTCGTCTGTTTCGTCTACCTAACCTGGATCGTTCCTAGGGCCTTCGCGGCCCCTCCTCATTCACAATAGTCTCAATCTCTGGTCGTCTCACTTCCCAATACTCGAAGAAGCGAAGATGCCCGACGGGGCCCTCGATCTCAGATGATCCGCTCCAGGCGGTGCGCCTTGGGTGGTCAGCGAGGGTGGCACGCCTCTTGCTCTTAGAGGGACAGGAGTGCCCACCTTGTTTCTTGCCCTACTGACCCTGACTGCCCAGTCCGCAGCAGCCCAGTCTGGGGCTGACTCCGCCGGAGCACAACGAGACGCCGTCACGGCCCAGGCCCCGACGCGCTCCTCCGAGCTCGCCATGGATGGCGCTCTGGCCCCCTACCTGCGCGTGGCCCTTGAACAGAGCCCACAGCTCAAGGCCGCCTATGCAGCGTGGGACATGG
>JBLHMA010000212.1:0-8987 GCA_047621545.1 Cognaticolwellia sp. | reverse complement strand
AGCGCGGCGTGCGTTTCTACGGGCGCTCGGCCATATTGGGGCCACAGGGTCGGGTTCTGGGCGTGCTGCCAGCAACCGGAGATGCGGTGCTGTACGCAGAGACCCAGACGGGAAAAACCGAACTGCGCTGAGGGGCGGCCAGGCCTCTGCTGTAGCCTTGGTGCGTGCGTGCACGACTCAAAGCGGCCTGGCTAACCCCGGTGGGTGGGTGGCCCCTGACCCTCCTCAGCCTGTTGGCCTGTGGCGTGATGGCGTGGATGTGGGCTCAGGTAGCGCTGTCGACCAGCTGGGCACGCATCGCCGCCCTTCAGACCGTCGAGACCTACGCCTTCGCCGCCTACCAACAAATCGTACACAATCTGTCCCTGCACGGGGTCTTTGAGCAGACATTGCACAAGGGCTACGCCGACGCCTGGGCTTGGAGCGGACACCGCAGCGGCACGATCTTTCTCGCCTCCTGGTTCTACCGGCTCAATCCCACCAGCCTGGGTCTGGCACGCTTCCAGATCTTCACCATCCTGGCTGGGGTCATCCCCGCGATGGGCTTGGGCCGTCAGGGTCTAAAACACCCGGTGGGCTGGGCCCTGGGCGCCCTGATCTACCTGGGCACGCCGCCGGTGATGGCCATCGCTCTACAGGACTATCAAGACCTTGCGTTGGCTCTGCCTGCGCTGGTGTTTCTGGCCTGGTCTCTGCGCGCACACTGGGCCTGGGTGCCGCTTGCAGCCCTGTGTGCTCTGCTCCCTCGGGAAGAGACCACCCCCCTGGTTTTGGTGATGGCCCTGAGCTGGCCCCCTGGAGGCTGGCGATCTCCTCACTGGAGGCGGTGGGCCCTAAACCTGAGCCTCTGCGCTCTGATGACCCTTGGCTGGGTCGGCGCAAGCGAGGCCATTGCGCCCGCCGAAGAAGCTGCCTACCAGATGCCCCTAAGCGACGCTGTCGGTGGTCTTGGCGGAGGCGGCGCCGTGATCTTTCTGGATGGCTGGAGCGGTCTGGAGAGCTTCTACCTGGACTTGGCCTGGCCCACCGGGGTGTGGGGCCTGCTCAACCCCGTACCCCTTGCGGTGAGTGGCGGCATGGCCCTGTTTCACATGAGCATCCCAGCTGGACACGCGGTGGACCGGAGCTGGGTGGGCCACAGCCACCACATCGCGCCGGGCTTGGCCTTTGGCATGGTGGCCTCGATAGGGGGAGCGGCCTGGCTGCTGTCCAAATTGGGCGCCATGCGGGTGTCTGGGGCAGCGCGTATCGCGGGGCTCACAGGGCTCTTCGTCCTGCTCTTCATCAGCATCCACGGCCGCTTTGGGGTCTTTGCTAAAGACCACGCACTACTCCTCGGTCGCTATGCACCAGCATGGACCCATCCCGCCTGGGGACTCGCCGCCCAGCTCCCTCCTGACGCGATTCCGATCGTGCCGGTGCACTTGAGCTTGGTGGTCGCCGACCGGCGCACTGCCTACACCTTGAACGCTTCTCTTCGAAACAAGGCCCCGGACATGGGGTTGGCAGCGGGCACACACGCGCTCATCGATACCCGTGAGACCGCGACCTTAGTCCGGATTCGATCCATGCCCGGGGCCAAGTTGGAGGCCCAGGACAGCCCCTTTGAGCTCTGGTCCTGGCACGTTGGAAGGCCGGACCCAACCTGGACGCGGGAAGAGCCTCGGGGAACCCAGACAGCACCGGAGTACTTGGGCCCCTTCCGGCGGCCTGAGCAGATCCCTGGCGTACCCGCCCACGTCAGCGCACCCGTTGCGCAACAGGGCAAACCAGCCCCCAGCATCCGCATCCCATGGCGCGAGGGCCAGGCCGGCGAAATGGGCCCGCCCGGACCCGATCCTGGAACGCAACATGGGCGCCCCGAGGGGCCAATACCCTCCGCAGGTCCCGGTCCCCAGCCTGAGGGGAGTGGCCACTCCAAGCGCTAAGTCAGGCGGCCCAATCGGGGCTGATCCAGGCGAAAGACAGAACAGACGTTCAGTGTTAGCAGGCGAGGCATGAACGACAAACCCATTCCAACTGACCGCATTCAGGTGGTTGGTGCCCGTGTCCACAACCTCAAGGGCGTGGACCTGGACCTGCCTCGGGACAGCCTGGTGGTGTTCACCGGCCTGAGCGGCAGCGGCAAGAGCTCCCTGGCCTTCGACACGATCTACCAGGAGGGGCAGCGTCGCTTCATGGAGTCGCTCTCCAGCTACGCACGCCAGTTCTTGGGCAAGATGGAGAAACCCCCGGTGGACCGGGTCTCGGGCCTGTCCCCGACCATCTCCATCGACCAAAAGACCGTCAACCGCAACCCCCGCAGCACCGTGGGTACGGTCACAGAGATCCTGGACCACTTGCGCCTGCTGGTGGCCCGTCTGGGCACACCGCACTGCCCGGAGTGCGACACGCCGATCACCTCGCTGTCTCCTGGTCAGATCGTGAACAGCCTCCTGGAGCTGCCGGTCAACACCCGCCTTGTTCTGCTGGCGCCTCTGGTTCAGGACCGGAAGGGCGAGTACCGCAAAGAGCTCTCCGATCTGAGAGAGGCGGGCTGGGTTCGCGCACGCATCGATGGAGAGGTCCGCCGCTTGGATCAAGACATCGTGCTCGCCCGCTACGAGAAGCACAGCATTGAGCTGGTCTTGGACCGCCTCAAGGTGAACCCGGAGTCTCGTCTGCGCATGGTCGAAGGGGTAGAACGCGGCCTGACCCTCTCCAAGGGCTTGATATCGGCCCTGGTAGAGGGCAAAGAGGAGGAAGTTCTTCACTTCTCCTCCGACCGTGGCTGTCCCAATCACCCGCAGGTGAACATCCCGGAGCTGGAGCCGCGCCTGTTCAGCTTCAACGCGGCACAGGGCGCCTGCTCAATGTGCTCTGGCCTGGGTGAGCTGGTGGGTTTTGAGCCCGACCGCATGGTGGACCCGCGTGCCAAGCTTCCGGAGTGCTTCCGGGTCTTTGGGAGCAGTGACAAGATCGCCTTCTCCTCGATCACAAAAGAAGTGCTCTTGGAGGCGGCCAAGCACGCCGGGGCCGATCTTCGGAAGACCTGGGCCAAGCAGAGCCCCGACGTTCAAGACGCACTCCTGTTGGGCGAGGGCATCGACTTTACCTACACAACGGTGATCGACCGGGGGAACCGTACGGACAAGCGCACCCGCCAGTGGAGCGGCGTGGCACCGGCTGTCGAGCACGTCTACCACTTCACCAAGCATGGGCCCTTCGATCAGTTTCGGGTCCGGGTGGCCTGCCCATCCTGTGACGGCCAGCGCCTGAACCCCATCGCACTGGGGGTTCGTTTTCGGGAAAAGAACATCGGTCAGCTGTCCTCGGCGACGGTCGGCGACGCCCTGGCCTTCTTCCAGACCGTGGAGCTGCAAGGCAGCGAGAAGCTGGTCGGAAAAGAGGTACTTCGAGAGATCCAGGACCGCCTCCAGTTCTTGGACGACGTGGGCCTGGGCTACCTGAGCCTGAACCGCGGCTCCACCACGCTCTCGGGCGGAGAAGCCCAGCGCATCCGCTTGGCCGCACAGGTGGGCTCGGGCCTTCAGGGCGTGACCTACGTCTTGGACGAGCCCAGCATCGGCCTGCACGCCCGCGACAACCAGCGCCTGCTCAAGACCTTGTTGCGTCTTCGGGACCAGGGGAACTCGGTGCTGGTCGTGGAGCATGACCGAGAGACGATGGAGGTATCGGACTACGTGGTGGATGTGGGCCCAGGAGCTGGGGTCCTGGGTGGGCAGGTCGTGGCCCAGGGTCACCCCAGCACCCTCGCCGGCAAGGACAGCAGCACCGCCCGCTACCTGCACGGCTTGGACAGCCTGCCCTTGCCTGCGGAGCGACGCCCAGGCAATGGCCACGCCATCGGCATAGTGAACGCACGGGGCAACAACCTCAAAGGGGTGAGCGTCTCCATTCCATTGGGCACAATGACCTGCGTGACGGGGGTCTCGGGCAGTGGAAAGAGCACCTTGATCGTGCAGACACTGGAGCGGGTGCTGACCCGACACTTCTACCCAACGGCCAAGGGTGCAGGGCCCTGCGACCACGATGAGATCCAGGGCCTGGAGCACATCGACAAGGTCATCGTCATTGACCAGCAGCCCATCGGTCGCACTCCCCGCAGCAACCCCGCGACCTACACCAAAGCCTTCGACCACATCCGCAAGCTCTTCTCGGCGCTTCCGGAGTCCAAGGTGCGTGGCTACAAGCCTGGGCGCTTCTCCTTCAATGTGGCCGGTGGGCGCTGCGAGGAATGCCAAGGGGCCGGCGTTCAGACCATCGAGATGCAGTTCCTGGCGGACGTGCAGGTGGAGTGCGAGGCATGCGGCGGCAAGCGCTTCAACGAGGAGACCCTCGAAGTTCGCTACAGGGGCAAGAACATCACCGAGATCCTGGCCATGTCCATCACGGACGCGGCCGAGTTCTTCTCGAGCCACAGGGGCCTGGCGCGGACCCTAGACACTCTTGTCAGCGTGGGCCTGGGCTACGTCGCCATGGGGCAGCCCAGCACTACGCTGAGCGGCGGCGAGGCCCAGCGCATCAAGCTGGCCAGCGAGCTGCGGCGCCCTGGCACAGGCAAGACCCTCTACATCCTGGACGAGCCCACCACCGGGCTGCACTTCAAGGACGTGGTGCGGCTCAATCAAGCCCTTCAGCGCTTGGTTGAAAAGGGCAATACGGTCCTCATCATCGAGCACGACTTGGACCTGATCAAGGTCTGCGACTACGTCTTGGACATGGGCCCCGAAGGTGGAAACGCTGGCGGGCGCCTGGTGGGCAGCGGAACGCCGGAGCACATCGCGACTCTGGACACCCCCACCGGCCGGGTCTTGGCGGCCCTGCCCGACTTTGGTGGGCCACCGACCCAGTTCAAGCCCAAGCGGGCCAAGCGCACAGCCCAACAGAGCGACCTGGTGCTGACCGGCGCCAGCTGCCACAACCTTAAAAGCATCGACGTACGCATCCCTCAAGGGAGCTTCACGGTGGTGACCGGCCCCAGCGGCAGCGGAAAAAGCAGCCTAGCCTTCCACACCATTTTCGCCGAGGGACAGCGCCGCTACGTAGAGTGCATGAGCACCTATGCCCGGCGTTTCCTAGGACGCTTGGACCGGGCGCCCGTAGAGAAGATCGAGGGCCTGGCGCCCGCCATCGCCATCAACCAGAAGCGTGCTGGACGCAATCCGCGCTCGACCGTGGCCACGGTCACGGAGATCTACGACTACCTACGCTTGCTCTTCGCCCGCATTGGCGAGCCGCACTGTCCTCACTGTGGCAAGGATGTGCTTGGATTCTCGCCAAGTCAGGGTGCACGGGCTCTGCAGAGAGAGGGTGGCCGCGGGTGGCTCTGTGCCCAGCTCCCCCCCTTCGAGGCTGCTGAAGAAGCGCGCACGGGACTCCGCCAAGAGGGCTTTCTGCGCCTGCTGAAGGGCCAGGAAGAAGTACTGCTGGAAGATCAGGAATCCGCCGAACTGCTTGCCCAAGGAGCCACCTTGGTCATTGACCGGGTCGCCCCGGAGAAAGCCCCGCGTAGTCGCCTCAGCGAGGCTCTACAGAGCGCCTACGCTCGCGCCCAGGGCAGGGCTCTCTACCGTCAGAAAAACGGCCAGGACCTGCTGCTTACGGAGCGGCCAACCTGCCCAGACCATGGACCGGTCCTGCCCCCCGAGCTCACCCCACGGCACTTCTCCTTCAACTCTTGGGTGGGTGCCTGCACGACATGCGATGGCCTGGGCGTTGCGACAGGAGTCGACCCGGCACTGCTCATGCCCAAGCCTCACTTGGCTCTCTGGGCCGCTCTGGATCCTCGAGTCGCCTCGGTGCTCAAGCGCTCTAAGAAGCAGCGTGGACGAATCCAGGCCTTGCTCAAGGAGCTGGGCTTGAAGCTGGGGGATCGCGTCGAGACCTACAGCGAGAAGCAGGTCGACGCTCTGCTCTACGGCTTGACTGGTGTGGAGCTGACGGCCACGTGGACAAAGCAGTGGGGCAAGACCAAGAACCGTGTGGTCGAGACCTTCGAGTGGGAGGGTGTGAACACCATCCTGGATGCATGGACCAGCGACGTGAGCTGGCTGCGCCGGGAGGGCATCTGTCCCAAGTGCAAGGGCGGCAAGCTGCGGCCGGAGATCCTCTCGATCACCATTCAAGGCAAGAGCATCACCCAGACAACCGAGCTGACGGTGATCGAGGCGCTCGCCTTCTGGCAGGGTTTGGAGCTGGGAGCCGCCGATGAGCAAGTCGCAGAACAGCCCCTGCGCGAGGTAAGCGGGCGCCTGCAGTTCATGATGGACGTGGGACTGGGCTACCTAAGCCTGGACCGGGCTGCCCGCACCCTGAGCGGTGGAGAGTCCCAGCGCATCCGCTTGGCGACACAGCTTGGCAGCGGTCTGACCGGCTGCATCTATGTGCTGGACGAGCCAACCGTCGGCTTGCACCCCAGGGACACCCAGCGCCTGCTGGGCACCCTCCAGGGCCTAAAATCCTTGGGCAACACAGTGCTGGTGGTTGAGCACGATGCTGAGACCATCCTGCAGGCGGACTTTGTGCTCGACATGGGTCCTGGCGCAGGAGAAGCCGGCGGCAGCATCATGGCCCAAGGCTCACCGGCGGAGCTCATGGCCAATCCGGCCTCGCTGACAGGACGGTACTTGAGCGGTGCCCTTGCGATTCCCCAGCCAGAGCACCGGCGTACGCAAGCCAGGGTCATGAAGATCCAGGGCGCCTACGCCAACAACCTCCACCAGGTCGACGCCAGCTTCCCTCTTGGTTGCCTGACGGTTGTGACCGGGGTCAGCGGCTCCGGGAAGAGCTCTCTGGTGATGGAGTGCTTGGTGCCAGCCATCCTGGCCAAGAAGAGCAAGAGCGCATCCCCTGCCCCGGTGGCCAAGGCCAACATTCCCAGCAACCTGGCCAAGGTGGTGGTCGTGGACCAGCGGCCTCTGTCCGGCTCACCTCGCAGTACCCCGGCGACCACCACCAAGATGATGGACCGCATCCGCAAGCTCTACGCCACAACGGGGGTATCCAAGGTGAACGGCTGGGGGCCCGGACGCTTCTCCTACAACGCCGCCACTGGACGCTGCCCCCACTGTGAGGGCCGAGGCTTTACCCTCGTGGAGATGCACTTCCTCTCGGATGTGTGGGTGCTATGCGAGCAGTGCAGAGGCAAGCGCTACAACGCCGCCACCTTGTCTGCCAAGTGGAAGGGCTTGAGCATCGCGGACGTGCTGGAACTCCGTGTGGAACAAGCGCTTGAGTTCTTCTCCGCCCACCGCAGTCTCCGCCGCGTGCTCCAGGCCATGCAAGACGTAGGCCTGGGCTACTTGAAGCTGGGCCAGTCCGTCACGACCTTGAGCGGCGGCGAGTCCCAGCGTCTAAAGCTGGCAAGAGAGCTGAGCGGCAAGACCGAGGATGTAGTCTACGTGCTGGACGAGCCCACCACCGGACTGCATATGGACGACGTGGCGAAGCTGGTAGTCGTGCTCCAGACCATGGTGGACGCTGGCGCAACGCTCATCGTCATCGAGCACCACCCCGAGCTCATCGCCAACGCCGACTACATCATCGATGTGGGTCCAGAAGGCGGCAGCGGAGGCGGCCACATTGTGGCTACCGGAACGCCGGAGCAAGTGGCCCAACAGGACACCCCCACAGGCCAGGCAATCGCGCCCCTGTTCTGAGCCACCCATTGGGGCACGCGCTTGGCGGTCAACGAAGGGGCCTAACCGAAGTTCATCGCCAAGAAGCCCCATGCCGAGATCGAGTTCTCGGGCTGATAGACCCCGGTGATGGGGTTGTCCAGCTGCGCCTGCTCCAGGCCATATCCATAGACGGTGGCCGCCCCCAGCGAGAAGGATTCACCAATTGGGATCTGAGCCCGCGCTCCAAGGCCGAGATGCCAAGGGAAGAGGTAGCCCACCGTGAGCTGGGCCACGGGCACGCCAAAGCCGATGTGCGGGTGAGCCCTGAGACGCAAGTCGTTCGAGCCCGAGGCCAGAGTGTTGTCTCCACCGACAGGTATACCGACATCGACCCCAAGGCTCAGGGCCAAGGGCCCTGGGCGGAGCTGTGCGCTGAGCGTGCCAACAGGCAACACGGCATTGACGGATGCTTTGGTATGGGCAGTGCGGTCCGGCTTGGAGAGGTACCAATCTCCGTCGTACATCCAGCCCAGGCCGACCGCAGCCTGAATCGAGAACAGCGACGCTTCTCTAGGACCCTCTTCCTGGTTGATCAAAACCGCTGTGCTGCCCTGTACCTGGTAGACCAGGGGACCTCGCTTGCCTTGCACAACCAAGTGCAGCGGCTGATGCGAGGCAAGACTCAAGGTCCGCGCCAAGCGATCCTGGAGGGCCAGAGCTTCCGGCCCTTTGGCCAAAGCCGCAGCAAGCAAGTCCAAGTCCGAGGCCATCGCAGGCACATCGACCACCCACTCCTGGCCCCGTGTGACCCTGGCACTGGTCCGGGCGACACTCTCTCCGTCTACTTCGAGCCGGACCCAGTGACGGCCGGGAGCGACAGCGACTCCAAGGGCTGCGGACTGGGGTGCCCCGCCATCGACCACGATCGCCGTCCCCGGCGGGGCCCCGACCACCCGGACAGTGGCCTTTGGAGCAAGCTGGATCTGGGCGCGTACCTCGTCAAAGGCCAAGCGCTCAGCTTCTTCCGATAGCAGCTCTTCGCCCACGACTCGAGCGGGATCCAAGGCCGCAGCATCGATCCAGGCCTGAGGCACCACCTTCTCGTTCAGGGTGCCGCGGAAGCCCTCCGCAGCGGGATCCGAGCCCAAATCACCCTGAAAGTAGCGTGCCACCGCGTAGCCCTGGAAGACCAAAGCCCGGTAGACCAGATCCTGATCGGCCTGATCCCGGACCGCCGTCACGCCATCCGTTGCGACCTTGAGTCGGCTCATGATGGCAAGCTCGCCGTCGAACTCTTCGGCTAGTGGTTTGACCGCCTCCAGCTCCTTGGCCAGCCGTGTGAGCGCAGCCAAGTCAGCCTCACTC
>JBLHMA010000211.1:0-9011 GCA_047621545.1 Cognaticolwellia sp. | reverse complement strand
CGCACCGATTCTCCAGAAGCGCTGCGTGGGCTGCCACCAAGCTGGGGCCATCGCGCCTTTCGGGCTCGAGGACTACGAGCAGGTCAGCGTGCTTGCCAATCAGATGTTGGATTCAGTGCAAAGCCGTCGCATGCCGCCCTATTTGGCCGACGCGAGTGGTGACTGCAATACCTATCTGGACGCAGCTTGGCTCTCGGACGAGGAGATCCAAGTGCTGGCTGACTGGGTGGAAGGCGGAAGCCTGGAAGGCGATCCAGCGGCTCATCCCGGAGCCCCAGATGTGGAACTCGACTTGGAGGGCGCGACCCACAGCCTTGTTTTGGACCAGATCGATGTGGACTTCTCGACTTCCGAGGACAACTACCGTTGCTTTGTGGTCGACCCCGGCCTGGAAGAGGACGGATTTCTGACCGCCTTCGAAGTCTTGCCCGGCAACCCTGCCATCGTGCACCACATGATCGTCTACGCACCTGCCAGCGATGCCGCCCTTGCTGACGCCTATGAGTTGGAAGATGCGGACTCGGAGCCCGGCTACCAGTGCTTTGGAGGTGCCGGGGTGGAGAGCTCCATGCTCGCACCCTGGGCCCCGGGCACCCAGATCTGGCACTTCCCGGACGGCACCGGCGTACGCATGGCGGCGGGTCGTCCCGTGGTCGTCCAGATGCACTACAACAACGGGAGTCAGGACAACAGCGATGAGACCGTAGTGAACCTCAAGGTGGAGGAGAGCGTCGAGACCGAGCTCTACCCCATGTTCTGGAAGGACAGTTCCTTGGACATTCCTCCTGGAGAAGAAGCTCATGTCGAGGAGAGCAGCAGCTCTCTGGGGGCGCAGTTTCCCGTCAAGATCTGGGGCGTTGCCCCGCACATGCACAAGCTTGGCGTGGCCGAGCAGGGCTGGATCGAGCACGCTGACGACACTGAGACGTGCTTGATCGACGTGCCACGCTGGGATTTTAATTGGCAACTCACCTACGTCTTTGAGGAGCCCGTCATCATCGGGCCTGATGACCGCATCGGCATGCGCTGTACCTACGACAGCACCTCGGTTTCCGAGACGACCACGTGGGGGGACGGCACCGGAGACGAGATGTGCCTGATGACCATGTTCGTGAGCCTGGGCGAATAGAATCGCGCCGGTCTGAATGCGCGTTGCGATGCCTCATTCCTGACGGCTATACTGCGGTGCCCAATGCCTCGCCCTTTAGGAGCCTCCATGTCGCGCAGCTGGCTTTTGCTCTCGCTCGCACCCTTGTCTGCCTTTGGCTTGCTCAGCCTCGGCTGCGACAGCGCCGGAGATGAGCCTGTTGACGAGAGTCCGTCCGCGTCACTCTTCGAGGTTTCTCCGCCTGCCGGTCCCGCTGGCCGCTCCATGCAGGTCTCGATCAACGCTCAGGACTCGGTCTTCGACTTCGAGCAGACTCAAGTCAGCATGGGCGCTGGCATCGACGTGCTCCAGGTCACCGTTCAGGATGGCTGGACTCTTTTAGCAGACATCAACATTGAGCCAGACGCCGAGGTGGGACCTCGCAGCATCCAGATCGATACGTCGGGCCGCAGCTACGGAATCGACAAGGGCTTCCGGGTCACCGGGGAGACCTTCAGCGTCAGCCCAGACCGCGGCAAGGTCGGAGAGTCGGTCTCCATCGTGCTGGAGGGCAGCAACACCCAGTGGAAGGACGGGCGTACGTGGGTGAACCTTGGCGACGACGTGGACGTGCTGGAAGTCCAGGTCATCAGCGAGACTCTGCTCGAGGCGGAGATCAGCATCGAGGGGGATGCGTCCCCGGGCCTGCGGGACATTTACACCGAGGATGGCCCCAAGGTCGTGACCTTGTATGACGGCTTCATGGTGGACCGGGTCGCTCTTGCGGCCTCTTGGGACCCTGCTGTGGGAACCCAGGGCACCCAGCTGGAGTTCACGGTCAAGGCTCGGGACACCAATTTCCTGGACGGTCAGACCAGCATCACCTTCTATGACGGGGACGGCCTAAACCCCGACATCCGCGTGGATGACATCTTCGTCCTGGACTCGGAGAACCTCTGGGGCCGCATGACGCTGTCCAACGCGGCCGAGCTTGGGGATCGAGACGTGCTCATCACGACCGCAGACGAAGGGCTTCGCATCCCTGACGCCTTCGAAGTTCAGGGCGGCACTTGGTCGCTGGAAGAGGTTGCGGTATCCCTCGGCTTCAACGTCACCCGTGGCGTGGACAACGAGACCGGTCAGCTTGTCGAGCGGGTCAGCGCTGGCGCGACCTTCTTCATTCCGTTGGACCCGCCATGTCCCAGTGGTGGAAGCGGGTCGGGCTCCAAGCCTGAACCGGCTCCATACGACGGGAACGTTGTGGGCCCGATCATCGGCTCGGGATCGGGTGGCGGCGCCGAGGACTGTCCGAACCCACAGACCGTCTCTGCTGGCGACTACGTCTGGCTCGAGTCCGAGGCGAACACGGTGACCCTTGAGAAGACCGTCGACTCCAACAGCGGGATGATCTCGTACGTCGGCTACGACTTGACCATCGATGACTACGTCCCCGACAACCTCTATGATCTGCACTTGCAGGGTGACCCAGACGGATTGGCCGAGGAGATCATCGACGACGTGCAGCCCACGGTGCCGTGCAACTGGTACCTGGACGAGCCGTTGCTCTTCGGCAACTACACCCACGACCGCACCACGGACTTGGACTACCAGTGGTCCAACACCGAGGGTGGCTTGGGTGCTTGCACCTACCCAGACGCCATCTTCTACACCGAGATCAGCGGTACGACCTACAACGGAACCACCGATCCAGGCATGGCTGCCTCGATTCCTTGGGATGATGGCGTGCACAGCTACTTGGCCTCTGAGTTGAGTCTGCTCGACCCAGGGCCGGTGTACTTCATCGCGTACAGCATCATCAGCGGTCGGGAGTTTGGTCTGCGCAACAGCATCTACCAGCAGAACAAAGCCGGCTCCTACATCTACCTTCAGGCCGCGTTCATCCTCGAGTAGTCGAGGAGGGAGACTTCATGTCGCTCTGGAACCCCAGGCGAATCGCGGGCGCCTCGCTCTTGATGTTTCCCATGGCCACAAGCCTGGGCTGCTCCGAGAACGAGATTGTCGCGCAGCCCTACGACGCCGTCGCGGTGGTCGCAGGTGACTTTGACAATGTGCAGCTGAACCTTGGCCGCCTAGACGTGGCCCACGCCGTCTACGAAGGTTTCATCGCCGGTCCAGCGTACGAAGATGGTGTTGACCCCGAGGCCTTGGCGCTCAAGGCCGAGACTCTGTTCACCTACGTGGACGACAGTGGGCGGGCAGAAATCAGCCGCCAGGATGCGGTGTTCATCAACTCCGGCGCTCGTGGCTTTGGCAAGTACACCTGGAACGGTGTGGAGGCGGACGACCAATTCCTCAGCGATCCCGAAACTCTGGCCAACATCGCAGACTTTGTAGAGGCGGATGGGCGGACCCTCATCGTCTCCGACTGGAGCTACGACATCATCGAGGCCCTATGGCCTGAGCGTGTCCAGTTCTACGGAGACGAGGACGACGCGGACGGGAGTCCCTTCGATGCGGCACAAGTGGGCTCCGCTGGCAAGGTGACTGCCACCGTGACCAATGACCCGCTCGCGATCGATCTGGGCGCTGAGACCATGTCCGTGGACTTCAACTACACGAACTGGACCTTGGTTGAATCGGTGGCCTCTGATGTGGACGTCTACGCAACCGCGGACGTGAGCTACCGTATCTCAGACACGGAAGGCTACGCGGATATCAACGGCGTGCCATTGCTCCTCTCTTTCGAGGCAGGGCAAGGGCGCGTGATCTTTAGCTCCTTCCACTGGAACACCCAGACCCCTGGTCTGAGCGATGCCCTCTTGGTGTCGATGGTGGACCAACTGGACCTGGGCAGTGGCTCAGAACAGGAAGCGGAAGTGACGGAGGACAGCGGTGAATAAGAAGCTCTGGCTGCTCGGCATCCTTGGGATGGCCGGCTGCAGCGACTACGAGTTCTACAACCAGAAGTACACCGACGTGTTCCAGCAGAATGGACGCAACAAGGTGGACGTGCTGCTGGTGGTGGACAACTCGTGCTCCATGTTCGAGGAGCAGGACAAGTTGGCCACCAACTTTGACAGCTTCATCCAATATTTCGACGGTGTGGAGGTGGATTATCAGATCTCGGTAGTCACCACTGATACGGTCCAAGAGCAGTTCTCCGGCCGCTTCGTGGGCGGCGACGACGAGATCCGCCTGACCTCGGCGACTGGAGCGGTGATTGACCGGGTCGAGTTCACCCGAGATTGGGCGATCGCGGAGGGGGCTTCCATGAGCCTGGATCCCAGCCTCTACAGCGCCACCTCCAATGACCTGCAGGCCAGCTGGTGTCCCTCCTCGACAGCCTTTGGCGACGGGGACTTGGGTACGCCCGGGGCGGCCAACGACTCGTGCAGCGCAAAGATGGCAGGCGAGACTGGCGACAGTGTTGTCGACACCTCAGATTCCGCAGCGGCCGACACAGGTACAGACACTGGCGGACCCGATAGCGCTGGGAGCGCGCCCAATGTGGGCCAGCTGATCATCACGGAGTTTATGGCAGATCCATCTGCCGTGGCCGATGACCAGGGCGAGTGGGTCGAGCTGCGCAACATCACTGGCGACACGACACTGGACCTGGGCGGCATGCACCTGAGCGACAGTGGCCGAAACGACTACACCATCCCTGCTGGCACAAACTTGGCTCCGGGTGCAGCTCTGGTCTTGGCTCGCAGCAGCGATAGTGGTTCCAATGGCGGCGTGGAGGGTAGCTTGGCCATGGGTGTTGACTTCACCCTGAACAACAACGTGGTGGTAATCACCCCTCAGACCGAAGGGGCCAGCGAGATCTTCTCAGAGATGGTCGCTCAGGGAACCTCAGGTGCGGGCATTGAGATGGGCTACCACGCCGCCGAGTTGGGCTTGAGCGAGCCACTGATCAGTACGGTGAACGCTGGGTTTCTTAGGGAAGAGGCAAACTTGTCTCTGATTTTTGTCTCGGACGAGGACGACGACTCCGCGCTTCCGGTCAATGACTACCTGCGCTTCTTCACAGAGCTGAAGGGCGAGTCGGCCTACCGCGACCATCAGCGCTTCAACATCTCTGCGGTTGTAGGCGAGCGGGCCCCGGAATTCAGCGGAGAGCCGTCCTGCAGCAGTGCAGACGGCGTGGCTGACTATGGCAAGCGCTACGTGGACCTGGCCAATCGCACCGAGGGATTGGTTGAGTCCATCTGTGACCAGGACTTCTCGCCCATCGCGGCTGAGTTGGGCTTGATCCTCTCTGGGCTGGCTGTGGAGTTCGAGCTTTCGGGCAACCCGAACCCCACCACATTCGAAGTTGACCTTTACGAGAGCGAAGACTTGGATTCCTTCGTCCGTACCCTGGAAGAGGGTGTGGACTGGACCTATGTCGTCGAGCGCAACGCCATTCGATTCGAAGAGGGGCAAGTCCCCGCTCCGAGTAGCTACATCACGGTGGGGTACGAACTCCGTGCCACTGGCACCGAGACCACCGACGAAGGGACCAACTGAATGCTCATCCTGATGATGCTCGCATGTGAGCCTGAGGTGGAGTGCTCTGAGGAGCAAGCCTGCGATTTTGGGTCAGTCTGTGTGGACGGCACATGCCAGGAGATTCCCTGTGCGACCTCGGATCAGTGCGGGATCGAGGAGTTCTGCGATGAGCGGCAGTGCGTGGACGGCTGCCTGGAAGATACCGACTGTTACCCCGGTGATCTCTGCAACACGGATGTGCAGCAGTGCGTTCCAGGCTCCTGCCGAGACACACAGTTGGACTGTGGCTTTGGCGAGTTCTGCAACACCGCATCAGGGGACTGCTACGAGGCCAGCGGCTACTACTGCAAGTCCTGCAACAAGGATGCAGACTGCGGCGGCAGCGGAGAGAACCTCTGCCTGAACTGGGGTGCGAACGACTACTGCGGTGTGGTGTGCGAGACCGACACGGACTGTCCCTCCGGCTATGGGTGCTTGGCAATAGGCGACTTCAACGGAAACATCGTCACGTACCAGTGTGCAACCTACTGCTGGCTCTACGACGATGACGACTCCAAGATCGACAAGCCGGCGGTTCCTCCGGTGCTCCCACCGATGTTGGACCCAGTCGAGGCTCAGTGTTTCGAGGAGTCCCAATGATCTGGCTCTTGCTGCTGGCTTGCTCCAAAGACGAGACGGAAGACAGCCAAGTCGAGCTGCTCGGGCCTGAGCTGGCCCACACGCCGAGCTCGGCCGCGGTTCTGGTCGGAGAGTCTATTTCGGTGACGGTCAACGCCGAGGATCCAGAGGGGGTAGGGGAGCTAAAGCTCTACTACCGTACCGAAGGCGGCGCTTTCTGGAATACCCTGGAGCTCCTGGCGTCTGATGGCGGGGAAGATTGGACCGGAGAGATCCCGGGTGCAGATGTCACCTCTCCGGCCATGACCTACTACATTCGGGCGGTCGATCTGGGTCAGGTGCCTGCAACCAGCTTTCTGCCTGCGGACCCAGATCCGGACGCCTTCAGCGTAGAGGTTCAGGTTATCGGAGACCCCCTGCCCTTCACTGAGGACTTTGAGCTCGACGAGAGCACATCGGATCTGTGGGGACTGGGCTGGGCCCAAGATTCCGTGGAGTTTCGGGGTAGCCCATGGGCGCTAAGCGGCTCTCGGGCCGCCAACGGGGAGACGAGCATCGCGCACTTGCGCAGCTCGGATGACACCAAGGTCATCGACGACTACCTGATCACACCAGCCCTGGACTTTGGCGCCGCTGAGCGCACCCAGGTGACTTGGATGGAGCTCGGTCAGCTTCCAGAAGGAGCGGAGCACGCCTTGTGGGTGTCCACGGGCTCCCGAATCCCCAGCGACGGAGACTTCGTCAAGCGGGTCGACTTGGCTCCCCCGTCTGATGGCAGCTTTGGACGCTCGGCCGTGGTTGATCTCAGCGATTTGGCCGGTGAGCGGGCCGTGTATCTGGCTTGGCGCTACGCCGGCGCAGCCAGTGATGACTGGTACATCGATGATGTGGCCGTCGAAGCGCTGACAGTAGACTTGAGCCCCAGCGTCTCGTGGTCGCCCAGCCCGGTTCATCCCGGCGAGACCACGACTCTGACCCTGGACTTGGACAACCTGGTTGATCTGGCCGGTGGTCCTCTTAGCGTTGAGCTGACCTTCCCGTCTGGAGGGGCCACAGTGGCCTCGTCCGTGATCGAGGTTCCCAGCATTGGAGGCCTGGGAAGTGCGAGGGTAGACTTCGAGCTGACGGTGGATGACGAGTGGCCGGACAACAGCCGCCTGTCTCTGCAGTTCAGCGTTAGCGAAGGGGACAAAACCTGGGTATTCGCGGAGAGCTTTCTGGTCGGGGTCGAGAGCTCCGGTCAGGTGGTTTTGGACTTGGACCTGGGTGCGCTTATCCAGGTTGAGCTTGGTGTTGGCGACCCAGACGCACCGATTTGGTCTGAGACGGTGTACAGCGGGCAGCCTAGTGCTGGCGCGCTCTCGGTAGATGTCGATCTCACCGACCGCTATGACTTGTTGCCACCGGACCCCAGCCAACGTTGGTATGCCAAGGTCAGCGGGGATGCCGAGGGGGAGATAGATAGCTTCACCCTCAGTTATGGCGGTGTGGAGTACAGCGCAGAGGTGCTTCCAGTGATCCTGGGCGGCGGGACCGAGGCCTTGGCCTATGTGCCAGAGCCTCCCTTCCCTGTGTTGACTCTGCTCACCACCACCCCGAGCACGGTGCAGCCAGGGGACGCGGTGGACTTGGTCATCGAGTTGACCAACCAAGGGGCAGACAGTGCGGGCGCAGTGTCCGCTGTGCTTTCCAGCAGCGACAGCGAGCTCAGCGTCGTGACTGGTGGACCCAAAAACCTGACCAACAACGCATGGCCCGCAGACGGCCGGCGGACGCTGACTGGGTTCCAGGTTCAGGTCTCCGAGGACCACGTCGACAGCACTTCGGTCGTGGCGGATCTTGATTTGAGCGATGGCTTGGAAAGTTGGACGGTCCCGATCAGCCTGTCGGTACCTTGGCCAGTGCTGCGAATCACGAGCATTGAGATCGATGACCGCACTGGTGGCGACAACGACGGACTCTTGGAGCCAGGCGAGACGGCGGACTTGGACATTGAGATCACCAACCTGGGCAACCAGGGGGCCACGGGTTTGGTGAGTGCGGTGCTCAGCTTACAGAGCTCCAGCACGGCCAACTCCACGGTGGATGAGAGCAGCACGCTCTTGGGCAGCCTGGGGGTCGGAGTCAGTCAGGACAAAGACTTCGAGGTCAGCGTGGACTCAGGCGCCAGCCTCGGTGACACGTTGGACTTGCTGATGACCATGACCGATGCCAACGGCGTGGAGTACACCAGCGAGGCACAGATTGTGCTGGGCGAGGCGCCCTGGCTCTATGTCAGCACAGCCAACGACCCCATCGGGGACAGCGTGGGTAGCTACACGGTGGACTTGGTCAACGCCCGCTATCGCGTCAGCGGTGGCGTATTTGAGTTGGAGTACCTCACCGCCAGCGCCTTCGACACTAGCACGGCCTTTATCGAGATGTGGGCTGTGGCCAGCTCTGGCGACTACGCCTTTTACCGTCTCAGCCTGCAGGGCACCTCCGCCAAGCTGCAGGGCTATGACTCCGCCTTCGTCACTCTGGCCAAGCCGACTGTGACCTACCCCGACAGCACCACGGTGCGCATGGCGTGGAACGAAGCGGACATGGGTATTGGCAGTACGCAATTTAGAGCGGGCTTTGGCGCGGGCTGGTGTGGCTCGGACACAGGCAGTTTCTGTGACCACTTCCCGGACAACTGGGGCTATTATTACACGGGCTATGACCAGTCGAACTTCTATAGTTTGCGTTGGTAGACCCTTGCCTTTGCTCTTGCTGTTGGCTGGCTGCGGCACTTACGGCCTAGAGGACCGTCGGGAATCTCTGCCGGAGAGCGACTCGGCGGCCGCCTTGCCCTGCGAGGGCATGTGCA
>JBLHMA010000210.1:0-9130 GCA_047621545.1 Cognaticolwellia sp. | reverse complement strand
ACTAAGGGCCGAGATCTCTGGGGCCGCCTTGGCCACGGCCCGCTGAACGTCTGCGCCGTAGAGGCTGGCTTCGGGGCCATATGGAGAGGCTTGGTGAAGGTAGATCAGGTTGACGGTGAGGAGCAATAGGGCAAGCTCAGCGCGTGCGGCAATCGCGATGGCGCAGGCGCCCAAGATGGCAGGGATGAGGTAGCGGACGTGTGTATGACTGTCGATGCGCTCGATGCCCCCCAGAAAGTTGACGGTACCAAAGAACAGGACCTGTACTGCGATGTACACACCCAAGATGAGCAAGGCGCGATGGCGGCCTCTGCCGTGGCGGTAGATCATCCATGCGGCGGGAAGCAAAAACAGCCAGCGACCCTGGCTGCCGAGCGTGATCCAGAGCACGGCGCCTAGGTCGCTCAGCCAACCCATCAAGCTGTCGGGTAGGCGCTCACTGCCAGCCAAAGCCCAGCCCGTCTGGCTGAAGTGCAGCGCCGCCCAGCCAGCCAGGACAAGGGGCGGCGCGGCCCACCCCCAGCCCTTTCTTTTGTCGAGAAAGCAGGCGGCCAGCGCCGGAGCAGCCAGAAGGATGCCCGGCTCCTTGCAGAACGTCGCCAAGCCCGCTGTCAGAGCAAACAAGCCATCCCGTCGGTCTAAGATGGCGAGCAGCGCCCACGGGGTCAGGGCCAGCAGCGGCAAGTCGGTGTCTGCTCGGAGGAACTGGGCGGCGATGGGCGGAACCCACGGCAGTACCATGGCTCCCCAGGCGGCGCGCTGGCCACCCATTCTACGTAGGAGCGCCGCGCTCCCGACGCCGAAAAGCACAATGAGCGGCATGACTGCAAGACGCAGGGCATGGTGGGTCTGCATCGGCAGCGTCAGGAAGCTGCCTAAGTACCAGTACCATCCAGGGGGGTGTCCATAGTCGGGGAGACCGCCAGCCCACTGCGGCGGCAGGGCTGCGTCGGGCCGCGCGGCCTGTGGCAAGACGTCCAAAACAAAGCTGGGCCCGCCTTCCGCCACCAAGAGTGCCTTGGGCACCCACCAGAACAGGCTGTCCTCGCCTATGGGGACGTGCCAATAGAGCAAGATCAGAAGCAATCCCGAGAGACTGGCGAGGGCGGCGGGCAGGCGGTCGCGCATGGGGGCCAGAGTAGTCTAGTTCCGCTGCCCGGATGCCTGAAACACCGGGGATGGACCGGGTGAATAGGAGGCACCATCCCCCATGAGAGCGAAAGATGGGAACTCATAAGGGGGCGTGGCCGAGTGCTCCTGAAAGCTTGCCACCTGACCGAGGACTCTCCCATCGACGAAGGGTGTGGATCTCCTGATGCGACGGCGTGACGCAGGAACACCGAGGACTTTGGTGTGATGGAGGGGGTGCGAGAAGAGCCCAGGAGCTACGTATGGGTCTAGACAACGCATACGTCCGGAGCCCCCCCCCTCTCCATGCCAGACTACCCCGTCCTCATCGATCCGCGCTTCACCGCCGCTCGGGCCCACGTTGAAGCCCGCCTGCCGCCTCAGCGCGTCCACGACCATGTCCCGGAACAGCCTCAGGCGCGGGTTCCGTCGCAGGTCGGGGTGAACGAGCACCCAGATATCCAACCCGGGTTCGGGCTCCGTGCGTCGCTCGAGATGCCCGTCGGCGAAGAAACACGGTATGCGCGCCATGCCCATGCCGGCTGCACAGAGGCGACGCTGCAGATCGCCGTCGAGCACGCCCCCCTTGATGGGGAGATCGGGCCACGGCGTCTTCCTGGCCCACTGGCGGTCGAGGAGCTCGCCACGCCGACCGATCCAGCAGTCCCCGCGCCCGTAGACCGCCAAGTGCGCATTGCCGACCTTTCGTCCATGCAGCTCGGAACTGGGAGCCACGCCGAGCGGCAAGAACCGAATGGCCACATCGGCCCGCTGCTTTCCAAGACTGACGACCTCGTAAGATCCTGAGATCTCGATCTGGGGCCAGCGGGCGCAAAAGGCCACGAAGTCCTCGGCGAGCAGCTCGGCGGCCACGATCGGCGGCCACGATCGGCGGCCACGATCGGCGGCACAGTCACCCGAACGGTACCCCGGAGTTCGGGATCAGCGCCCTGCGCTGCCCGCGTAAGCCCCTGTATGGCACCTTCGACGGCTTCAGCCCGCGGTCGGAGCAATGCGGCAGCTGCGGTCGCGTGCAAACCATCCGGCCGGCGGTCGAACAACACCACACCCAGCTTGTCTTCGAGACCCGTCAAACGCCTCGCCACCGTGGGACGGCTGAGCCCCAGCTGCTGGGAGGCCCCAGCGTAGGCTCGCAGCCCGCAGCACGGACAAAAACGGCCGCTCGTCGTCCCAGTCGATTCATTCGGAGTTGCCATGAACGTCAGTGTACATCCCTGGCACAGTTGTAGCTCTTCCAGTTGACCACACGGCAGCCTAACTTCAAGGCACCCCAACAGGAGACAGACAAATGAACGCCCCTTCTGGCACCTCCAGCGACGAGACCAACGCCGCCATCCGTGCGGACTCCCAGCCTATTCCCTCCGAATTTCCGTTCGAGTCCAAGTACGTCGACGTCCTCGGCTCGGCAATGCACTACATCGACGTTGGCGAAGGCGAGCCGATCCTGTTCATCCACGGGAACCCGGCGTCGTCCTATCTGTGGCGAAACGTCATTCCCCATGTGCAGAATGGCTATCGCTGCATCGCCGTTGACCTGATCGGTATGGGCAAGTCCGACCATCCGGACATTGGCTACAGCTACGACGACAACAGCAAGTACCTCGCTGCATTCATCGAAGCGCTCGACCTTGGCGACAACATCACTCTGGTAATCCACGACTGGGGTTCGATGCTCGGGTTCCGGTGGGCCAGCGAGAACGCCCATCGCGTGAAGGGAATCGCAGCCATGGAAGCGATGGTGCGCCCCCTGACCTACGCAGACCTGCCTGGCGCCTTGAAGGTCGGCATGAAGGTGATGCGCAACCCCTTCTTTAACTGGCTGCTGGTCGGTGTGGCCAACGTGTTCATGCGGGTGATGCTGCAGGATCTGACCCTCAGGAAGCTCAGCCCGGAGATCCTGGCCCACTACCGAGGCGACCACCCGACGGTGGCGAGCCGCAAGAACATCCGCATGTTCCCACGCGAGGTGCCCTTCGAGGGCCTGCCCACCCGCAGCTACGACCTAGTCACCGGGTACATCCGATGGATCGCCGAGACCGACGTCCCGATGCTGGTGCTCCACGGCGACGACGGTGTGGCCATCAAGGCCAAGGAGGTGGTGTGGCTTCATGACAACGTCACGAACCTGGACGTTGTTGACGTAGGCCATGGCAAGCACTTCCTACAAGAGACCCACCCCCACCGCATTGGTACCGAAATCGCCCGCTGGCGCGCGACCATCTGACCCCACTGGAGACTCCGAGCTGTCAGGGCCTCCTGCAGCCCGGGAACAGCGTCACAAAGCGCAGAGGCGTGTGGGCCAGCTCTACCCGGCAGCTGCCGAACAGAATCCGTGTTGCTGCCTTGGAGGCACTGTAAGGGCTGCTCTTTGGCAGGCCGAAGAACCCGGCCGGAGAGCTGGTGGTCGCGATGGTGCCGCCAACGTCTCTCACGTGGGAGATGAGCGGGCAGAGGAAGTTGACTACAGTATCGACCTTGAACACCAGTCCCTCCCTCAGGAGGCCACACGGCGCTCCGGCCAATTCGAAGCCCCGATCCACTCGGCACCGAGCGGATACTGTGCCCCGTCCCCCGGAGCACAGCATGCCCACCATCGAGACCAGCCCAGGTCAGCACCTCTACTACGAGGCGCAAGGCGAAGGAGAGCGCACGGCGGTCTTCTCCCACAGCTACGTCTGTGATGGACGCCAGTTTGAAGCCCAGGCTCAGGCCCTGCGTGAGGCCGGCTGGCGGACCATCGTCTACGACCACCGTGACCACGGCCGCTCCGGCGCTGCCACTGGCCCCTACGCCTTGGAAGACCTGGTTCAAGACGGACTGGCGGTGCTCGACCAGCTCGCCGGAAGCGGCCCGGTCGACTGGATCGGTTTGAGCACCGGTGGCTTTGTGGGGATGCGAATTGCAGCGCGCAACCCCGAACGCATCCGGAGACTGGTCCTGATGGACACATCAGCTGCGCGCGAGCCCGGGCTCAAGCGCATGAACTACGAGCTGCTCCTGCTCGGCTTGCGCCTGGTAGGCATCAAGGGAGTGTTGGGGGCTGCCAGCACGTCCCTCTTTGGCCGCTCCTTTCTGAAGGACACGAGCCGCCGCGCCTTGAAGGAAGCCTGGCTGGAACGCATGGCTGGCTACGACCCCAAGGGCCTGCACCGCTTCGGCAAAGCAATCTTCGGCCGCCCGGACTTCATCCCCCAGCTACACGCCATTTCCGCCCCCACCCTCGTGCTCGTTGGCGCCGAGGACGTGTCCACACCTGTGGCCCGCGCAGAAGAGCTGGCTGAAGGCATCCCGGGGGCGATGCTGCAAGTCATCCCAGAGGCCGGACACCTGTCCACTATCGAGGCCCCAATGGAGACCAGCGCGCGCATCCTTGCGCACCTTCAGGCAACAGACTGAGCCCCAACGCTCTCAGGCATCCGCCCCAGCGAGCGAATCGACTGTGAGCGACATTCACGCTAAGACCGGCGCAGAGGCACCCATGAGCTACCGAGTCCTGAACAGCCAGCTGATCTGCGCCGACTACGACCGCACCTACCCTTCGGTGGTGCGTGGAGAGGGCGCTTACTTCATAGACGACAAGGGGCGGCGCTACCTCGACGTCTCCGGAGCCACAGCGGCGGTCACCCACCTGGGCCACGGCAACGAGCGCGTCGCACAAGCTCTCGCGGACCAGGCGCGCACCCTAGCGGTGCACCCCACGCACCTGTTTCACAGCCCGGTCATCGAGGCCTACTTCGAGCGCCTGTGCGCCTTCGCGCCCGAGGGATTCAACCGCGCTTGGACCATCAGCGGAGGGACCGAGGCCGTCGAGAACGCCCTTAAGCTCGCCTTTCAGTACCACCATGCCAAGGGCCGAAGCACCCGTCGCCGATTCATCGGCCGATGGAGCAGCTACCACGGAAACTCCCTGGCCACGCTCGACGTTGGCGGCAATGTCGGCCGACGCACCTTCTACGCAGACCTGTTTCCCGATCTCCACCTGCATACCGAATCCTGCCTGCCCTATCGGCGCCCGGCGGACATGAGCGTGCAGGCCTACGAAGACCAGCTCGTGGAGGAGTTTCGTACGGTCGTAGATGCCCACCCCGACGAAATCGCCGCCTTCCTGGCCGAGCCGGTAGTCGGCAGTGCGCTCGGCGCCGCGGTGCCCACCCAGGGCTATTTCCGACGAATCTCTGAGATCTGCCGTGCAAACGACATCCTCATGATTGCCGACGAGGTCATGACTGGCTTTGGACGCACGGGCCGCCGCTTTGGCTGCGAGCACTTCGGGACCCATGCCGACGTCTTGGCATGCGCAAAGGGAATCAGCGGAGGCTACCTGCCCTTGGGAGCCATCCTGGTGCACGACAACGTCGCTGAAGTCTTGCGCGCCAGCGGCAATCCCTTCTTCAGTGGCCAGACCTACTCCTGCACACCGCTGGCGGCTGCGGTTGGCCTTGCGGTACTCGACGAGATCGAAGACCACGGCCTAGTAGAGCGCGCGGCCACCGTCGGTGCCTACCTGAAGGACCGCCTGGAGAGCCGTCTGCTCGACCTGCCCTGCGTGGGCGAGGTCCGCGGACTCGGTATGTTCCTAGGCGTTGAGTTCGTCCAGAACAAAGACACCAAAGAGCCGTGGCCCGACGCGCTACGGTTCAGTAAGCGCGTCGAGGCCGCAGCCTTGGGCCATGGTCTGGTGACGCTTGGCGCGCGGGGCTGTGTAGACCGCGTGCACGGCGACCACATGCTGATCTCTCCTCCGCTCATCCTGACCGAGTCTCAGGCCGATACCATCGCTGATGGGCTGCGAGCGGCATGCGAAGACGTGCTTGCCGAGCTGGACTGAAGCACAACGTCCGAAAAGACCAAGAGCACAGCGTTCGAGTCTGATGGCAAGGGCTCGCTGGGCTGGAAGTACGCCCACCAACGCAGCTCGCCTGCTCCCACTCTGAGCAGGCCCTCGGGCGGCGACCCGACGAGCAGCACAATGTCAGCTACCCAGATCCGATGCAGCCGAGCGCCGAGGGAGCGAGAATCGCCTTCGTATCTCGTCCAGCGGGAGACGACGTTCCCGAAGGGAATGTCTCGTAGGCAGGCCGCCCCTGTGGGTCCGGGACTAATCAGGAGGCCGATTGAGAAAGCACTTCTGGAGGGCTGGACCCCTGAGGCTAGCGGGGCGGCCTTTGAAGTAGGAATGCCAGATCCTGTGCAGTGCTCCAAACGGAGGGCTTAGCTATAATTCAGATGAGGCTTGTGGATTGCCAATTGGCCTAGCCAAGAAACTGTCCGCAGGTCGCTGTGATCTCCACTGTTGGACGAAGAAGGACACTGTCAATGAATCCGAGAACCAGCATTTTGGATGATCTCGACCCTCCTGCTTGGGGCCCACCCACGTATTCGTCCAACGTTGTACGAGAGTGTCACCGCCTGCGCACAGTAGCCTTGAGTGAAATGACTCCGGCAGACCTCAGGATTCAGGTTGGCCAGAAGCTGAGTCTCCGCTGGCTTGTACCCATCGCTTTAGATGTCGTTGGGGTGGACCCTCTTTGCTTCGCCGATTTCTACCCAGGTGATCTACTCAGAGTGCTACTTGAGATTCCGGCTTCGTTCTGGGAAGCGCACCCCGAAATGAAGGTTCGTCTGGTCTCCGTGCTCAGAACAATGACAAGCACGCCAGGAGAACTCGTTGAAGCCCGAAGGGAGTTTGAGATGTTGAAGATGAGTTCGTGAGCGCCCTGAAGTGAATCGCGGACCCGAACATAGGGGGCGTCCTTTCAGGGGCTGGCTTGGACAAGCTTGAAGGAAGCAAGTGCATGTGTGGCGTTGCGGCCTAGCCCAAGACTGCTGTAGGGATAGTGGCAAGGTACAGAGCTTAGGCGACGATTGATATGTTGTACCGACTACCTTGAACCGGGCAAGAAGACCGAGGACTCGTCTCGTACGGTCCCTTCGGATGCCGACGGAGAGTTCGAGGTTACTCCTATTAGAGCAGAGCATGGGTCATGCCTTGGTACAAAGGACTCGTGCCAGAAAAGTGCTTTGACTTAGCGACTGCGGTCGAACCCCCAGGCCGCCGCGAAGATGTCAAAATTGGGAGGCCCCTATCGCAGAACGGACCGGTTGGCGTCCCTGGGGCGGTTGGCGGCCGGCGTCGCCCACGAGGTGCGCCTCGTGTTTGTGACCGGCGGCGCCTACACTGAGGATGCCCGAGCCTTCGTCGAGCGGGACGACGTGCGCTGCCTCGCCAAACCTTTCCGCATGAGTGAGGTCCGGGCCTTGGTCGCATCGGTGGTAAACAGCGATTGAGCGAGCGCGCTCGACGCCCTGTAGCGAACCTCCAACCCCGTAGTTCGCCGGCTACTCAGCAGGCGGAGCCGCGGGTCTCACCTGCACCCTGTGACTGCGCACTGCGCGTGCGGGCCACAGCAGCTCACGGAACCAGCCAACGGGCTCGAGGTTCTCGATACCAAAACTGTCCGGGCGGCTGCCCGTGATGTGGGCCGTACCAAAGAGTAGATCCCATACAAAGAGGAAGTTGCCGTAGTTACCGCGGTAACGCGTGATACCGTCCGCCTCGTGCAGTCCGTGGTGCGCGGAATGCGTAGAAGGCGTGGAGATCAGGCGTTCCAAAAACCAAATAAGCGGCTGAGTGAGCTTGTGTCTACGCAGAGGTGCGTCCCACGGAACGCTGGAATGTGCACCGATGATGACCGCCATTTTCAGCACCAGATAGACCAAATAGACCGGGCCAAAACCCCAGTAGACCAGCAATCCCGACACCCACAGTCCAGGCATCATTGCGTAGTAGAGCAGGTTGTTTCGGTAGACAATGCGTACCGACATGTAGCCAGCGGAGTGGTGAGCCCGATGCAGCGGGTAGAGCCACGACACATGTGAGAGCCGGTGCCAGAAGTACTGGGTCAGGTCATCACCCACCAAGAGCACCACCCACATCAACCATGCCGGCCATGCTGCCCACATGTCTGCGGTGCCAGGGATGAGTGCGTCCGCGAGGGCGTGCGAGACCCACAACACCAGCGGCAACACCAAGAGAGGCACCACCAAGTTGCTGACCACATCCATGATCACGTCGCCGCGGCTGGACTGCTCACGATTCAGGAAGCGCCCAAACAACAATTCGCTGCCTCCGTACAACACAAAGATGAGGCTCACCATCGCTTTGAAGGCGACGGGAATCACGGGGCACCAGCGAGGAGCGATCTGAGCACTGCGGCAGAATCCTTCTGTTCTCCAGAGAACTATCCGCGGGGTGGCCTTTAGTCACCAGACCCAAGGGCTATACCCGCCGGATTCGTGGTCGCTCGTTGGACCCACAGAACCGACAGCGGCGACGACGGATTCGTCTACATCGGAAAGCAGGGCGAATATCACAACGCGGGCCAGGAACCTAGTCGGGGCTCCCGCCCAAAAGCCTGCCCTGTTGGCGCTTCAGAGCAGCCACAACCATGTCCCGAAACAGCCTAAGGCGAGGGTTTCGCCGCAAGTCTGGATGAACGAGCACCCAGATATCCAGTCCAGGTTCGGGCTCCGTACGCCGTTCGAGGTGTCCATCAGCGACAAAGCACGGCACGCGCACCATGCCCATGCCGGCCGCACAAAGCCGACGCTGAAGCTCGCCATCGAACACTGCCCCTTTGATGGGCAAGTCAGGCCAAGGGGTGGTCTTGGCCCACTGACGGTCCAAGGCCTCGCCCCTCTGACCGATCCAGCAGTCTCCGCGCCCGTAGACCGCCATGTGTGCGTTTCCCACCTTGCGGCCGTGGAGCTCTGAATCGGGTGCCATGCCGACTGGCAGGAAACGAATGGCCACATCGGCCTGCTGCTTTCCCAGACTGACAAGGTCGTATCCGGCTGAGATTTCGAGATCAATCTGAGGCCAGCGCGCACAGAAAGCCACAAAATCCTGGGCGAGCAGCTCGGTAGCGACAATCGGCGGAACAGTGACCCGGACGCTTCCTTGAAGCTCCGGATCTGCCCC
>JBLHMA010000209.1:0-9159 GCA_047621545.1 Cognaticolwellia sp. | reverse complement strand
AGCGCCGGGTCTACTGCGACGAAGGTCGAGTAAGCAGCGGTTCCCCCATTGTGCCACCAGTATCCATCCCCCTGAATCCACCCCAGCCCACTGCTGTAGGGCTCCGACTCCATGCGCACAGCAAGCATCGAGCGCATGACCGCATCCGGCTCCAACCAGATCTGGGCCACGGCCACCATCGCGTTCAGGTCGCCATCCAGGGATCCCGCCGGAGCCATCACATCAAAGTCCCAGGTGGCCACTTCGCCCTCTGCCCCAGGTCCTGCAGGAGGCTCCAGCTCACCGATGCCCGTCAGACCGTGCGGGGCCAAAACGCGCTCCTCCACCGCGTCAGCCCAGGGCTGCTGAAGCTCTGTAGCCATGATCTGCCCCAAGAGCGCCGCGCCGAAGTTGGAGTAGGCCCAGGAGGTGCCTGGCTCCTGGCGCACCTTCTCGTCGGCGACAGCCTGCTGAAGCATCGCTGCGTCGTAGTCGACGTAGGGGGCATCGAAGTTCTGAATCAGGTAGCGCAGGTTCATGTTGCCGGGCAGCCGGGACAGACCACTGCTGTGGCTAGCCAGGTGCACCAGCTGGATCTGGTCGCCATTCCCTTTGGGCACCACCGGGTAGTGCTTTGAGAGCAGATCCTGCTCGGAGAGCACACCTTCTTCCTCGAGGGTCGCCAGGAGCCAGGCGTTGAAGACCTTTGATATGGAGCCCAACTCGTACAGCCGCTCGGGCTCCCCCAGCAGCTGAACCTCTGATCCACGAATGACCGCCACCGAGGCCACCACACCTTCCGGTGCCCCCACCTCCAGTAGCTCCACCACCGCTTTGGCCGGGTCTGGACTCTGCTCCAGGGCGGTGGATTTTGGCGTAGAGGCGCAGGCGAGCAGAAGAGCGATGAGCATGAGATTGAGCTAACTCCCCCGCGTTGCGGGCGAGTTAGCTCAATCCTCCCGGAGCAAACCTTGGCCACCTTCGACACCCTACAGCTGCGCCCTGAGCTCCTGCAGGCCACCGCCCAGATGGGCTTTGAGCAGCTGACCCCGATCCAAGAGCAGGCCCTGCCGCCGCTGTTGGAAGGTCGAGATGTAAGCGGCCAAGCCAAGACCGGCAGCGGCAAGACCGCCGCATTTGGTCTGGGCTTGCTCAGCCGCATCACCTCCGATCTGTACACCCAGGCCCTGGTGCTCTGCCCCACCCGAGAGCTCGCCGACCAAGTCGCCGCAGAGCTGCGCCGACTGGCCAGTCGCATGGACAACGTCCAGGTCCTCTGCGTCACCGGAGGGCGCGCATACCGCGATCAGATCGCCAGCCTGCACGGCGGCGCTCAAGTCGTCGTGGGGACTCCGGGCCGAATCGGGAAGCACCTGGACAAAGAAACCTTGGACCTGAGTAAGCTCCAGGTCCTGGTCCTGGACGAGGCCGACCGGATGCTGGACATGGGCTTTGTGGATCAGGTGCTGCGCATCGTTCACGACTGCCCCTCGTCGACCGGCCCATTGGCGCGCCAGACCCTGCTCTTCTCGGCCACCTTCCCCGAAGGCATCCAGCACCTCAGCCGGCAGGTTCAATACCGCCCGGTACACCTCAGTGTGTCCTCGCAAGTGGAAGAAGGCCTGTTAGAGCAGCAGCACGTACGGGTGCCATGGGGACACCGAAACGACGCCGTTCTACAGATCCTGGCCCACCACACCCCCGAGCGGGCTTTGGTATTCTGCGAGACCCGAGGGGACTGTGATTCCCTGGCGCGTTTCCTGAGTGGCCGCGGCACCGTAGCACTGGCCCTGCATGGAGACCTGGATCAGCGCAACCGCGACGAGGTCATGCTGCAGTTCTCCGGCGGCAGCGCCTGCGTCCTGGTCGCCACGAACGTCGCCGCCCGCGGACTGGACATACCGGCCCTTCCCATGGTGCTCATCGCCGAGCTGGGAGGCGAAGTCCAAGCACATGTTCATCGCATCGGCCGCACAGCGCGGGCCGACAAGGAAGGGCTGGCCATCTCCGTGGTCTGCGGAGAGCGTGAACCGGATCGCCTGGCCGCCATCGAGGAGTTCATGGGCACCGAGATCCCCGAAGTCCCACTTCCCACAGGGGGCGGCTCCCTTGCCGCAATGCGCCCACCAAACCAGACTCTGCTGATTCTGGCCGGACGCCAAGACAAGCTTCGCAAGGGCGATGTCCTGGGCGCCCTGGTCAAAGACGGGGGCATTCCCGCCAAGGCCATCGGCCGCATTGACCTGTTGCCACGCATTACAGCTGTGGCCATTGCACATGAATACGCGCGCCAAGCCCTGAGCTACCTGCAGGAAGGCCGCGTGAAGAAGATGCGCGTACGCGCACGCCTCCTGAACTGAAGGAACCCCTGCCATGATGACAAACGACTTCGGAGGCAACCCATTCCGCCTCCTCCTCTGGCAGTGGCGACGCGCGCTGTTCTACGTTGTCACAGCCACGATCGCCTGGGTGCTCATCGAGCCTTTGGGCTTCGATTTCATGCAGCTGCCCGTCACACCCATCAGCATTGTGGGCGCGGCCGTTGGCATCTTCGTGAGCTTCAGAGCCAACCAGTCTTACGACCGTTGGTGGGAAGGCAGGAAGCTCTGGGGCCGCATGATCAACAGCTCACGCCACTTCTGCGATCAGCTGCTGCGCTACACAGCGCCAGAAGATGCAGACCAAGCCCAGGAGATGGTGGTCCGGCACATCGCCTACGTACACACCCTGCGCTGCTTGCTGCGCGGCCAGTCCCCCTTCGATGACCCCGACTACAAGCGCATGGGACCAAACACCCCACTTCATCGGGAGAGCACCAACCTCACCCACCTCCTGCTGGACGAGCAGCTCACGGACCTGGTGGCGTTGAACAACGCCGGACGCTTGGCCCCCCTTCGGCTGCAGTCCATGGACAGCACCCTGATGGACTTCCTGAACATTCAGGGCGGCTGCGAACGCATCAAAGGCACCCCAATCCCACGTGGCTACGGCTTTATCGTCGAGGTCTTGATCCAGATTTTCGCCATCATGCTGCCCTTCTCATTGGTGCACGAGATGGACTGGGTGGCCATCCCATTCAACGCATTGGTCTGTCTGTCCTTCGCGCTGATCTCAGAGGCGGGCCGCGTCCTGGAGGACCCCTTCACCATGTTCTACAACGGGCTGCCACTGCACAACCTGAGCACCAAGATCGAGCGCAACCTGCGCCAGCGAATGGGCCAGGAAATGCCGGCTCCAGTGGTCGCGGACCACCGCGGCGTGCTGATGTAGCTGCGCTCAGCGGCTGAGGTGAATGCTCCCTACTGGGCCCTGCCGCCGGTGCGGTGGCCCAGGAAATGGTGCCACCGAAGAGTGCTCTGTCCCTGCGGATCGAGCTGATAGTTGGCCCCCTCGACCCGGATCTGGAGCTTGTTCCGGACCTGAAGCAGCACCACCTGCATCTCCTCGAAGCGCAGTGACCAGACCACCTCGCCGTCCTTCACCACCTCGACCCCTGTCTCCGTGGTGCGGGCCTGACCCTCGGCCACAGCCTCCTTGGTGATCTGACCACGCTGGACCCGACTGACCGCCATGTGGTCGCAGCTCAGATCGATGTCGCTGGGGATCTGGTCCAGCAGTTGCCGGGCAGCCCCCACGCTCAAGGTCGCGGTATCGGCGCTGTCCGCCTGCATCGTGCAGCGAAGGTCCAGCCGCCAGCGCCGTTGGCATCCTGAGCACGCCACACAGTTCTTGTCGCTTGGGTCGACCTCCAAGCCCTCGATCTCCAGGCAGTGAGGACACGCCCACAGAAACTCGGGCAGGCCCTCCGCCAGGCGAAACCCCCAGGATCCCCGCGGCAGCTCCACGGTTTCAGGATAGATCTTGAGGCCCTCGGCGATCACCTCGTTGATGTCGTCGACCGACCAGTTCGGATCGTAGGGGATGCTCTCGTACTCCACGCGCCATGGCACTAGCCGGGGCCACTTGGCCCAACGCGGGTGCTGGAGAAAGCCCGTGGACACGCGACAGAAAATGATTGGAGCGCCCAGGCTCTTTACCAGCCGGCCGGTGCCGCGCTTGATCGGGAGAGGTTCGCCCGTCCAAGAGCGCAGGCCCTCGGGGAACATACCGATCACGCCTCCACCCTCAAAGGCCGCGACCAGCTCACGCACCGCCGCGCCGTCTTTTGCGCCCTTGGCGTAAGGCACGCTGTTGAGCTGCCGGAGCACCCAACCCACAACCGGGATTCGAAACACCTGCTCGCTGCCGATCCCGTGAGGCGGACGATTCACACCCCAGAAACACATCAACGGGTCCCAAAGCGTGGTGTGGTTGGCCAGCATCATGGCGCCGCCCGACTTGGGGATCCGGTCCTGCCCCTTGAACTTGATGCGCAATACCGAGGCCAGCGTGAGCCGAAGCACGACCCAGGCAAAGACCCAGATGAGCCAGCGGTGCAGGGGAATGCCCTCTCGAACCCATGGGGTCATCCACGCTCCAAATAGGAGCGAACCCTATCGCGGTCGGAGGCGGCAACCGGTGGTCGGAGGCGCCAGCCGCGGCCGGAGTCCTATCAAACATAGTGAGAACGGGCGTCGACCGCCAGCTCCTGAAGGGTGTTCAAGTCCCTGGTCTCCGCGAGCACCAGGACCTGCGCTGCGCGCTTTTCAATGAGATCGAGGAGCGCACCATCCCCCCATCCCAAGCTGAGAGCCGGAGATGTCGACGGTAGCTTCGCCTATCGGCTGAAGCGGATGCTCTGGTCCTTGGACCGACCCTGGGTATAGGTGCCGTTGATGCCAGTATCGCTGGCCTGTGCACTCAGGCTCAGGTCAGTCCCGGAGCTCAATTTCAGACGCCCCTGGCCGTCCACACTACCTCGGACCGGGAAGCTGCGCCGGGTCGCCCCCAGGATGAACACAAGCTCACCGGTGACCTGCCCTTCCGGCGTCATCTTGAGCAGCATGGCCGCTGGACGGCCACCTGCTGTCCCACTCCAAGCGCCCGCCACGTCAGGTCCAGTCCAGGATGGAGGCTGTTCAGGCTCCTGAACTTCGGTGATGGTGGGCTCTGGATCTGCAGGAGAGGATCCAGCCTCTTCCAGGGGGTCTACGCCCGCCACCGCATCCTGGTCGTCGGGCTCCCCCAGAGGCTCCCCCAGAGGCTCGCCAAGAGGCTCAACACCCGCTGGCGAATCCGAGGTCACCGGCTCCTCAACCACAGGCTCACCCTTGGAATCCGGCGGAATGTCTCCGGCAGTGAGCGAATCTGGCCCGCTCAGCCCAGATCTACCATCTTCTGCAGGCTCAACAGGCGCCTTCTCGGCCGCCGCTTGCACGGGCTGCCCTTCGGCAGCCTGACTAACGGCGGGTTCAGCAACCGCAGGCTGTTCCTGAGCGCCAAGCTCCACGCCAGCATCAGGGATCTGCGAACCGGACTGCGGCTGGCTTGCAATCGGATCGAGCCCATCGGGCACATCACCGAGCGCTGCGGGTCCGCTGGGCTCCAAGGTGACCGCTGGCTCCCCTTCATTCACCCACCACACCAGGCCGCCGACAAGCAGCAGCGTCCCCGTCAATCCCACCCAAACCCGAGGGAACTTCTTCTCCATTCCGGGTGGAACCGAGGCGGTTGGCCCCCCAGAAGTAGGTGCCACGGCAGGCCCCGAAACAAGAACGGGCTCTGGACCATCCTCAGGGATCGGCGCCAGCGTAGGAGGTGATGGCTCCGCCTGCCCGGCGTCCGCGAGCGCATTGGCCATGTCCGGCATGAGAGTGGAACCAACCAGCCTCGCCCTGCCATTTTCCTCGTCGAGATCCGGGTTCAGCGTTGGAAGCTCAAAGTTGATGGGCCCGATCCCGGATGGAGCCAACACCTGCGCCAAGAGCTTCGGCCGCCTCTGGAACAGGGCTCGCGCCATCTCCGGCAGGTCGGCGAAGCGGTCGTCGGCGCTCTTGGCCAGGGCCTTGTCTACAGCAGCGCACAGCTCCGGTGGCAGCGTAGCGTCAGCATCGCCAAGGGGTGTGAGGGACTCCGAGACCACGCTGCCAATGCGCACGGAGCCGTCTTTGGAGACGTAAGGCATGCAGCCGGTGAGCATGCGGTAGAGCATCACACCCAACGAGAAGATGTCCGCGCGTACATCCACGTCAGCGGCATCCAAGACCTGCTCGGGAGCCGAGAAGCCTGGGGTGCCCATCGCGGCCCCCACCTTGGTGACGTTGGCCACGCTCTCGGCGACCTTGGCAATGCCAAAGTCGGTGACCAAGGGCCGCATGCGGTCCCCCTCGACCATCAAGAGCACATTTCCCGGCTTGATATCTCGGTGCAGGACACCCGCACCATGGGCAGCCCCAACGCCACAGAGCACACCCGCCATCAGCTCCAGAGACTCGGCCACTGGAATCACCGTGCGGCGAGCCAAGAGCTCGGCCATCGACTTGCCCAGAATCAGTGGCATCAGCAACCCGACACGCCCTTGGTGGCGAACAACGTCGATGACAGGCGCAATGTTGGGGTGTGTCAGCTGGGCCTGAATCCGCCCTTCCATCAACAAGCGCTTGGTGATGCTGGGGTGGTCAGCGCGCAGCAGCTTTAAGGCGTACACCGAGCCCAGCTCAATGTGACGCACTTGGTAGACCTCGCTCAGGCCACCCTCTGCTATCAGTCGGTCGACCACAAAGCGTCCGGCGACGCGCTCACCTGCTGCAAGGAGCACTCATGGCCTCCCAAGCCCTGTAGGGACGCTCAAGCCGGCGGACACCAGCCACGCATCGGAGGGGTTGTTGTAGGAGACTACCGTGCGCAGGAAACCGGTGGAGAAGGCCACTCCCCGCTCATTGCGAATGACAAGCTTTCCGCCCACCCTAAAGTTGTAGATTCCCAAGGCAGCCAAGCGGTCGGGGTCGGCCAAGTTCAGCTCGTACCAATCCAGTCCGTCTCGGTACAAGCCACTGGCGCTGGGCCCAAAGGCCACCCGGGCGTCGGGGGAAAAGAGCACCTCTGCGTTGAGCACCCATTCTGGTAGCGGCGCGGACACCGGAGCGTCCGGTCCCAAGTCAGATCCCTGGTAGGAGTCGGTGCTGGGGAAGCGGTACAACCAGAAGAGTTCGGTGTACGCCGCCCAGTAGCCGCTCTTGCCCAGCCCGCCGGTGCGTCCCAGGTGAATGCTCGGTCCCAAATCCGTGGTCCCCTCGCCCACGTTGGTGATTCGGGAGCGTGCCGGTGCCGTAAAGCCGCCGTAGCGCAGCGTTCCACCCAAGCTGACGCTCAGGGGCATTCCTTGAAGCTCATCCAAGACCAGCCACTTGGCCTGCGCGCGCAGCAGTCCCACGGACTGGGTGGTTTTGCAGCTCCCCTCGCCCAAGGCCAGGCAAGGCTCAGCGTCCGCACGGTTCGCCGAGACCCGGTACCAAGGCACCTCGAGCTCCAGCTCTACCCGGGAGAGCAAGCCATAGTTGGCGATGGCCTTGACCCCGAAGGAAGAGAGCCCCTCGCCTACATCGATGGTGGTGTAGTCCTCTGGATTGGGGCCGGCTTGAATGCCGAGTTTGGTCAGACGCTGGACGTCCATACCCACATATAGGGTCTGATCACCGGGCCCCAAGACCCAAGGGCCACCTCCGGCATGGGCAACACCGAGTGAACACATCAGGGCCAACATCATTCTCAACTCCTTTGGCGGGCTTGCACAGGTGAGCCAAGCCTACGCTGCTATTGCGAGTAAGGACGCATCTTGAATCGCCTCAGGGCCGATAGGGGCATGGAAAAACTCCGAGAGAGAAGGCATGCGTTTACTGTGGACGTGGTTTTTCCTGGCAACAGAAGTGGGAGAAAAACTGGGACGAAGTGCGCTTCTGCAGCCAGTCCTGCCGCAAGCGCGGGCCACAGGAGCCTAGCCGTGTCGAGGGGCTGCTCCAGCTCCTGCGCGGCTCTCCCCCCGGGAAGCTGCCGCTGGATTCCGCTGCCGAAGCTGCACTTGAATGCAACCGAGACCAGCTGCGGTCGAGCGCGCGACTGCTCGTTCACGACAAGCGCGCCCGGCTCTACCAGCAGGGCAAGGTCGTGCAGCCTGACAGAGCCAGGGGTGCGCTGGAGCTGCGCCTCGCCTAACTGAACAACTCAGCAACACGACTCAGCGGGCAATGCCTGCCAAGCCGCCATCCACGACCAGAGTCTGCCCAGTGATCCAGGTGCTCTCCAGCAAGAACTGGGCTGCGTGGGCGATGTCATCGGGCTCACCGATTCGTCCCAAGGCGTGCATGTCCTGGCTGGCCTTTAGGGTGGCATCGTGCGAGGTGATCCCCTTGGAGAGAGGTGTACGGACCAAGCCCGGCGCGATGCAGTTCACCCGCAGCCCTCGGGCAGCGTAGGTAGCAGCGGCGGCGCGGGCCAATCCTTCTACACCAGCCTTTGCCGCAGCGATGGCTTCGTGATTGGCAAAGCCCACCTGAGCTGCAGCGGTGCTGAACAACAGTACGCTTCCGCCCCCGCTTCGCATCATGCGCTTGGCGGCCGCGCGGACCACATACATGGCGGAGTGCAGGTTGATGGCCAGGGTATCTACAAAGTCCTGGTCCTTGAGACGATGGGCGGGTCGCAGCAAGATGGACCCAACCGAGAGGACCACAGCATCCAGGCCGCCGAAGGCTTCGATAGCGGCGTCCATCGTGGCCTCGACTTGGGCGGGATCCAGTACGTCAGCGACGGAGGTTCGTAGGTCCAAGCGGGCGCTGAGTTCGTCCAAGCGCTCCTCTCCCCGGGCAGAAGCCCACACCTTGGCATCGGCTGCAACGAGACGCTCGCAGAGAGCGGCGCCAATTCCGCTGCTGCCCCCAAAGACGAGCACGGATTGGTTGGCAATGGGCTGAGGCATGGATGTGTCCTGGTTTGTCCCTGGGTAGAACAGCAGCTTGAAAGACGTGCGCTCGCAGACCCCCTGAGGCACTACCGCACTGCCTCATCCGAAGAACTGAGCGCTTCCAATGAGCCCATCCAACTCGGTGTAGCGAACCAACACGGTCCCTCCACTCCGCTCCTGCGTGCTGCGCTCCACTCGGCTGTAGTGCTCCAGATCCACGCAGTGTCGGCCTTGACTCAAACGATGCGGGACACTGGCCTGCACCTGCTCGAAGCGAGCAAACATTCCTCCGTAGCGAATGCGAAAGGCACTGATGCCTTCCAGCGTGCAAGTCCCATGTT
>JBLHMA010000208.1:0-9195 GCA_047621545.1 Cognaticolwellia sp. | reverse complement strand
GAGAGAAGAAATGTAGGTGGGTGTAGAGCGCGTCGATTGGGGTCAGGTCGGGGGGCTCAACGGATAGGTCCTTCACCCCCACGTCCAGAGGAACCTGACAGTCGATGGTTGCCAGCTCCTGACAGAGCAGGGCCTGCGCTCTGAACTCTCGCAGGTTGTGCTGCTGACGGCCCTTGAGCTGGTCCGTGCTGTCCAGGACGGTCTGTAGATCGCCGAAGCGCTCCAGCAAGGTGGCGGCGGTCTTTTTGCCGATGCCCGGGACCCCTGGGATGTTGTCGATCTTGTCGCCCATCAGCGCTAGGAAATCGACGAACTGCTCAGGAGGAACGCCCCACTTCTTCTTGACCAGCTCCGCGTCGTAGGTGACCTGTCGCATAGAGTCCAGCATGCGCACTTTGGGGCCGATGAGCTGAGCGAAGTCCTTGTCCCCAGAGACGATGAGTACCTCCATTCCAGCGGCGACGGCCTGGTGGGTGAGGGTCCCGATGATGTCGTCGGCCTCGTAGCCAGGGACCGCCAAGCGAGGGAGCTTGTGGGCGTCTACCAGCTTGTGGATCCACGGGATCTGCTCTCGCAGCGTGTCGTCCATCGGCGGGCGGTCGGCCTTGTACTCCGGGTATCGCACGGCTCTAAAGGTGGGCTTGGGGGTGTCAAAGACCACCGCGGCATAGTCCGGAAAGCGCTCAGCCAGCAGCTTGTTCAACATGAGCGCAAAGCCGTACACCGCGTTGGTGTGCAGGCCCTCGGGGGTCATGAAGGAGCTGGGAATCGCAAAAAAGGCCCGATAAATTAGGGCGCTTCCGTCGATGAGGACCAAGCGGGGGGGGGCCATGGGCTTCCTGGTTTGAGGCTGCAACCTTTAGAACGGATGCTCTGCCAGCACGTAGATCTGTGGAATCACAGCCCGGCCGGTGGAGTATTCCTCGATTCCGAGCCCAAAGTCCGCACGCAGAACGGCCAGCTCTCGCACGTCGATGCGCAAACCCAGACCCGCGGTGTAGTGCAGGTGGTACCAGTCATCTTCCTCCCCCGGATCCCAGACGCGGCCCATGTCAGTGAACGGCACCAGCTGAAAGTCCATTGCGTTCTTGAAGATGTCACCCTGCCAGACGTGGATGCGAAACTCTTGCTGCACCCAGGCCGAGTGGTTGCCGCGCAGACGCTCTTCGGGCAATCCACGGAACGCCCAGCGGCCGCCAATGACGCCTCGGCCCAAGCCACCGATGTAGGCCAGGTTCCAGAAGGGCTCCTCGCCCCAGCGCAGGTCTACGCTCAGATTGCTCGCACTGACGATTCGCCCGCCCAGGAGGGGGTGGAAACCTGAGGCATTGAAGTTGGCGCCAGCCACCTTGTACTCAGAGAGAACGGCGGGGTGAGAGAGCCGCCCGGAGAAGTTGATGAAGGCGCCAGTGCTGGGGTCGATCTCGCTGTCACGGGTGTCGCGCAATGCGCCCAGGGCCATGTAGCTGTAGCGTCCGCCGTTTCGGCCGGTAGCCAAGCCATCCTTTAGGTCCTCGTCGAGCTTGGTGTCGTTGGGGACTTGAACCTGCTCTCGGCGAAAGCTCCAGGTGTAGAACAGCTCCCAGTCGCCGTAGATCTGGCGGCGGACGTTCTGGTTGAAGCGGACTCCGACCTTGGTGTACTCGTAGTATTCCTCTTCTGCTTCCTTGGATACGGGCGTGCTATTGCCGATTCCGTAGTAGGGCGCCTGAGTCCAGTTCACGTAGCGAACGTCGGACCGCCAGCGCCACTTGGTGCCCAAGATCCCTGGGATCTCAAAGCGGAAGAAGTGATTCGCGTAGCCGCCGGTGGTCTTGTAGTACTGACCGCTGATGCGAAAGGCGAAGGGCTGGTCGGGGTCTGCGCTGGGCCAGATCACGCCGCCAAAGCCGCCGTAGCCGAAGAGCAGAGTGGAGTCGTAAGAGATCAGCGGGACCGCGATCCAGGCTGGACGTAGGTCCAGCTCGCCATCCTCGCCGACCTTTGGGGGGGGGACTGCGCCACCGCCACCGCCGCCGCCAGCGTATACAGGCTGACTAAGAGCTGTCAGCAGAGCCAAGGTCGTGTTGAGCACTCAGCGATTCTCGCTCAACCACTCGTCTTGGTCTGCCATAAGGGTCTCAATGCCGGCCCCCAGGACCCCCTCAATGTCGCTGGCAGTCAAGCTTCCTACTTCGGTTTGCTGCCAGCTCATGTTGTAACGACGGCTGCCGCCATCAGCGGGGATCCAGATGTCTAAGGTGTAGCTCTGGAAGAGCAGAATCTTGTTGTCGGTCTCCTCATTGGGGGCCAGCTGGTAGGCCCGGGCGACCAGAGCATCCCCGTTTTCGCTGGGAATCCACCGGTAGTCTTTGTTCATCTCATAGGTCATCGTGCCGTAGAAGAAGCTCTCCCGGCGGATGAGGTTGTGGGCCCGCATCAGCTCGCAGGTGCGATCCAGCATGCAGTCGGGGTCGCCCTCTATGAAGGTGCGCACGTAGAGGTTCGGCGAGCTGGCCTCGACAACGGTGCGATCCTCAATCCGGATCAGGTCCATGTGCTTCTCAGGCGGGTGCTCCGATTGAAACACCACGCCGATGCCGAAGGTGTCGGCGGGATCCAGGCCATGATCGACAATTCCCTCCACATCTGAGCTGGGGAAGGCGGTGACGGTGTAGCTGCGCTCCTGCCAGTTGTCCTCGTAGTCCAGGTCGTCGGTCAGTAGAACAAAATCCGCGATCAGCTGCTCGACTCTCTCCGGGTCTTCCCATTCAGTCCAGAGCTGGCGAGTGGTCTCGTCGATCTCGGGCGGCGCGATCTCAGCCTCTCTGCAGGCAAGTAGGGGGAGCAGCAGAATCATTGGTTTGCCTTGAGCGCGGCCTTCTCGAAGGTGCGCATGTTGTCGGGCAGGGTGCGGCCGGTGAGGCTGCTCATGACCCAAGCGGGGATGTCACCGCCAGGGTTGGAGACGGTTCTATAGAGCAGAGTGCTCGGCCCAGAGTCGTTGGGCACGATCTCCCACATCCCGTACGTAAAAGCGATCTCAATGGCGTCTTTGTAGGTCGAGGTCACGTGGCCTAGTTCGGTGACGTAGCTGCTGGAGTCAATGGTGTTCCAGGTGCGCCGAAGGTGACCGCTCACCCCGGCCACGTCACGGGTGCTGGATGCGTGGTTGAACCAGTAGCGCTCGGAGACCGGCAGCATCTTGGGAGCCTTGACCACCTGGTAGTAGTCACCGCCGCCAAGCCCCTTTGACTCGTGCAGGTTGCTTGAGAAGGTCTCGTGGTTGTCCACGTCGGTGATCAGCGCGAAGAGCGTGTCGTCGTTGACCGCGGGGTCCAGGATCTTCTTGCCCATAAAGGCGTCCACGCCCAGGCTGGCGATGTGCTTCTTGTAGACCTGCAGCCCGTCATCGTCGTCGGTGCTGACATGTGCCCACCCGGACTCTGTGAGGAGCACCTCGTGAATGTCCGCTGTTTTGGCGGCCTGAACAGCAGGCACGGCAAGAAGAGTCATCGCTCCTAAGAGCGACATGGTGACGGTGGTCTTGGCCAAATGGTGTGCACGCATGGGTTGTCTCTCCAATCTTTACCGACCGCGGGTCACTCTACACTCAGATTCCAGCGCTCCCAAACGCGCAGGGCGCGTATCGGCTCTCAAGGCGGAGTACACGTCTCCTCCAACACCCCAATGAGCCAGCGAACTCCACGGTCCAAGTTCTCGACGCTGACACGCTCCTTTGGGCCGTGAAATCCCGCCAGTTCTTCCTGGGGCACATCAAAGGGTACCAAGCCATAGGCCCGCGCTCCCATCTGGCGAAGGTAGATGCTGTCGGTAAACCCCGGGGAGATAGCGGGTCCGACCACAAGCTCCGGACGGTCCACTTGGATGTGGCGGCTCAAGGCCTCGTAGAAGGGGTCGTCTTGCCACTCGCTCACGGCAGCTTCTTCCTGTGCGATGACCTGGATCTCCACCGTGTCATCGTCGATCAGCGCTCCTAACTCCACAAGGGCCATCTCGGCGGTCTTGGTGGGGCTCAAGCGGATGTCCAAGACCGCGCTGGAGGTCCCAGGAACCACGTTCGGTGCCCGTGCACCCCCCAAGCCGGTGACGTGCCAGGTGGTGGTCATCGACGCGCGGATGATGGGGTTTTCCATCAGCTGACCTTTGAGCAGTGTCTTGGTCAGGGCAAGTTTGGTGAGGGCAGCCCTCTCCACACCCTTTCGCTGTTGGCCCACGTTGTTCAGCAGCTCGATCATCGCCGGATGCCACTCGGGTTCCTGCGCCTCATTGTGGGCGCGCACCTTGTTCACCGCGCGAATCAGATGCTCTGGGGACTCGCGCTCCACCACCGGGGTGCTGCCATGCCCAGGCTCTCCATGGGCGACCAAGCGCACCCAGAGCACGCCCTTCTCTCCAACGCTGATCGGGTAGACCGTCTGCCCCTCAAAGAGAAGATCTTGAACGCCCATGCCACCTTCGTTGAGCACGTAGGCGCATTCCAGCTCATCCCAGCGCTCCACCAAGCGCTTGGCGCCTCCGTTTCCATCCTCTTCGTCTGCGACTGCCAGGAACCACACGTCGCGGCTCAGCGGGACCTGGCTCTGCTTCAGGGCAGTGAAGGCCTGCAGCTCAACGATGCCCATCCCCTTCATGTCCAAGGCGCCCCGACCCCAGATCCACCCCCCTTCAATGGCGCCAGACAAGGGGCCTGGTCCACCCTTCCAGAGTTCGGGCTCCCAGTCCACCGTGTCGATGTGGGAGAGCAAGCAGACCGGACCGCCGCCCGTGCCATCTCCTGAGAGCCTGGCCATCAGGTTGGCTCGGCCTGGTGCGTACTCGTCGATCTCGTATGGGATGCCGGCGGCCGCTAAGTGCTCGCCCAAAAAGAGTGCTCCATCCAGCTCTTTTCCTGCTCGAGTATCGACCTGCAGGTAGCTGGAGAGGAGCTGAGCGCTCCCTTGGATGTGGGCCTGTTGGTCAAAGTCGAGAGCCGGGTCCCCCATCCAGGCCAGCATGCTCCGCCACAGCCCCAGAATCATTCATTCCACCCGTGCAAACTGCTCTCCGCCAAGGTCATGTTCTTGGCGCTCGGCTCAGAAATCGCGTTCTGGATCGCCCGGTTTCCTGCGTCCAGTTGGCCGCTCATAGAGCTGATCAGCAAGCGCCGGAAGGCATCTCCCTGGGGCGAGAGGTCTTCCAACAGGGCCACAAAGCGCTCGGGTGTGACCACCCGCAGGCGGGCTGGCATCACCACATTGCAGGTGGCGCTGCGCGGGTTGCCGGTGACCAGGGCCATGTGGCCCAGCAGGGCCGGCGCTTGGATTCGCGCCATCTCTTGCTCAAGGCCGGCGTAGTCGCGCTTAATCACGCTGACGCTGCCAGCCGTCAGGATCCACATGTCCGCGGAGGGATCGCGCTCGGTGCACAGCCGGTGTCCGGTGTTCAGCTTCTGCTCGGGCAGCAAGTCCAGCACCGCCATGAGGTGAGCTGCCTCCACGTCCACGCCGTGTTTGTAGAGCAGCTTCTCGGCCATTTGGTACAGGGGACTCATCGCGTGACTCCAAAGAGCAGGGACAGACGCTCGCCTAAGGTGAGGGGTTTGACGCGGGTTGGGGCCGGTTCCAGGGCGATCTCCTCTGCGGAGCGCTGTTCTTTCCAAGCCCTGCGTAGCTGGAGGTTGGTCCCCTGGATGCGCTTGGCCAGCACGCCGATCAAGTGGCCCTGCAAGGCCGCTTGAGCACGGGTACCCTGGGTTTTGGCAAAGAGTTCAGGGGTGAGCAGCAACACCTTGCTGTCTATGACTGCCCGAACTTGCACAGCGGCGGTCCAGTCCCCGCGGGACAGAGCACTTTCGCCGGTCACTTCGCCCGGCCAGACCTCGCCAATGAGACGGTTTCCCGAGGGGGTGGGCAGCTCGGCGACCAGTCGGCCTATCACCAAGAGGTAGGCCGTTTGAACCTTGCCTCCCACCTCGATCAGCACCTCGTCCTGTGCCAACGCCCGGCTCTCGCCATACTTGAGCAGATTGACGAGCTCTTGCTTGGGAAGAGACAGGAGGCTGCGAAGGCCCTGTAGATTGCTTGCTTTCATGACCCAAGGGTACACCCGTCAATGTAGAGTGCGGCCATGATTCATCTACTCCTGCTCGCCTGTGTCGCCGAACCCGAGATCCTGGACTCCCAGGGGGGAGGGGATGACAGTGGAGAGGAGACGGGGCTTCCGCCGCTTCCGCTCGACTACTCCGGAGGGGTGTGTCCGGATTTCTCTGGGGACGAGGTCACCTTTGAGAGCTTGGGAGCCGAGCGCACGGTGCTGATGCTCTGGCCGGAGGAGCCCCAGGGCGCGCCGCTGGTGTATGCGTGGCACTGGTTGGACTACTCGACTGCGGCACATGACAAGGCGGAGCAGGCCATCACCTACTTTGAGCTCAGCAAGTTGACGGACCAGGGCTACATCGTGGTCGTACCGACCTCGCACGAGGACCAGCTCCTGGAGTGGGGCTATTTCCAAGACGCCGACGATAGCCTCGACTTGGCACTCTTTGACGACACGTTGAGCTGCCTGAATGAGCAGTACGGCATCGACCGCAAGCGCGTGTACTCCACTGGCTTCTCCGCTGGCGCCTTGTTCACGACGCGCCTGGGCATGAAACGGTCTCAGTACTTGGCTGCGATAGCACCCATGTCCGGGGGAACGGAGCCTTTTCAGCCCTACCTCACTCCGGAGCAGGACATCGCCGTGATGGCGACCTGGGGAGGGCCTCAGGATCTGTTCAGTGGTTTGAGCTTCGAGGAGGCCACCCTTGAGCTTGCGGAGAAGGCCTCGGCGGACGGGAGCTTTGTGGCCTTGTGCGAACACCAAGGGGGCCACGACTTGCCCTCGGTTCGAATCGATCACGTCAGAGACTTCTTTGCCGCCCATACCTACGGCGAGCCCAGCCCATGGGCCGATGGACTACCAAGCGACTTGTGGAGTGGCTGTTTCTTGCCCGAAGCCGGGGAGTGATGGGCTAAAACGGTGCCATGATCGCTCTACTTCTTTTTGCATGCACCGCCGATGACCCCCAGACGGAGGACTCTGTTGTAAAGGACACCGGCACCGTCGATGAGACGCTGCCGCCCCTACCTCCTGCATATTCCGAAGGAACATGTCCCGATTTTTCCGGCGACGAAGTCACTTTCCAGAGCTCGGGAGAGGATCGCGAGTTCTTGGTCCTCTGGCCCGATGAGCCTGTTGGTGCGCCCTTGTGGTTCAACTGGCACTGGCTGGGCGGCTCTGCGAGCGAGAGCATCCGTCTGCAGGATCTCAGCGAGATCGCTGATCTGGGGTACATCGTCGTGGTGCCAGAGGCACGGGCGGCAGAAGACTACGAATGGGCCTTCTACAAGGGCGCCGATGACACCCTTGACCTGACTTTCTTCGATGACGTTCTTGGCTGCATGATCGAGCAGTACGACATCGATAGAAAGCGGGTCTACACAACCGGGATGAGCGCCGGTGGACTCTGGTCAACCAACTTGGCCATGAACCGTTCCGAGTACTTGGCCGCAGCAGCGCCGCTCTCTGGTGGTACCGAGCCCTTCCAAGCCTACGACGTGCCGACTCGGGACATCCCGATGATGTTGACCTGGGGCGGTCCTGATGACCTCTTTGGCGGTATCAGCTTCGAAGACGCGACATTCTCGCTACAGGCGAGCCTGGAAGCGGACGGCCACTTTGTGCTGATGTGCGAGCACCCCTATGGCCATGTCCTTCCTCCCGTTGGGCTGGAACACGTCGTCGAGTTCTTCGCCGCCCATGAGTATGGCGATGCGCTGCCTTGGCAGGACGAGCTGCCCAGCGACCTGTGGAGCGGCTGCTCCCTGGAGCTCTGAGTCTGACCCCCGCTTAGAACAAGTGCTCGTAGGTCAGGTAGAACCCGGGCGTCCACGTGACCTGGACTCCGGAGTCTGTCTGAACAAACTCCCGACCAAAGCCCAGGTCCATGCGACCGACAAATGCTTGGTCGTAGATGGGGCGCAGTCCCACCCCCAACGCCATGTGCAGGGGAGGGGTGCCGCTGCCGTCTAGGAAAACGGTCCCCAGGTCTACGAAGGGCACGAGCTGCCACACGAAAGGCTTCCCGCCCAAGTTGTGCCGCGCGGCATCGATGCGCAGCTCGGTGTTCAGCATGGCCTTGCCTGGGGCTCGATAGCGCCCGTAGCGAATGCCGCGCAGGCTCATGTAGCCGCCGAACCCGACGGTCTGGGCGGCGCCGCCCCATTGGTTGAGCTCGTAGAACGGGATCTGGCCGAACAGGGCCTCGCCCATCAGCCGCGCAGCCAGCACCCCGCGCTCGCCCAGGGGAAAGTAGCCACGAAGGCTACTCGCTGGCCCTCCGAAGACCCCGGCCCCTCCAGGAATGGGGGGATTGTAGCGCCCTGAGACCTCCAAGAGCAGGCCGCTGCGTGGGTCGATCTCCCTGTCGCGCGTGTCCAACTGTACTCCGGCCTGGAGCTGCCAGTTCCAGCCCCCGGCCATGCCGAAGGGCTGCTGCTCCTCAAGCAGCGAATCCTCATAGGTACGCACTTGTGAGAGGCGCAGGCCGCTGCTGGCGAAGAGTCTCAGTGGTCCTGGAATATCGCTGAGCCAAGTCAGGCGGACATGGGGCTGGATCAGGGTGTATCGATGGCGCTTGCGGCGCAGGTCGTCCGCATCAAAGTCCCGGATGTAGTCCGGATCCAAGGGCAGATCGCCACCCAAGCCGTAGTACTGGTCGTTGGTCCAGGCCCGGTAGGCGGCCATGGCGGTGATGCGGCCGTTGCCTTGGGTTCCCAGGCCCAGACGTTCGTACCGCAGCAGGTAGTTGTGGTAGCCCCGCAGGGTGGAGAAGCCCTGGAGAACCCACGCATCTCGATAGGGCGAGAGGTCTGGATCGGTGTGCTGAAGCTCGCCTCTAAAACCAAAGCCCAGCCCGTCGTCCGTGTCGAAGGAGCTGTTTGGGATGAGGTACCAAGTGACTGGTGTCTCTGTGGGTGGATCTATGGCCGGCGCGGCTTGGGCCAAGGCGCCGCAGCTTCCCAGAATCAGCCCCGTTGTCCAGGTCAGCACGCGCTACTCGGTGGCCTGGACCTTAGCGGTAGCCCATACGGCACCTCTCAGGTCCCCCGCGGCGTAGCCGGTGGCTTTGTCTTGGGGATATGCGGCGGTCAGTGCGGTCTGGGTGGCGGGCTC
>JBLHMA010000207.1:0-9210 GCA_047621545.1 Cognaticolwellia sp. | reverse complement strand
GTGTGGCGGTGTAGATGTCGTACACATCAACCGGGCCCACGCCGTCCGCTGCGTGTACACCGGTCAGGCGAATCTGCGTGCCTGGGTCGCTGGGGTCAGAGAGGTCCGCGTTCAGGGCGGTGACGGTCAACGCACCAGAGTCCAGGTGCGCGAACACGACGTAGTGGTTGCCTGGCTCGTAGGTCGCCGAAGGAACCGTCAGCGCGACGTTGCCGTCCTGGGACAGATCCCAGGCATAGTCACCCCAAGGCAACTCGAGGCGCACGCGCTGCTCGAAGTCGATGTTAAAGGCAGGGTCTGCACCGCTCACGCCGACGTCGACCGGGCCCACGCCAGGAGTGAGGTGCACGACGTCCAGGCCGAAGGTGCCCGGGCCAACCTCAGGCTCCCAGAGGAAGGTGTCGACCGTGCACCCGTCGGTGGCGACCAGAACCTGACTGCTTGCCTTTACGTCAAAGGCGGTGGCCTGGACATCGTCGCCGCTAAAGACATAGTCGATTCCATAGCCCACCCAGTTGTATGAGAGCGCCTCAGCAGAGTTGGTCTCGATGCTCAAGGTGGTGGGGTAGTCCGTGAAGAGGGTTCCCTCGCCACCAATGATGGCCGTGATCTCCACGGCGTCCCGACCGGCACAGCTCGCATCATCGCCGTCTACTCCATCCGTCCCGGTCTCGCCGTCAATGCCATCGCTGCCATCGGACCCGACGTCACCTGCGGTGCCCTCCTCGCCCGCTGGACCTTCAGGACCTTCGCAGGCAACGAGCGTGAAGAGAAGTGCTGAACAGAGAAATTTGTGCATGGTGGGTCCTGGTCTGGTGCGTTCCCTCACATGAGATCCCACCCCGTCTAAATTGCTAATGGAGATGCGCGACAAACTGTCGTAGTTCCAGGACAGAGCCCAGGGACACATCCAGCGGGCCACCCGGGTTAGTCTGCTCATCTCCGGAGTTCCTATGACCGCCCTGATGCTGCTCGCCCTGTCCTGCGCCCCCAAGTCAACCTCCAGTACCGAGCTATTGGCCATGCCCGCAGCACCGACCAGCATGTACCCAGCGAGCCCTTCTGGAGACGTGGTCGACGACTACCACGGCACGAAAGTGGCGGATCCCTACAGGTGGCTGGAGGACAGCGATGCGGCTCCCGTTCGGACCTGGATCGAAGCGCAGAACGGTCTGACCAGCGCCTATCTGGGGCAAATCCCCGAGCGCGAGGCCATCCGCAGCCGCATGACCGAGCTGTGGAACTATGAGCGCTACTCGGCGCCGAGCCGCGTGACCGAGGGGGTCTACACTTGGTACTACAACGACGGCCTAATGAGCCAGTCGGTGATGTACATCGCCGAGAATCCCAACGATCCTGGCCGTGTGCTGCTGGACCCCAACACCCTGAGCGAGGATGGGACTGTGGCCCTAGGCGGGACCTGGTTCAGCGACGACGGCAAGCGTCTGGCCTACTCGGTGAGCGATGGCGGCTCGGACTGGCGCAAAATCTACGTGATGGATGTGGCCAGCGGCGAGACCGCACCGGAAGTTCTGGAGTGGGTCAAGTTCAGCGGCGCCACCTGGCTCAAGGATGGAAGCGGCTTCTTCTACAGCCGCTACGACGCGCCAGCGGACCCCAACGACTTCGAAGCCAAGAACGAGTTCCAGAAGCTCTACTTCCACCAGTTAGGCACCCCGCAGTCCTCGGACACGTTGATCTACGAGCGTCAGGATCAGCCCACCTGGGGCTTTGGCAGCTCGATCACCGAAGACGGCCGCTACCTGCTGATCTACAACTCCCAGGGCACCGAGCCCAAGAACCGGGTGTTCTACAAGGACCTGCAGGCCAAGAAGGGCGAAGTGCTGCCCCTGCTGACCGACTTTGACGCCCAGTACTACATCATCGCCAATGACGGTCCCATCTGGACCTTCGAGACCGACAAGGATGCCCCCAACAGCCGCATCGTGCGCATGGACATCCGCAAGCCCGGAGAGTGGACCGAAGTTGTGCCCGAGCAGGAGAACGTGCTGCGTAGCGCCAGCGTGCTGGCCAACAACAAGCTGGTGCTGACCTATCTAAAGGACGCCCACAGCGTGGTCCAACTGCACGACTTTAAGTCGGGCAAGATGCTCAGCGACGTGGCACTGCCTGGGATTGGAAGCACCAGCGGCTTTGGTGGACGTCGCACAGACACCGAGACCTTTTACAGCTTCACTGGCTACACAGTACCCGGCACGACCTACCGCTTCGATGTGAACAGCGGCGAGAGCGCAGTCTTCCGGGAGCCAGCCATCGCAATGCCCGAGGGCGAGTTCGTCACCGAACAGATCTTCATCACCTCCAAGGACGGCACCAAGGTCCCCGTCTTCGTGACCCACAAGGCTGACTTGGAGATGGACGGCACCAACCCCACCATCCTGTACGGATACGGCGGCTTTGGGATCAGCCTGACCCCCTACTACAGCACCACGGCGAGGGTGTGGATGGAGATGGGCGGCGTCTACGCGGTGGCCAACCTGCGCGGCGGGGGAGAGTACGGAAAGGAGTGGCACGACGCCGGACGCTTGGCCAACAAGCAGAATGTATTCGACGACTTTATTGGCAGCGCCGAGCACCTGATCGAGGCGGGCTACACCAGCCCCGAGAAGCTGGCCATTATGGGCGGATCCAACGGTGGGCTCTTGGTCGGTGCTTGCAGCGTTCAGCGTCCCGACCTGTTCGGCGCGGCTCTGCCGGCTGTGGGCGTGATGGACATGCTGCGCTTCAACCAGTTCACCATCGGGTGGGCCTGGGAGAGCGACTACGGTTCTCCGCAAGACGCCGATATGTTTGAGGTTCTCTACGGGTACAGCCCCTACCACAACGTGAAGGAGGGCGTAGCGTATCCCAGCACGATGGTCACCACCGGCGATCACGATGACCGCGTTGTACCCGGCCACAGCTTCAAGTACGCCGCCACCATGCAGCAGGCACAGGCGGGCCCCAACCCCATCCTGATTCGCATTGAGACCCGCGGTGGCCACGGCGCCGGCAAGCCCACCCAGATGCGCATTGACGAGGCCACAGACAAGTGGGCCTTTCTGGTCAAGGAGCTGGATATGAGCGTGCCCGACGGCTTTGGGGAGTAGTCTTGGCCAAGGTGGACAAAGATTGGATCAAGGCAGCTTCTCGTGTGTTCTGGGCGGAGCCCGGGGCCATGGAGCCTGCCCGCGCGCTCTTCTCGGAGCAGCCCAAACTGGGGATGCGCGCCTTGCTGGAGTCCTCCCAGTGGCTGGATGGTCCAGGAACAACGCATGCAGCTCTTCTGTTGGCAGAGATCTCCGCGGCTCACCCTGCCCTGCGGGATGACCTGGACGAGGCCTTTGAGGATTCTGGAATTCCAGCATCGATGCGCTTTGCGCTGACCCGTCCCAGGGTGTTCTTGAAGCGGAACGGGGCCCAAGCGAGCCTGCCGGTGCCGGCGACGAGCGTTCCGGGTCCAGTGGCCTTGGTGGTGGAAGGGTCCACAGCTCCTCCCCCGCAGATCCAAGCGCCCGCGCCGCCTGTTGTGTTGGAAGGCCCTGCTCCTGAGCCTGAGCCTGAGCCTGTCAAGACCGACGACCTGGAAGAGACGCCCTTTGTGAGGAGAGAGAGTCGAATCGATCTGGTCCCAAAGGACTTCTCGCTCATTGACCCCGCCCCCCTCGACGCCTTGCTGGATAGTTGGTTGAACGAGGCCAGCTTGGCCCTCCAAGAGCTCCTGGATTTGGGACGTCAGCGCCAGCTGGCACAGGAGCTCGGCGGCCTGTTGGCGCGCTCCGACCGCAACACGCGCGCAGGCACCAAGGCGCTGTGGACCTGGGCCGGCGACGCTCTGGCCACAGCACCACCCAAGCCCCTTCGAGAGATCCTCCAGGAGTACAAGCAGTCCTTAATGCTGGTGATCCAGGGCCACTACGATGGCGACTACGGCCGAGACGGCGGCATTGGGCACCTGGCTCTCGGGGAGTTCATTCCCTGGGTCACAGCCATCCTGGCCCTGCCCCAAGACAGGGTCACACACCTGTGGGACAGCACGCGGGCGGCCCATATCGAGAAGGAGTGGGAGCTGGCGCGAGATGTCTAAAGCGCGGTTTGTATCCGTGGTGACAAACAGGGCTACACATCGGGACACCATAGGGACAACAAGCTGATTCGTCGGGGAGTAGGTTGAAGGAGAACCTCACGCACGGAGTCCCCAATGACCCAGTTCAGCGCCCTCTTCCTGGTGGCCACCGCAGTCGCCGCATTCCAGCCTGGCCCCCCAGGTGGCCAGGACGGCGAACGCCGAGGCCCACCCCCCGAGGCGCTGGAAGTCTGCGCGACCCAGGAGGAGGGAGACCCCTGCTCTTTCGAAGGACGCCGCGGCACAGCAGAAGGGACCTGCGAGGCGCCACCCCACGGAGAGGGTGCGCTGGCGTGTCGGCCCGACGATGCGCCTCCACCTCCCCAAGAGCGTCCCGAATAGGCAGGGAGCTGACAGGATCCGCCGCCAGACCCCGTGGAACAGACTGCACCCCCCTTGCTGGAATCTCTATGCTCTTTCTACTCGCCGCCTGCACCGCAACAGAGCCCAGCCCCATCGACGATGTGGCATGCGACACCACCCAAGCCGTTGACTGGACCGAGGACTCCCACGCCAAGGGCATTGACGGTCAGGCCGACTTTCTCTGGCCACAGGGCCAAGTTCTACGCCTGGACATCAAGATCTGTCCCGACGACTTTGAGGCGATGCAGGACGAGCTCGAGGCGTTCTATGGCGGAGAGACAGGCGGCGGTCCAGGCGGCGGAGGCCCAGGCGGCGGTGGTCCCGGCGGCGGTGGTCCCGGTGGCGGTGGTGGTGAAATGACCTTTGACACCCCCAGCTATCAGTCCGCTCTCGTGGGCTTTGAAGGGCAGACTTGGCCCAGCGTAGGCGTCCGCTACAAGGGCAACTCTACCCTGTCCCAAGGCTACCAAAACGGGAGTGAGAAGCTCCCCTTTCGCCTGGCATTCGACCACTACGAGGACGAGATTGAAGAGGTGGACAACCAGCGCTTCTGGGGCTTTAAGGACCTGAAGTTCTCCAGCGCCTTCGAAGACGACAGCGTGATCAAAGACCTGATGCTCTCCGAGAGCTTTCGCGAGGCAGGGGTGCCTGCAGCACGCGGCGGTTTCACGCGGGTCTACGTGGATGTGGGCAACGGCGCCGAATTCTGGGGCGTGTACACCGCCTTTGAGGATCCCTCCGGCGAACTGCTGGACGACTGGTTCGGAGACGACTCGGGCAACGCCTACAAGCCCGACGGGACCACGGCGGCTCTGGGTAGCTTTGATGCAGCGGACTTTGAGAAGAAGACCAACGAGGAGGAGGCGGACTTTGGTGATGTGGAAGCCTTCATCGCCGCCCTGAACAGCTCCGAGAGCGACGCGGAGACCTGGCGCTCCGAGCTCCAGGCCACCTTCGATGTCGACGGATTCCTTCGCTACCTGGCCCTGAACAACCTGGTGGAGAACTGGGACAGCTACGGCAACATGACCCACAACTACTACCTGTACGGCGACCCCGCGCTAGATGGGCGCCTGGTGTGGATTCCGTGGGACTTCAACATGAGCTACGGCTGGGCCCAGAACCAGCCTGCGCTGACCTTGGACATGGACGAAGTCGGCTCAGACTGGCCTCTGCTTCGGGAGCTAATGGACGACCCGGTCTACGCGGACCTGTACGCCCAACACATGGAGGACTTGCTCAGCGGCGCCTTCTCCGTCGAGACCCAGAGCGCGCGTCTCCAAGCCCACCATGACCTGATCGCGCCCTACGTGGCCGAGGAGGAAGCGCCGTTCACAAGCCTGAGCAGTCAGGCCGCTTTTGAGTCCAGCGTGGAGGAGCTCATCGCGCATGTGGAGGACCGGCACCAGGACGCCCAGGACTATCTGAACGGGTTGTAGGCCCTGGGCTCACTCGGCTAGCGCAGCTGCATGAGCTCCTGCATCTTCTCGATGATGGGGCCGTGCATGGCTTGTACCTGACTGGCCTCGTTCTCGGGGTCATGTAGCGGCGGGTAGAAGGGCTCAGAGACGAAAGCCGTGAGCACGACTTTGTTGGGCAGAGGGGTTCCTCTTCTCCCAAAGATCACCGGCAGGGGCACCCGAAAACGCTCGTACGCAAACGAGGTCAGGCGGCTCTGCTTGACGGTGTACAGATCGTCCGCAGCCCCGCAGGCCACCAACACGATGGGCACCTGAGAGCGTAGGGCCAACTTCACAAAACCGCGGCGGCGCTCCCACTCCACCCGGTAGCGCTGCTCCTGGGGGCGCAGAGACTCTTTCATGCCCCCGGGCGCCAAGAGCAACATGCCGCCGCCCTGCAGGATGGCTTTGCCGTTCTCGTGATTTCCCGGTCGAATCCCAAGGTCCCACGCCATCTGTCGCAAGATGGGGGTCTTGAAGATGAGATTGTCTCCCAACGCGATGGGGACCCGGCCGGTGCTCTTGTAGATCTCGTAGCCGGTGAGAAAGCCGTCGTAAGTAGCAAAGCTGTGGGAGAACGCCAACAAAACGCCACCGGTCGCCGGGATATTCTCCATGCCGACCACGCTGTGCTGGTGGTAGCGGGCCAAGGGACCGAAGAGGGTCTCGAAGGTCGCTTTGACACGGGGAGTGAGCTCATGCTTGGCGGCGTCTTTCATGTCTCAGCCCTAACGCCTCATGGAAACCAGGGTGCACCCGTACGGGCATAGAACGCCTGTGCCCGCTCCGGGGGGTCCGGCCAGAGCAGGCTGACGGACACGCCAACAACGAAGGACAGGGGGACTGCGGCCACCGCCCACCACCAGGTGTAGAGCGGCACAAAGGCCCAGCAAGTCAGCGCCCCAATGACCCCAGCCACGGTCGCCGCCCAGGCGCCGGCTCGAGATGCCCCACCCCAAAACAGGCCACCGAGCAAGCCAAAGGCCAAGGCTGCGATGGGCACATTGGCCAGGATCATGTTGTCCAGGATGTCGTCGACCAAGAGATTGGAGAGCACCCAGCTTGCCAAGGCCAAGGCCACCGTGGCCCAGCGGCTCTTGGAGAGGCTGATCTGGGCCCCCGAGTCGGTCAGGGCCATGGCCACCCAGGTGTTCCAGATGGAGCTCATGGTGCTCAGGACCACCGCCAACAGGACCGCGAAACCCAGCCCCCGCAGACCCGATGGGGCCCAGGCGGAGATGGCCCCGGGCAAGGCGGTCTGGGCATCGGCCAGGCTCGGGACCTGCACCCGAAAGCACATCGCCAACACGCTGGCCGCCATGTAGAGCCCCGTGACCAAGACCGCGGAGAGGCCTACCCCGCGAAAGGCGGTGCGCTCATCCTTGGCCGCGAACATGCGCTGTCCGTACCAAGGCGAGGCGATATAGGTGAACGCCGTCAGGAGCACGAGCGAGGCCACAAAGCGTGGCGGGAGTCGCTCTGTCCCCGGCGCAAAACCGTCGTAGAAGGTCGTGACCTGAGACCAGCCACCCACAGCGCTCAGGCCCATCCACGCCAAGGCCGGCAGCCCCAAAAGGGTCACAACGAAGGCGGCCAGATCGCTGGCTGCGACCGCCTTGAGCCCACCGGCCAAGGTGACGGCCAACACCAAGAGTACGAGCACCCCACTGGTCAGCCACGGACTCAGAGACGCGCCGACCCAGGACTCCAAGACCGGCGCGAAGACCAGCTCAGCGGAGCGCACATAGGTGGCCACAAAACCCAGCATGGCGACCAGAAAACACAGGCTGGCCAAGCGCTGAAGTCCAGGCCCAAAGCGGGCCCCATAGAGCTCGGCCACACTGGTAGCGTTCAGACGCTTATAGCGTTTGGCCACCAGAAGCGTGTAGGTGCCCAAGCCCACCAGGAAGACCAGGGGAAGGGTCAGAGCCCACGGTCCCACCAGGTAAGCCTGGGCGCTGAAGGCCAGCATGGTCGCGGTGTTCAGCTCGGTCATGACCAGTGTGCCGACCAAGGTCAGCAGGCCCATGGACCGGCCGGCCACCAGCCAATCCTTTGCGCTCTTGACCCCCCGCGAGGCCACCAATCCCACGATGAGAATGCCGGCCAGCACCAGCCCAAAGACCAGGCTGTCCAGACCGGTCAGAATCATGGCCTAGCGACACCCACCCGCTCCCCTTCCACCACGTACCAGCTACCGCTCTGCTTGTACCAGTGCTGGACCCTGACCTCGCGCTTGAGCACCTGGTCGCTGTCAAAGCCCTCGATCTCTACCAGCACCGTCGCGCGGCGCTCATGGCCATCGGGATCATCTACCAGACCCGGCCCCATCTCCAGGTGAATCACCGACGCACTGCGGTAGGAGAAGCTCCCTTCCACCGTCCCTTCCGCCAGCCAGTCGATGCGCTCGTCGGGGTCTCCCAGGAAAGCGGCAGCCTCGGACACTTTATCCCAGCGCACCGCGCGCCAATAGCCCTCGGCGATCTCTTGGAGTTGAGTGTGCGCCCGCCGAAGTTGACGGGTCTCCGCCCGTGCACCGCGGTCCGCCTGGGCGCTAGGGGTTGCCAAAATCAAGGCCAGTAGCAAGAGGGTCACAGTCACTCCACACGGGCTACAGTAGCAGCAATGCTGACAACCCTCCTGCTCTCCGCAAGCTTCCTCGGATGCTTCCCCCACAAGGTGCGCATCGAGAGCGAGCCGCCCGGGGCCCAGGTGCAGATCAACCGCCGCAAGATGGGCACCACACCCGTCGAGTTCACGGTGCTGACTCTGCCGCACCTGCGCACCGACTCCGGCTGCGACGCCCAACGCATCAAGCGCCGTCGCTGCCGTTTCCACGTGCAAGTCAGCCTGCCCGGCTACCGCACCTTGCACACCACCATCGGGCAAGACGCACGCGCCTGGCGCCACCTGCTGCACCCTCTGCGCGGTGGGGCATGGGAGTGCTTAATTCCCCCATTTCAGTGGCGTGGCGGCAAGTGCGTGGCCCCCCACAGCCGCCGAGAAGTGGTCCTGGTCGCAGACCACGGCCCCACCGGTACCTGGACCCCAGAGGACGCCAAGCGATGATCGCACTGCTGCTCTTTTTGGCCTGCCCACAGGCCCCCTACGACCCCATCGCCGAGTGCCAGAACGAGGGTCGGACATGCTGCGACAACACCGAGTGCGCGTCCGATGAGATCTGCCACTTCGTCTACGTCTGCAAGGAGATGGCCGGCGAGACGGTCTGCGATCCGCCCACCGGGGACCGCGAGTGCCATG
>JBLHMA010000206.1:0-9255 GCA_047621545.1 Cognaticolwellia sp. | reverse complement strand
AGCACAACGGCTACGGAATCGCCTTTATCGCGGCGACTCGAGAACTGAAGCGACGCTTCCCCCTGACGCACATCTCCGGCGGCGTGAGCAACCTGTCCTTCTCATTCCGGGGACTTCCGGAAGTACGCGAGGCCATGCACTCCGTCTTCCTCTTCCACGCCATCCAAGCCGGCATGGACATGGGCATCGTCAACCCCGCCCAGCTCACGGTCTACGCAGACATTGACCCCGACCTGCGCCAGCGCTGCGAGGACGTCATCCTAAACACCCGGCCCGACGCCGGGGACCGACTGCTCGAGATCGCCGACCAGTTCCGCGGTGGCCCAAAAAAGCGCGTGGAAGACTTGAGCTGGCGGGAGACCTCCGTCGATGAGCGCATGGCCCACAGCCTGGTGCGCGGCATTGACCGCTTCATCGACACCGACACGAAGGAGGCCTTCGAGGCCCTGGGCAGTCCGCTCGCAGTCATCGAGGGCCCTCTCATGGCCGGCATGAACCAAGTCGGCGACCTCTTCGGTGCCGGCCAGATGTTCCTGCCCCAGGTGGTCAAGTCCGCCCGGGTCATGAAAAAGGCGGTGGCCTGGCTCACGCCCTATCTGGAGGCCGAGCGGGCCAGCGGCATCGGCACCAAGGGCAAGGTCCTGCTCGCCACGGTCAAAGGCGATGTGCACGACATCGGCAAGAACATCGTCGGCGTGGTGCTCCAGTGCAACGGCTACACCGTCATCGATCTAGGTGTGATGGTGCCCGCCCAGACCATCATCGACAAAGCTGTCGAACACCAAGTCGACATCATCGGTCTCTCTGGGCTCATCACCCCCAGCCTGGACGAGATGGTCTTCGTGGCCGAGGAGCTGACCGCCCAAGGCTTTACTCTGCCCCTACTCATCGGCGGGGCCACCACCTCCGCTGTGCACACAGCGCTGCGAATTGCCCCCGCCTACGAACCCGGCGTGCTCTACGTCACCGACGCCTCTCGAGCGGTCGGCGTGGCGTCTAAGCTGCTCTCCGAGACCGACCGGGCCGAGCTCTTGGAGCACACAGCCTCCGAGCACGTCCGACTGCGCATCTTGCGAGAGAAGCAGGCCCGCGACAAGAAGCGCGCTCCTCTGGCCAAGGCCCGGGCAAACCGCCTTCAGCTTGACCTAAACGGGCTGCCGTGCGCTCCAAAGACGGCGGGCCCACAGATCTTAGACCTGGACCTGGACGCACTCTCAGAGCTCATCGACTGGGGCCCCTTCTTCCGAACCTGGGAGATGGCAGGGCCCTACCCGGCCATCCTCAAAGACCCCATTGTGGGTGAACAGGCCAGCATTCTCTTCCAGGATGCCAAGCGCATGATGGCCAAAATCCGCAGCCAAAAATGGCTGCAGGCCAAGGCCGTCTTTGAGCTGATGCCCGCCAATCAAGACGGCGACGACATCGTGATCTGGCAGTCCGAGGGCCGGCAGGAACAGCGCGCACATCTGCCCATGCTGCGCCAGCAGAACGCCAAGAAGCATGGCCAGAACCTCTGCCTGGCCGACTTTGTCGCGCCCCTCGGCACGCCCGACTGGATGGGCGCCTTTGCCGTCACTGCGGGCCTGGGAATCCAACCCCACCTGGACCGCTTCGCCGCCGATCACGACGACTACCAGGCGCTACTGCTCAAGTCCCTGGCCGACCGACTCGCCGAGGCTTCTGCCGAATGGCTGCACCGCCACGTGCGCACCCAAGCCTGGGGCTATGCGGCCCAGGAAGCACTCAAGACGTCCGCCCTTGTCGACGAAAAGTACCAAGGAATTCGTCCTGCACCCGGCTACCCGGCCTGTCCCGACCACCAAGCCAAGCGCGCACTCTTCGAGCTGCTGCGTCCCACCGACCGGGTTGGAATGGAGCTCACAGACGGCATGGCCATGCTCCCAGCGGCATCCGTCAGCGGCTGGTACTTCGCCCATCCCCAGGCAAAATACTTTGGAATCGGCCACATCGGCGCCGACCAGGTTCAGGACTACGCCGAGCGAAAGGGATGGAGCCTCCAGCAAGCGCAACGTTTCCTCTCGCCGCTCATTCGCTGAAACCTTGCAGGAACCCTACATGTGCAGCTTGTCATCGGGACGAGTAGGGTTCAAACTCCGACCAGAAATACGGAGACTTTCCCATGACCTCATCCATCTTGCTCGCCCTCCTTCTTCCAGCTTGTGGCGGCGGCGGCGTCGTGCTCGACGAGGTCGACCACGGTGACTGTCCAGCCTATCTGAGTTGCCATGAAACGGCTGGTTCCACCAGCGCTATCCTGGAGGCCACCTACGGCGACGATGGAGTCTGCTGGGACGAGGAAGACGCATCGCTATGTCGGGCCGCATGCACAGATGGCTTGGCCCTACTCACGGAGTTGTTTGGCAGCGACTGCTTGCTGGAAGAGGAGGTCGGGCCCATCGAGTACTCGGCTGAGATTGCCGGGTTCAACGAGAACTTGGGCGGAGACTACTGCACCGGCGAGTTCACCCTGACCCTGGAAGAAGGCGTGCTCACCGGCGAAGGGCTCTGCGTTTCGGAGTCGAGTTGGGTCAGCGACACCGAGATCTGGATTCAAGCCGACGTCGAAGACGAAGAGCCCGATGGCATGGGTGGCATCACCTACGACGCAGGCTGGGGCGACCCCGTCGAGGCAGAAGGCCAGCTGGATGGCGAAGTGACCGAAGACGAGCTGGACCTGGAGTTCATGGTCGAGGTCGACTTTGGCGGCTGGAGCGACACCTACGAGTACGTCGTCACCGCACGCTGAACCATGCTGCTTCTTCTCGCTGCGTGCACCGCCTCCGACACCAACGACACCTGGGTACCCCCTGGGTGCGGTGATGGCGTGGTGGACCCGGTAGAGGCCTGCGATGACGGAGCTGACAACAGCGACAGCGACGCGGATGCCTGCCGAACAGACTGCAGCCTGCCCACCTGTGGCGATGCTGTGGTCGACAGCCAGGAGTCCTGCGAGGATGGCAACGACTGGGGGGCCGACGGATGCTCGCCAACCTGCCAATCTGAGAGTTTCCCTGCGGAGATCGAACCCAATGGTCTAGCCGAGCCCCAGTCCTGGACACAGACCGTCATCGGCGCTCTGGACAGCCCGGAGGACCGGGACTGCTTCACTGTCTCGCTGCCCCAGGATGGCTACATCCAAGCGGAGGTGAGCGGACCTTCCGGGGCCTGCCCGGATCCCCTGCTCTTGGAGCTCTTCGATCCGGATGAGGGCCTGATTGCAACCGGTTCTCCGAACGAGGCCATGGGCTGCAGCCCCATCGATCCCACGGTCGAGCCGGGGGCACGCTTTGTGGATGCTGGACTCTGGACCGTCTGCGCCCGTCCCTTCGCCGACGACGCGGTCGTGCACAGCTACACCTTGGACATCGTTGTCGGCTCAGACACGTGTGAGCTGGAGCTGGAGCAGCCTGCCGACGCCGATCCAGACGGAGACGGCAAAGTCGGGGACTGCGACGACGACGACGACGGGGATGGCTACGCCGATGTGGACGACAACTGCCCAGACATTCCCAATGGCGGCGCCGCAGCCCCCCTGGCACCAAACACGAACGGCTTGTTGGCCGACTGGCTGGTCCTGGGCCCCCTCAGCTTGGGCAGCAGCGCACAAGACTGCCTGCCCACCGAGAGCGCCCTGAGTCCTTCGGATGCCGAGTCCGAGCCTGTCCTGGGCCTCCAAGAGCTGGAGCAAGTCTGGCGCGTGAGAAGCGGTGACGAGCGCCTGGACTACACCGTCGATCTGGGATCTATCCCTGATCCCCCGCGCGAGGCCTACAGCGTGCTCTGGGTACGCTCCGACGCCGAGCGCGCGCTGACGCTCGCAGTGGGGGCCGACGATGGCGCATACGTCTGGCTCAACGGCGAGCAGATCATGGCCATCGACTCTTGCCAGGGCACCAACCTGGACCAATTCCAGGAGCCTGTCACCCTCTTGGCCGGCTGGAACCGCCTAACGACCAAGGTCTACGACCAAGGCGGCGGCTGGGGACTCTACGCCCGTTTCTTTGATACCGACGGCAACCCGGTCAACGACCTGGAGATCAGCCTGCAGGCGGATGCCCCCTGGGCACCCGATCAGACCGACACCGACGGCGACGGCCTTGGGGACGTGTGCGACCCGAGCCCGGGCGGCGAAGGGTGACCAACGGTCGACTCGGGGTTAAGCGGCTGGAACGCGCCCCCGTAGCTCAGTTGGATAGAGCAACCGCCTCCTAAGCGGTAGGTCACAGGTTCGACTCCTGTCGGGGGTGCCACTCTGCATCTCTGCCGCGCCCCGGGCCGACAACGTCGAAACTGCGGCTTCGAGGAGCGGGCTTCGACGAAGGAGTGTCCCCTGGACCCCGGTTCAGTCGTACCAGTCCACCACGCGCAGCCCCTCCACCCGACCGAACTCGGACACATTGCGCGTCACCAGCGATGCCCCGTGGCACAACGCAGTCCCCGCGATGAGCGTGTCCATCGGCCCGATCGGCCTGCCCACTTTCTCCAGCCGTGCCCGGAGCGATGCGCTGACCTGTGCCTCTTCCTGGTCAAAGGGAATGACTTGAATCATCGAGAGCACACTACGGAGCTGCCCTCTACGCTTCTCTGACTGCGTGCTCTTGGCCAGCCCTGTCTCCAACTCAAAGACAACCAAGGACGAGACTGCGAGTTGACCTGGCGCATGCGCCAGCAGACGCGCCGGCACGCCCCCCTGACCCTTGAAGAAGTAGATCAGAGTGTTGGTGTCCAAGTGGAACATCACAGGTCTTCCCGCGGTGTGTCATTGGGGCCCCGCCTGAGCTGCTCAGCCGTGGGAAAGTCCGGCCATGCGCCGGCCAGCTCGCACACCTCGTTCGGCCATTGCTGGCGTGTTCGCTGACGAATTAGCTCTGAGACCCAAGCGCTCATAGACATTCCAGCGGACTTGGCCGCCTGCTTCCCGCGCTGAAGGGTCTCCTCGTCAACATACAGAGTTACTTGGGCCATATCGACCTCCCATACCCACATATACGTGCACATATACGCTTCGTCAAGACACCTCCACGATCCCCTGCACCAATCAACGCCCCCCCGACCTCGTTGACCCCCGTATCCGGCGTTAGAGTAGACCTCATGACCACCCCACTCCTGTTGTCCGCCCTCTCTCTCCTGGCCTGCCGCGGCGAGACCGACCCCGAGACCGATCCTCAGATCGTCTCCCAGGCCTTCTCGGTCCGCGGCAGCGTGGAACAAGTCCACGTCTGGTCCGCCGACCCCGAGACCGATATTGAGGTTGTGGACGCCGACGGAAACGTCCTCGCAGCGGGGACCACAGACTACCAGGGCAGCCTCATCTTCCGGACCATGACGCCGGACACTGACTTGGTCGTGCGCTTGGCCGCCAACCCCGACGAGCTCACCGACCAGATCGAGATCCTGAGCATCGACGGCAGCACCCCGCCCCAGAGTTTCTACGACGACCAAGTCATCGAGCAGGGCAATGGCTACATCACCACACGCGATGGCACGCAGCTCTCCTACTACATGTTCCTGCCCGGTCCCCCCGAAGAGGGCCCCTACCCCACCATCGTGAACTACTCCGGCTACAGCCCCGGCAAGCCGGGCGAGTCTCTGGGCGCGGCGGCCGAGATCTACTGCGGTCTCTACCCCATTCTGTGCGAGGCACCCAGCTTCCCCACCGGCATCCTGGCGGGTGTGATGGGCTACGCGGTTGTGGGCGTAAACATGCGCGGTACCGGGTGCTCCGGCGGCGCCTACGACTACTTTGAGCCCCTGCAGATCACCGACGGATACGACGTGATCGAGGCGGTCTCCGCACAGGACTGGGTCAAGGGCAACCAGGTAGGAATGACCGGCCTGAGCTTCCCCGGTATCACCCAGCTCTTCGTCGCAAAGGGCACCCCTCCAAGCTTGGCCGCCATCACGCCCTTCTCGGTTATCGGCGACACGATGAGCTCCACCCTGATCCCGGGCGGTATCTTCAACGTAGGCTTTGCCACCGAGTGGTACGACAATGTGCTCTCCCGGGCGCAGCCCTACGGACACGGCTGGATCACCGATGTGGTCGACGGTGGGGACACGGTCTGCGAGGAGAACCAGCTCCTGCACTCCCAGATGCTTGACCGCATCCAGATCGCCAAGGAAGACCCCTTCTACAGCGCCGAGCTTGCAGAGCCCATCGACCCTTCGGCCTTCGCCGACCAGATCCAGGTGCCCGTCTTCCTGGCCGGTCAGTGGCACGACGAGCAGACCGGCCCCCACTTCGCCACCCTGCTGGACAAGTTCGACAGCTCCCCCAGCACCCACTTCACCGTCACAAACGGCGTGCACCCCGACGGCCTCTCCGCCCAGAACCTCGCGGAGTGGAAGGTCTTCTTGGACCTCTACGTAGCCGAAGAAGTGCCCGAGATCCCCAAGTCCATCGAGCTGGTCGTGCCCCTGTTCATGGAGGCTGTGTTCGGCGCCCCAGTGGACATGCCCGACAACCGCTTCGAGGACTACGACACCTGGCAAGAGGCAAAGGATGCCTACGAGACCGAGGGAGACCTGTTGGTCATCTTCGAGTCCGGCGCTTCCCCAGACGCAGCCACTGGCGCTCCAGAGGGGACCTTCTCTGCACGTTTTGACGCCTGGCCGCCCCCAGAGGCGGAGACCCTTCGCTGGTATCTGCAGCCCAACGGCAGCCTGTCCTCGGATGTGGCCCAAGGCGATGGCGGAAGCTCCAGCTTTGAGCATATCGCTGAGGCGGGAGACCGTGTGAGTCTGGCCAGCGGCTCTATCGACGGCTTGGCCCCCAACTGGGACTGGCGCCCACCTGTAGAGGGACAGGCCCTCTCCTACCTGAGTCCGGTCTTGGAAGAAGATCTGGTCCTGCTGGGACACGGCTCCGTGGATCTGTGGGTGATGACCGAGCAGGCCGACATGGACCTGCAAGTCTCCATCTCCGAGGTCAGGCCGGATGGCCAAGAGATGCTCATTCAGAACGGCTGGCTGCGTGCCTCACAGGCCCAGCTCCGGGACGATGCGACCGAACTGCGCCCAGTCAAGACCCACTACCAAGCGGATGTACAGCTGCTCACGCCCGGCGAGTGGACCCAGGTTCGCGTGGAGATCATGCCCTACGGTCACGTCCTGCATGCCGGCTCCCAGGTTCGGCTGATCATCGACACCCCCGGTGGCAACATGGCCCGCTGGAAGTTCGAGCTGCTGGACCTGCCAGAAGGCACCCTAAACAACGTCGGACACAGTACGGAGCTCTCCTCCAGCATCGTGCTCTCCACCCTTCCCGACTTGGCTGTGCCCACAGACCTGCCGGCTTGCCCCTCCCTGCGTGGCCAGCCTTGTAGAGAGTTCCTGGACATCGAGAACTTGGAGTAGAGCGGGTGTAGAGTGGCCTCCCGAAACGGAGCCTCCTTGTCTCGCCCTATCGTCTTTGTTCTTGGCGCCCCCCGCAGCGGAACCACCCTGCTGCGGGTCATGCTCGCCGGCCACCCCGAGCTCTTCGTGCCCCCCGAGATGGTGCTCGGCAGCTTCGAGACCATGGCCCAGCGCAAGGCGATGCTCGAGAAGCGCTTCTGGGACAAGGGCGGTCTGCGCAGGGCCCTCATTGAGCTGCGAGACATCGACGTGCACCAGGCCAAGGCCGCGGTCTCTGAGTGGGACACGCTCACGGTCCCCCAGGTCTACCAGGCCCTACAGAGCGAAGTCGGAGACCGCCACCTGGTCGACAAGGACCCCCGCCTCAGTGTGCCCGACGGCTCTCTGGAGCGCCTGTTGGAGAACTTCCCCGATGCCCGCTTTGTGTGGATCGTGCGAAACCCTGCCAGTGTCATCCGCAGCGTACAGAACATGCCCATGGCCGAGGTCATGCTGCAAGGCTTTGCAGGCGCCCCAAAGGACATCTGGGAGATCTCCAACAGCCGCATCCGCGACTTCCTCGCACAGATCCCCCAGGAGCGCTGGGCCCGGGTGCACTACGAGGCCCTGGTCAGCGAGCCGGAGTCCGAGCTAACGCGGGCTGCCACAGCCATTGGCATTGCCTACCATCCCGCCATGGCCACGCCCTACGACGGCGACGACCGGATGCGCAGCGGCCCCAAGGGCGCCCGGGCCATCGGGGACCCCAACATGGCCGGCCGCAAGAAGCTGGACCCCAGCCTGGCCACCAAGTGGCTGGAAGGCTTTGACCACCGCAAAGCCAGCGCCGCCACCAAGGAGCTCGGACTGGAGCTGGGCTACGACCTGGCGTCCATTCCGCTGCCCGGCATCACCCAGGTCGACGCTGCCCTGAGCCAGATCTGGAACACCGCACAGGCGATGTACGACGAGCTGGATCTGGCCCAGGACCTGGATGCCCTGGAGGGACGCCGCTTTCTGGCCCGCATGGTCAGCGCCAGCATCGACCAGATGACCGAGCAGGTGGACCCGGACTACCCCATTTTCCACCACGGCGAGGGCCCCACCCGCAAGATGTTCGCGGACAACCCCGACACCGACTACCACCGCGCCGTCATCCGCACCGACAAGGGCCAAGTCTACCGGGTCACTGGGCAAGTCCCTGCAGGCACCACCTATACGGGCATGCTGCTCTACGGCCGCGGCGGACGCATTGGCGACCGTCTGGTCGACGAGGGACTGGGCCTGGACGCGGATGGGCGTTTCACCGTGACCATCAGCGCGGCCCCCAATGACCTTTACGGCACCTGGCTGCAAGCCAAGGGGGATGAGACCGCGGTGTTCGTGCGCCAGTACTTTGTGAACCGGGCAACCCAGGCTCCTATAGACCTGAGCATCGAGCGCGTGAACGCCCCACCGCCCCAGCCCATGGACGTGGCCACCTACACCAAGGGCCTGGGCCGGGCAGAGCGCATGCTCAAGGCAGTCTTTGAGCGCACCCAGACCGCCCACAAGATGGTCACCAGCATGGCGCTCAACACCTTCATACAGATCCCGGGCGAGGCGCTCTTCCCCACCCCCGACAACATCTATCAGGTGGCCTGGTACCGCTTCGGCCAGGACCAAGTCATGCTGGTACGCGGCAAGCTCCCTACGGTCCGCTACTTCAACTTGTCCCTGTGCAATGCCTGGATGGAGAGCCTGGACTATCAGCGGCACACGGTCGCCCTAAACCACACACAGATCCAGGCCGACGCCGACGGGAACTTCGAGATCTGCCTGGCCCACCGGGACCCCGGTCACCCCAACTGGCTCGACACCACCGGGCACCACGCCGGCTATCTCTTGAGCCGATCTCTG
>JBLHMA010000205.1:0-9301 GCA_047621545.1 Cognaticolwellia sp. | reverse complement strand
AGACTACGGCACCGTGCGTGAAGAACTCAAGGACCTGTTCAACAGCCTGGTCCGCGGACACATCGCCACGGGAACCCGACCCCACCCACAAGTGCTCTCGGACTTCAACGCCATCCACGATGTGATGAAGCGGGCGTGAGCGTTTTGCTGGCCATGCTCCTGCTGGGAGCTGGGCTCGATGACCCCGACCCGCGCGCACGAGTGATGGCCTACCGCGAGCTGGCCGAAGACACGGCGACGGCGACGGCTGTCAATCAAGTGGCCAGCTCGCTGGCATCGGAGGAAGACCCAGAAGTTCGGTCCGCAGGGCAAGACGCCCTGGCCCGAATGGATCTGAGTGTAGACGACCTGGCCTCGCTGCTGAAAGACAGCCCGGAACCCATCGCACGAGCCTGGGCAGCCCATGCTCTGGGACGCCATGGGCCGGTGGGCGTAGATGCTCTCATGGCCGCTATGCAAGACCCCTCCCCTGCTGTGCGCGGTGAGATCTACGACGCCTTGGCCCGGAGCGGAGATCCGCGGGCTCTTCAGCCTCTACGTCGAGCGGCTGTGAAGGACCCCTCGGTCCTCCTTCGTGAACGGGCCGCCACTGCTGCTTTGGCCGTCTTGGAGGGGCCCGACGTGCAGGTCTCCACTGAGCTGTCCCGCCTCTCCCATCCGGACCCCGGAGAGCGCATCACCGCGTGTCAACGCCTGGGACGAGCCGGAGATTGGCGAGCGTTGGAACCTTTGACCCAAGCGGCCACCAGCGGGGACCCGTTGGTACGGGAGGCCGCGCTTCTGGCCCTTGGGCAGCTGGGCGACCACCGCGCCGTTCCAGATCTCTGCCGCCTGGCCAACGCGAGCTCCGGCCGCTTGCGCTACGCGGCCATCGCAGCCCTGGCCAACCTGGCCGATGAGTCCGCGGTCCCAACTCTAAGCAGTCTGTTGGCGGATCCAGACCCTGCAACCCGACAACTCAGCGTACGTGCTCTAGCGTGGACCGATCCGCCGGGTGTGGTCGCGCTGCTCGTACCGCTGCTTCAGGACAGCGAAGAAGAGGTGCGCTTAGAGGTCGTCCTGGCCATGGGCCGGGTCAGCGATCCAGCCCACATCCGGGGCTTGGAGCAAGCCCTGAGGGATCCTAGCCCCTTTGCACGAGCGGAGTCCGCCCGTTTGCTTGGGTCTCTGGCCTCGGAGAGCGCGGGCCCTGCTCTGGTTCCGCTGCTCAAGGACGGTGACCCTCTGGTCCGCTTGGCAGCCGCAAGCACGCTGGGCACGCTGGGCTACCGGGAGGCGGCTGAGGCGGTCCGCAGTGCCGCCGAGCGCGCGGAAGATCCTTTGGAGAGCGAACAGCTAGATCGGATTGCGACCGCCCTGGGCGGCTAAACGCATCGCTACTCGAGTTCGGCTGCTGCTCTCACTCGGGCAGTGCGCCGTCCTCCCATGCGGCCAAGAGCCGGTGGACAGCGCGCAAATCCATGGGATTGAGCTCGTCGAACTGCACGCCCATTCCTGGGATCAGGGGTCCTGCCTCGTCCGGAGGCACGGTCCAACGCACCACACCTACCGTGTCGATGGGCCGCTGACGGGTGGGAATACTCAAGCGCAGCTTGAAGGTGGTCCCCACGGCCATTGGCTCTTCGGTCTGGATGAAGATCCCGCCCAGAGAGACGTTCGCCGTGTAGTCGATCAGGAAGTCCTCGATAGCTCCGTACTCGACCATGACGCGAATCGGTAGACGCGCAACAACACGGCGTTCGGAGAGCTTTAGGGCTGCACTCATTAGGCTGGCCTCCAGTCCATCACTCTTCGGCAAAGGATCAGAGCTTGTTGAGGGCTGGCCAAAAGCCCGTAAGGGTATGCCCACTCCCTTGCACCGCACCCTGGCCTCCCCTATGCTTCGCGCTGTTGGGGCCGAATCCGGCCGCTCCGAGGATCCCCATGCGACGAAACCATTGGTTGCTCGCGAGCATGCTTCTGCCCCTGACCATGGTCGGGTGCAACAGCTACGAGATGTTCCGCCTCGCGGGCTACGAGCAAGCGAGCTTTAGCAACGATGCGGACCTTGTCTTCATCATCGACAACTCCCCTTCGATGGAAGAAGAAGCCACCGCTCTGGCCCAGAACTTTGGCGTGTTCATCGACACGCTGACCACGGAGGGCGCGCTCCCGGAAGGCTCCAGCTCGGAGGCGCTGGATGCTTACATTCAGTACACCAGCCAGCGCGGTGCCTTTCTGGACTACGGCCTGGCGGTCACCACGACCTCGGCGTCGGATCCCGGCAACACCCCGCCAGGCGTGGCCGGAGAGCTTGTTGGCGATCCCCGCGTGATCGAAGACACGGACCGAGACATCGCCGGCACCTTCCAGCGCAACCTGTTGTGCGAGGCCACCTGCTGGAACGAGGCATTCATAGATCCGGAGCCCAGCTTTGAGTGCCCGGAAGACGGTAGCCTTCCGGAGACCCCCGAGCTCATCAGCCTGGACTACTTGGACTGCCTCTGCGGCGGGGTCAACGCCTGGACCGGACACTGTGGCTCTGGCACCGAGGAGCCCCTCGAGTCGGCCTTCTTGGCCACCTGCCGCGCGGTGGACGCTGACACAGCCCCCGACGAGTGCACCAACGAGCTCTCTCCGCTCAACGATGGCCACATCAACACGGCTGAGTGGCTGCGTCCCGACTCCACGGTGATCTTCGTGATCGTGAGTGACGAGGGAGACGGCTCCCGACGCCAGCTCTTGGGCGATGAGGTGCCCGAGACCTACATGGACTTGATGGATCGCTTCAACATCCGCTACCGCTTCGCCATCATCGGCCCCAACCCCGACACCTGTCAGGGTGGTGCAAGCGCCGGTGTGGAACGCTTACGGAGCATAGCCGAGGAGAGCGGTGGCTTTTACCGCGTCATCTCCGAGCCCGGCGCCGGCGGAGACTGCCAAGTCGCAGACTTCTCGTCCTACCTGGAAGACCTGGGCGCGCTGCTCAACCAGCTGCTCCTGAGCTTCCCACTACAGAGTGTGCCCGACGTGGACACTCTGGCGGTGTACGTCGACGGCGAAGCGATCGAGATGGCCAACCCGGAAGACATCCCGGATGGCGAGACCGACCCGACCTGTGACTGCTGGCAGTACGACCGCTCGGAGAACTCCGTGCGCTTCTACGGTTCAGCCGTGCCCGACTACGGCGACGACGTCGATATCTTCTACAAGCCCCTCGAGGGCCAGCCACGCACCCTGCCTTTCTGAGTTGCACAACATGAATATGCTGATCGCTGCGCTGGCTGCCTCGCCCGCAATGGCTCAAGAGACCGTCGACCTGGGTACCCTCAAAAATGAGGAAATCCAGGTCGTCCAGAAGCTGCTGTACCCCAAGACCGACCGCTCCGAGCTGTCCATGTCACTGGGTGTTGTGGCATTCGACCCCTACATGACCGCCCCCAAGCTGCAGGCCACCTACGGCAAGCACATGTCCGAGAACCTGGGTTGGGAGGCACAGCTGGGTGTGGGCTACGGCTTGACCAATGCGGCCTACAAGACCCTGGCCGGGGTGGCGTACGGCGTCGCCCCAGAGGCCTACCGCTACCTGGGCAGCCTGACCGGAGGCGTGGTCTGGTCTCCCATCTACGCCAAGATGAACTTCCAAGGGGAGCGCATCTACCACTACGACATCTACATGCCCATCGTTGGCGGTGTCACTGTGGAGCAGCTGGCTTGGGGTGAGAAGTATCTGGCCTTCTCACCGACCGTAGGCATCGGCGTGGGCATGAAGGTCTGGCGGGGTGACAACACCGCCATCCGGATCGAGGTCCGTGACGACGTGCAGGTGCAAAACCGCCAGCAGTCGGGCACCCGGGCCCTCAAGCAGAACGTTGGCATCCACATCGGCTTTGCCAAGCTCGGGGAACCATCGTGAGTCGCCGCGGCCTGCGCATCTTCGCTCTGGTCGGAGCGATCTGTTTGCTGCCCAGCCTCTCAGCTGCGCAGAGCAAGAGTGCCTCGAACACGGACGGGCAAGAGCCTCCCCTGTGCGAGGACACCCTGGAAGTGTTCACCCCCTTCGTGTCCGGCGTCGCGGCCGGAAACGTACCCGAGGCGATGGACGCTCTAGCCGTAGTCCTGAAAGACCCAGAGATGGTGGGCTGTCACGGACAGGCCTACATTCGCCTAGGCGGTCTCTTGGAGAAAGAAGGCCTGCCCTATGCTGGCGCTCTGGCCTGGAGCAAGGGCATGCAGCTGGACCCCGAGGCCACAAGCGCCGAGGTGGTCACCGCCTTCTTGGCCTTGGAAGGGCGCCACGGAGACCAAGCGCTGCTCGAGCGTACCTTTGCGGCCAACATCGGCTTCAAGGCCGACAAGCCCACTCGCTCGCATATGGCCTACCTGGGCGCCCGCGGCTCCTACGGCCAGAGGAACTACTCCACAGCGCTGGGCATCCTCACGCTGGTCCAGAATGACGGTCCGGACATGGGCAAGGCAATGGCGCTCAAGGGCGTCATCCTCACCCAGCAGGGCCGCTACAACGACGCGATGGCCGCTCTGCTCACCGCCCAAGCCATGGTTGGCGACGACCTTGAGTTGCTGGATACGGTGAATCTGAACCTGGGCCGGACCTACTACGCTGCGGGCAACTATCCCAAGGCCATTGAGTTCTACGCCAAGGTCAGCCGGGAGAGCCACTGGTGGCCAGAGGCCCAATTTGAGCGCGCCTGGGCCCACTTCCGCATCCAGGACATAAACGGCGCACTGGGCATCCTGCATACCCACATCACGCCCTTCTACGACAACTGGTACTTCCCAGAAGCCCAGCTTCTGCGTACCTACAGCTTGTTCTTGCTCTGCAAGTTCCCAGACGCCAGCGCACAAATCGAGGACTTCCAGACCACCTGGACCCCTGTTCGGGACGAGCTGCAGAGCACCGTCTCAGGCATGGACGCCAGCGCTGTGTTCACGGATGCCCGAAGCTACGTGGAAAAGGGAGAGTCCGAGCTCTCTGAGATGGCCCTCCGGGACGTGCCCTACGACAAGTCATTCATCGAGGCCACCGAGTCCGTAGATGTGGCCAAGGAAGAACTCGGTCTGTTGGCTAGCAAGAGCGGCAACTGGGTCGACCTGGCCTCGGGCATGGTGCAGACCCGACATGACGAGCTCATCGCGCTGCATGGCGGACGCATCAAGTCCCAGGTGCAAGGACGTGCTGACGAACTCACAAGCATGCTGACCGACACCGAGATCGCCAAGCTGGACATGCTGCGCTTGGAGACCAAGCTGTACGAGCAGGCCAGCATCACCGGCCAGATTCCGGACGCCGAGAAGAAGGTCAAGCGCAGCGAGCGCGTGCGCAAGGGCTACGTGTCCTGGCCTTACGAGGGCGAGATCTGGGCCGACGAGGTGGGCTACTACCGCGTGAACGCTACGCCAGAGTGTCCTCCAGGCCTGATGGCTGGTGGTCGCTGACGGCATGCTTCTCGCCGTGATTATCCTGGGATCCCTGGGCCTCTTTTGGGGTCTGGGGATGGCGATCCGCGACGGGCGCGGACGCGCCAACGAAGCGGGTGCGGTTGGCACCGTCAACGACTTCGAGCTGAGCGAAGACGCGCCCACGGATGACCACTGCGAAGTCCGAGTCGCCTACAGCTTCGAGGTGGACGGTCAATCCCACAGTGGAAGCACCACCCAGCGCCTGGACCGCTACACGGCCGAGCGGGCCTGCGCTGGCTACCAGGCCGGAACGCTGCTCGTTTTCTACGATCCGGCGAACCCGGATGACAGCTGGACTGAGCCCAAGACGGGGAACATCATCGTCCCCATGCTGGTCGCTGCCCTTGGCGCATCGGCTGCCGGCACTGCCTTGGTCTTCTACAACGCAGGCTGACGACCTGAATTCGCCGTCGTGCTATGCATTTGTGTATGGATTGGCGCAGCGTAGCTTTCGACTGGAACCGGGTTCGGGCCTTTTTGGTCACGGCCGAAGAAGGAAGCTTCTCTGCGGCTGGCCGCTCCCTGGGGCTCACACAGCCTACCGTCGGCCGACAGGTCAGCGCCTTGGAGTCCGAGCTCGAGGTCACGCTCTTTGAGCGCGTAGGCAGCTCTCTTCAGCTCACAGAGTCTGGCCTGGAGCTGCTTGAACACGCCCGGGCCATGGGGGTGGCCGCTACCTCCCTCTCGCTCACCGCGAGCGGCCAGACCACCCGGGTAGACGGCACCGTACGCATCACCGCCAGCCAGCTGATCTCGGCCTACTTGCTGCCCCCAATCATACGAACGCTGCAGCGGACCCACCCCGGCATTCGCATTGAGATCGCCGCGAGCAACACCGTCCAGGATCTGCGCAGACGCGAGGCCGACATCGCCATCCGGAATGGCATGCCAGATCAACCTGAGTTGGTCGCCAAGCGGCTCACCGACGCCAGTGCCCAGCCCTACGCATCCGTGCAGTACCTGGCGTCCTTTGGAGGGGCTATGGCACCGGCCGATTTCGCCCAGGTCAAGGTTCTGGGCTTTGAGAATCAGGTGCGCATGATCCAGGGCCTGCACGCCTTGGGGCTCCCCGTCAGCGAGGACAACTTCGTCCTGGTGACCGACGACCATCTGGTGCAGTGGCAGATGGCTCGGCAGGGCCTAGGCGTCTGCTTGGTCATGGACCAGGTCGGAGAGGCCGACCCACTCATGCGGCCTGCGCTCAAGGATTTCAGCGGCATTCCACTGCCTATGTGGCTGGTCACCCACCGCGAGGTTCGGACCAGCCGCAGAGTGCGCATTGTCTTTGATGCGCTGGCTCAAGGGCTCTCAGCGCGCTGAGCCGCTACTCGCACGGCGCCAACTCCCACACTGCCTACTCACACGACAGCCACTGCTCCAGACGAAGCCGGTCCGCCTCCCCCACGCCGCCCTGAGGCGGCATGGTGGGCTGTTCTCCAGCTGCACGCGCCAGGATGCGCTCGGCTTGCTCCAGCACCTGCTCCTGGCCATCGAAGGTGATTTCTGGGGGGGCATCGTAGCGATTCTCTGAGCTGCTGGCGTGACAGCTCTGGCAGTTCTGGAGCATGAAGCCCTGGCCAAAGTTTTCGTAGCTCGTCACCGGAGCCTGGTCACAGAGGGGGTCCAAAGCGGTGTCATTTTCCGCGTCGGCGCAGGCCAGGAGAAGCAAGAGCACGCTCATGTCAGCATCCCCATGATGGGGCTCACACCCTGGACGTAGGGGCCGGGATCCACATCGGCCATGGCCAAGAGAGTGGCTCCAAGGGCCTCGGCCGAGAAGAGCTGCTCTCCCCCGCTGTCACCGGAGATGGGATCGATGGGCAGGCCATAGACTTGGCTGTCCAATCCTCCATACACCCGACCACCCTGCACTCTTGGACCGATGAGCATGGCGCTGGTGTAGGGCCAGTGGTCCTTGCCATCAAAGCCGTTGAGCTGCGGCGTGCGGCCCATCTCAGAGAGCACCACCACCACGGTCTCGTCCGCCAAGGTAGGCGCGAGCTCACCCGGAGTGGTCTGGAGCACGCTCATCAGCTGGTTCAGGCCGTCGAAGAGGCTCTCCCACAGGGGGGACTGCAGGTTGTCATTGTCGGCATGGGTGTCCCAAGACGCCGCCTGCCGCAAGGTCACACAGCGGGCCACCCCCAATGAGAGCAGGTCGGCGGCGACCTGGGCCTGGCTCCCCAGAGTGCTTCCGACCGAGAAGTCCATCACATAGCGCAGGTCCTTGAGCGCACGAGCCTGCTCCACTGCGTGGGATAAGTCGCCACTCAGCTGGGCGTGGGCCACGCTTGAGGCACCAGCGGCGACCGCTTGGGTGCGACGCAGCATGTAGGCATCCATGATGCCCTCGGCTGGATGAGAGGGCCCGCCTGCTGCCATGGCAGAGACGTCTATCGCCGAGCCGTCGATGAGCGCATCCAGCTGACCTTGTCCTCCTGCGCGGGCGACCGCCACCCCCAGGTCTCCTGGGAAGGAGGGCCCATCCAAGACCACATGGGGAATGATGAACTCCTCCCGCATCTCGTTGGCCAAGATGGCCGGCCAGTCTGGCCGGGTACCCGAGCTGTCTCCGGTCATCGCGAGCACTGTGCAGATCTCATGGGCGATGGAGCGGACCAGCATGCCGTTGCACACCGCGGTGCGCTCGCCCCAAGCCTGGAAGAAGGCATCCACGCTGGGACGGTTGGGGTGGGCGACGTAGTTCAGGTCCCCCGCTTGGCTGCGCTCGGCACCCGCCTCCATGTCGATGGCTGCGTTGTCAAAACCATCGACGAAGACCCGGGTGGGGTCCCAGCCGCCGCTGTTGAACACAAAGAGGAACTTGAGCTTTCCGTCTGTAAGGGGGTTCGCCGAAGCCAGGCCGCTGCGCAGCCCGAATGGGATGGGTGCGCCAAAGGCCAAGAGCCCGGCGCCGGTTGCTTTGAGCAGAGTGCGTCGTGTGGTCATTGGGGCCTCAGTACAACAGAAGGTCAGGGTCGCGGAGCAGCACGCTGAGCACGCCAGCCCACGCCGCGATGGGGTCTTGGTTCAAGTCATATAGGTCCTGCCAGAGGGCCAAGTTGGCCTGGACCTCCGGGCCATCGGCCGCGATGCGGGTTCCAAAGATTCGGAAGTGCAGCGCCTGCACCTGGGCCGCCATGGCCGGATCCGAGCTATCAACCTCCGAGAAGTCCACCTCGGTGAACAGCTCGGGTCCCTCCCCTGTGGCATCGGCACCGGCTGCGTACCAAGCGGAGGCCTGGGCCAGCCGCTCCTGCACCAGGACGATGGTAGCGTTGGGACCGCTGGCGCTCTGGGTCACGTTCGAGCCATCCGCCCCACCAGCGAGCAGACGGAAGCCCACCCGGTCCGTACGCATCAGGTCGTATCCATCGTAGCTCCAGGTGAATCCGGTCAGGTCCTTGATCTGGGAGGAGAGCAAGTCCGGTGTGGCCATCTTCTTGGCGACACCGCCGCTCTGGTCCCCAGCCGCCTGGTAGAGCGGATCACTCACGATCGAGGCCATGAGGGCCTTCCAAGTCAGCTCACCCGCCAAGAAAGCCTCCCGATGCGCAGTCAAGGCGTCCGCGTCGCTGGGCAGGGCTTCACGCCGCATGCTGCTCTCCCAAGCCTGCTCCACCGCGCACTCCACAAAGCGTGGGTCACCCGCGATCTGCTGGCCCAAGTCGGTCAGGTTGTGTCCCGGCTCTCCGTACCAAGCTGGCTGGGTGCCGATGTACTCCTTCCACAAGAGCTCTCGCTCGGGGTGGTACTCGACGACCTCCAGCGGGTTGGCCGGGTCGTAACTGAAGAATCCAAACAGGTAGCTGGCGATGGGATCCATGCTGTTGTGACAGTT
>JBLHMA010000204.1:0-9329 GCA_047621545.1 Cognaticolwellia sp. | reverse complement strand
CGCTCCAGGGTCCAGGTGCGTGGCCCGCCGCGAACCAGGCTGAGGGAGCGGGTGTCACCGCTGCCGGTGCTGGAGCACGGCACGGGCTCTCCCTGACCAAGCTGGCAGGTGTCCCCGTCGATGCGCAGCGTCCCACCGGTGCCCGCGCTGCCCGTCTGGGTGCCATCCGCGGCGATGCGGTGGGTCTCGACCCAAGTGCCTTGTTCCCAAGCCTCTTGAGCACAACCCAGCAGCAGGAGAAGCGCTACCATGGGCTGCCCTCTGCGCCCAGGAAGAGGAAGACAGCGCCGGGGCCGTGTTTGGGAGATTCGGTCTCGTAGAAGGGGGCGCCGATGAGGAGATCGTCGATGCCGTCGCCGTTGTGGTCGAGCGTGGCCAAGGAAGCACCGAAGTATGCACCAAAGTGTTGGCAACTGGGGGTGTTGGCTTCCTCGCAGGTGTCGTAGGACGCTTGGCCGCGGGTGAGCCAGCCGTGGGCGTCGGCAGAGGTGTAGGTGCCTTGGAGAGGACCGAGAACAAGGTAGACCACACCCGCATTGTCCTGACCTGACTCACCCCAGGCAAGATCCACGAATCCGTCCCCATTGAAATCCCCGAAGGCCAGATCTCCGCTCGGTCGAGTACCAAAGCGTGGACTATCAAAAGAGAGCCCTGCTGCTACAGATATCTCCCCACCAACCCCTTCCGCATAGTGGACATCGAGGACAAGGACTGTATCGCGGCCTTCCAAGCCAACTCCCCCGACGGCAAGCCGAAGGGGCGCGCCAAGATCATCTTCATAAAGGAGCAACTGGTCCGCCGAATACAGGTATTCACCAAGATCGGTGAACAATCCTGGATCTGCCACTGAAAGGCCCTGTCCAAGGCCCTCCGGATCCGCAACATAGAGTTCAACGCGCGTTTCAGTAGACTCCAAGATGACAGCCTGGGCAACGCCAGTATTCATCACGTCAGCAGTCTCTATCCGTACCTGCCCATCCGAGTAGTAGGACCATAGGGCTCCTTGCCGCCAATCCTGATCGGAATCCAAGTCAGTCAACGGCCCAGGAATTCCATAGACACTCCGGCTAACCTCACCGGTCTTATACAGGAGTCCCCTCGTTCCATCGTTCAGCAGGTCCACGACATTTAGCACGGATTTGCTTCCATAGCCCTCCACGAGCGGCCCACCTGCCAAAGAATCTACCGAGTATAGAGTAGCTCCAAATAACAACACTCCAAATCCCTCAGGAAACCCCTGTGACAAGTATCGTGGCACTTGTTTGCTATTCGTGCACGTCTCTTCAAGACTTAAGACAGCAGAGTGCAGATCGACCTCTCCTCCTGCACTCGCGCTGCCGAAGACATGGAATCCTCCATTATAGTTCGTACTCGAACACACACCAACATCACCGAGTCCGTCGTCATCCATATCCGGCAAAGCAATAACCGTATCGCCAGTGTGCTGGTGCTCCCCCCACTCCGAAGGCGCCAAACCATTCACCTGCATGTAAGCCCCTCCTGGCGCCACCCCCCCAAAGAACTGGCAGTCCTCGTCCACAAGCCCATTGCAGTCCTCATCGACACCGGTCTCACAGATCTCATACAGAGTAGGGGCTCTTGAGGGGTCGGTGTCATCGCAGTCTGAAGGATAGGGGCTTCCGTCCCCGTCTTGGTCCCAATCGTCTCCGCCATCACAGTCCTGGTCAATGTCGTCGTACCAGGTCTCGGGCGCGCCCGGCCACGCTGAGGGGTCGGCGTCGTCGCAGTCGCCGGGGGTAGCGCTGTAGCCGGCAGGTTGCGTGCAGTCGCTGATTGCAAGCCCTGCGCCAAAGCCGTCCTGGTCAACATCCACCCACCAGTTCAGAATCTCAGCCTGACCATCACAGTTTAGATCAACGCCATCGCAGAGCTCGACCGCATCGGGGTGTATCCGCGAGTCCTGGTCGTCACAGTCTCCATCCAGCGCGACAAAGGTCTCCGGTACATCACAGCCATCAAAGGCCTGATCGCCATAACCGTCGCCGTCCAAGTCCAAGTAGCCGGACTGCGAAGCGCACGGGGGCTGGCGACAGGCGAGAAAAGGGAGAAGAAGAAGCATCACTCAGTTCCAAGAGAAGGTGTAGCTGTTTTGACAAGGCGAGCTACCAGGCGTTGCATTGCAGACATCATTCCAGATGTCCTCGCTACCGGTACCAGTGAAGTCCGGCAAGCTCTGCTCCTGATAGGAGTAAGGGAAGTCAACCTGGGGCAGATACTGGTAGACGCTGGGGTTGTCCAGGACGAATTCTCCATTTCCAGTGCAGTCTGATAGGATGCTGACAAAGGCGGTGTCCACCGTCTCGAAGTTCGCCCACGTCGCAGGAAGCGGGAACCAAGCGCTGTACGCGTCCAAGCGTCCACTGTTCTTCCAGGCGTTACCCCCGGTATCTTGTTGTAGCGCGACCGTTCCGGTTCCAGGCGTGAAGGCCGTCGCCGACGCAGAGGCAAAGTCCACATCCACCTGGACACTGCAAGTGTCTGGGATCTTGGCAGCTCGGATTTGCGTCGTGCGTGCGGAGGGTCCGTGGGGTACCCGCCTGCGCCGAAACGGCGAGAAGGGCAAGGGTACCAAGCATTGAGTGCGTCCTGTCTACCGCCAAAGGCTACCCGATGCGCCTAAACCCGTCTACGAAAACCCCCGGAAAAGCACCGGATATGCAGCGTATCACCCCACCAACAGTCCCAGTCTCAGAATCCGCTCCAACTGCTCTTGAATGCCCGGCTTGAGCAGCTCGATCAGCATGGGTGAGCCGGCGAGATCCGGACCGGTCCACTGAATGCTGAACTGCTCGGGGCTCATGGTCTCAGATGCAGCGAGGGCCAGAGCATGCAGGTCCCGCGTGCCATCGAGTAGCGGGAGCAGGACCCGGTCAAACTCGTCCAGGCGAACACTGGTGTGCATCAGCGAGGTCACCACAAGGCCATCGTCAGCCTGCCCTCGGGCGTGGATCCATGCCTCTGGCTTTTCGCTGATCTTCGTGGCCCAGGGCACGGGGTGGATGCGCACCTCGATGAGATCCTTGGCAAAACAGGCGAGCAAGTTGGTCGCGCACTCCTCCGTGTCGTGCTCGCTGGGATCCAGGTCTATCAGGGCCTGTGATGCGGCCACAAGCTCGTCAAGCCCCATAGAGCCGGGGCGGTTCTGCTCCAGGGTGTGCAGCATGGCCTTGAGCAAGGGGGTGCCTACCTTGAGGGGCACCTCGTTCCGGATCCAGGCGCCCAGGCTCTCATCATTGAGCTCCCAGAGCTCGGCCTTGGGGTCGGGTTTGAAGAGCGCACGCACCCGAAGATTCTTCAGGTCCTCCCAGGTCAGAGACCGGTCCAGCTCCGCCTCTTTGTGGCAGATCAAGCTCTTCCTAAAGCCGCGGTTGCGCAGATAGTCCATGTACTGCTCGGTGCGGATCAGGTCCTGGGCGACCACGGAGACTTCCTCGGCGATGGCCGGCGGGAAGTTGCTCACGAGCATGCTGGAGAACTCGCCGTCGCCCATGTACTGCATGTCCACAGCGTCGACCCGACGGGCGAACTCCTGGAAGTAGATGGGCTCGTTGTAGGGGCTCAGGTACTCGTGGAAGAGGTAGCTGTCGTACTGGTTACCCAGGCTCTTCTGCAGCATGCGTGTGGCCTCGCCGTAGGCTCCGCCGCCTTCCTTCTCGCCTACAGCCCGCGTGAGCATGCCCAGGATGGCTCGGGCCTGGCCGATCTGATCCTCCGAGCTCTCAAAGAGCGCAGCGTGAAAGAGCATCAGGTCGCGCACATGCATTCGCCCATGCCAGCCGGGAAGCACGTTGTAGGAGATGTAGGCCACCCCGGTCGGGGACAGGTGCTTGGCGATCACGTCCATGATTGCCTGCTGCACTTCCGGCGGAACCCAGGAGTAGACGCCGTGGCAGATCACATAGTCCCAAGGCCCCTCGTCCAAGTCGGTGACCGACTGAAACCGCAGCTCCAAGTTCTTATAGCCCAGCTCAGCGATGGTCTTCTTGCCGGTTTGGATCTGCACTTCCGAGGCATCGATGCCCAGGATGGTGGCCTGGGGGTAGGCTTGGGCGATGCCCAGGAGGTTGGACCCGTGGGCACAACCGATCTCCAGAATCCGAGCCGTGGCCGGGTCGGGTGCTGCCATTCCAAACAGCCGCGCCAGAGCCGCAAGGTGCTCGGGATGACTCTCCTGGAAAGTACCTCCAATGTAGGGAACGGCGTCGTAGCGGGTAGGTGTAAGACTTGGCTCAGACATAAAGGCCGTACTAACCCTCATGTGCACCGGGAGGCACAAATAGTAAAAAGCAAGGACTTGCAAATGGACTACATTTGATGCTTCACCTGGTCGCACAACCCGAGATCCTCGTAGTCGACGACGAGCGCCAGATCCGGAACGCGATCAGCCGCCCCCTACGCAAGCTCGGCTACATGGTGCGCACGGCCGCGGACGGGATCGAGGCGATCGAGAACATCGCCGAGCATGGTCCTCCCACCTTAATGGTTTTGGACTTGGCGATGCCACGTATGGATGGTCGGCAGGTTTTGGCCCGAATACGGCAGAACCACCCGCACCTCCCAGTGCTGGTTTGTACGGCCTCCGATGCCCGAGACTTGGAAGACCAGCACCGCGTGGCTGTGCTCGAGAAGCCCTGGGACCTGAAGACCTTCATGGCCAGGGTCCAGGCCTTGCTCCAGGTTGAAGAGGAAGCCGAGGACAGGTCCCCTTCCGATGGGCTACGCCACTAGAGCAATCAGTCCAAGAGGCCCTACCAAGTCTTTCAGAAAGGACCGGAACCTGACCGAACCGAGGCCTCCCCGGCTTGGGGAGACCTGAGACACCCGAAGGTGACTACTCGGCGGCAGGCTTGTCGGCTTCTGTCGCGGCAGGCTCGGCAGCGGCAGGCTCGGCAGCGGCAGGCTCGGCAGCGGCAGGCTCGGCCTCTGCTACCGGAAGGGGCGCCGGGGCCACTGCGGGAGCAACAGCAGCCACTGCGGGAGCAGCAGCAGCCACTGCGGGTGCTGGAGCAGCGACTACCGGTGCTGGAGCAGCGACTACCGGTGCTGGAGCAGCGACTACCGGTGCTGGAGCAGCGACTACCGATGCTGGAGCACCAGCACCGGCGGCAGCCAAGTGGGGAAGGGCCTGTGCAGCCTCTCCCTCGGCAGGAACCGGAGCAGCCTCGCCCTTGCGGCGCACAACGGTGTTGCCGCGGTCCGAGGTCATCTTGACTTCAGCCTGAGCAATCTTGGCAGCCTCGGCAGCCTTGACCGCATGGGCTGCTGCGTCCTCAGCAGCCTTCTCGATCTCCACGGCCTGACCGCTGGCGATCAAGGTCTCAAGCTTGGCAGCCTGCTGCTTCAGCCGAATCTGCGTGGCGCTTCCGGCAGTGGCCAGCTTCAGAGCCAGGGAGAGCTCTTGGTGCGAGGCAAAGACCTTGCCGCGGGCGAAGAGCAGCTCGCCCATCGCGCCACGCGCCTCGGCCTCGTGTGCCTTGGACGTCACCGCACGGGCCAGGCGCCGCTCAGCGTCGGACAAGCGACCGCTTCGGGTATCTACGCGAGCCAAAGCGATCTCGACCTCCACGTTCTTCTTACCAGCGGACTTCTGGGCCTTGCGAGCAGCCCAGGTGGCACGCTCGACATCGCCCTCGGTGTCCAAGAGCAGCTCGGCGAGCTCCAGGTAGGGCTCGTGCCCCTTCACGCCGCCCTTCAGGCTAGCCTCCAGCAGCTCCTTCGCCTCCGTGATCAGAGCCTCACGGCCGCTCTCCACGATCAGGGACTGCTGACGCAGCAAACGGGCAAGACGACGCTGGTGCACCTCCCGACCGGGCTCAAGCTCCAGGGCGTAGCGGATGGCATTGGCGGCATCGCCGTAGCGCTCGGAACCTTGCGCAGAGAGCACCTCGCCCAGGCGAGAGTAGGCCTCGGGCTGGGAGGCATCTAGCTCAATGCTCTCGCGAAGAACGATCTCAGCCTGTTCCCACTGGCGCTGCTCGGCCAAGACCGCTCCCAAACGACGGGCCAGGCTGCTCTCCAAGGGGAAAGCAACGCGTCCGCGAGTCAGAGCGTCGGTGGCCCGACCCTGGTCGCCCTTGCGACGGCGACGCAAGCGCCAAGTCGCCTCAAAGTGGTAGGCCTCGGGGGTAGGAGCCACCTCTTGGGCGTGGTGGATCTGCTTCTCGATCTCTTCGGCATCGCCATCCAGAGCGCCCAGAACCTCGGCCTTGGCCAAGAGCAGTTCTGGGTGCTTGGGGCTCTGCTTGAGCAGCTGATTGACCCGCTGCAGGGCCATCTCCAGGCGCGGAGTACGGCCACGGATCAATCCCAGGACGCTGTCGAGCATGCCGGCCTGATCCAGGTAGTCCAGCTCACGCCGGCTGCGTTCCCGACGGGCGGCAACCAGCGTGCGGTTGATCTCCAGGGAGAGCGCCAGCTTGTGGGCACCGCTGAGGCTCGCAACACGGCCCGCGATCAAGCGGGCCACCTGCTCCATGGTGTCAAAGTCGGCCAAGTCCCGTAGGGGCAGGCCACGCGCGATCACGGGGTGCAAGCTGTAGATGCGGGGATCACCGTGCAGGCTAACCTCGACCAAACCCAGGCGGGTGAGCTGCACGCGGCTCTCGCGGCTGATCTCTACGCTGGAGAGCTCTTGTCCGGTCAAGCCCACTGGGCTGTGGCCGATCAAGAACAGAGCCTTCTTCAGGACCGGGGAGAGCTTCTCCACCCGACGGATCAGGTGGCGCTGAAGCACCTCGGTGTTCTCGGCCTGCACCATCTTGAGGAACTTCTTGTCCTCGAAGACCTTCTCTCGCTGCTCGGAGTCCCGCCAGCGAACGGCATAGGCGCGAACGCCCATCGGATGGCCAGCGGTCTGGTTGTGCACTTCGCCCATCTTGTCCCGGGGCACTTCTTCAGCATGGTACGCCTCGAAGATGCCGTAAACCTCGCGGCCCTTGATGCCGGCGATCTGTACGGTCTGCACGACCTCGGCCACGCCGTGAATACGGGGTGCCTGAGCGCTGATCATAACCACGGAGGCGGTCTGACCCGGGCGGGTGAGCAGGGCTTGAACCAACATGCCCAAGCGGTCCGAGCGGGCCATGGATCCGTCGCGGTACAGCGTGCCCTCGATCCCGCGCAGGGTGATCACCTGGCCCTTGGCGGACTCGGTGCTCAAAGCAGCGATCAGAGCGTCGACGGCAGCAGCAGGGCTCTCGTGGCTCTGCTCCTGGAAGGCCTTCTTCATCTCGTCATCGCCCAGGGCGTCGGCGATCAAAGCACTCAGGCCGTCAAAGCCTGCGTCCCGGCGAAGGCTGTAGTTGAAGACCTGGGTCAGGCCCTCCTGCTCGCTGAGCACCTCGGAGAGCAGCCAGCTGCGGCCAACACCAGAGGCGCCATGAAGCAACACAGGGCCACCGGCGATCAGCGCCTCGGCGAGAGCCACCTTCTCCTCCTCGCGGCCCACCAGGACCGGACGGGGAGCACCCGAACTCTTCTTCTTCTTGGCCGGGGCAGCGGCCGCCGCCTCACCCTGCGGGGCCGAAGTGGGCAGGGCACCCAAGAGATCAGACGCCTTGGCCTTTTCGTGCTCAACGCGCATCAGGCGCAGGGCGATCGGCAAACCGAAGGGGTTGAAGATAGGCGCAACCAACAGCACATTGGGCTTGGCCTTGGACTTCTTCAGGACGCTGGCCAGCTGCTCTAGAGCGTGGCCGTCGGCGAGAGCGTCGGGCTCCACCAACACCAGCAGACCGCCCTGGCGGCCGATTACGGCCGCCAAATCGTCGGCGTTCAGATCGCGAGCGCCCAAGTGGTGGATAGGCAGACCTGGACGCTCGGCCAGAGCCGCACGGGATGCAGGCTCGCTCTGGACACGGCTTCCTGCGATCAGTACGCAGCGCCCTTTCTGGATCGCTGTGACAACGCGCTTCATGAGATCTGGCTCCCTGCCCCATACGGGGCAGCTTTGATAGGCCGCCCGACTAACGGGTGCCCCCAGCCCTATCAAGCCAGTGCTCGGCCTTGTGCGCGGAGCATGGACCACCGCTATACTCCCCACACGACCTCAAAAAGGAAGCATGCGGCCGCCTCTGCCCACCCTGAGCACCGAGCGACCCCTGCCCAGCACTGCGCCGGGCGTGCGTCGCTTTGACGTCGAAGATCCGCTGCTCAACGGGCAACTCCTCATAGGACACCAAGCTCTGGCGGAGCGCGCAGAGGCCCTGGTATGGGGCGGCCCCTTCATGCCACTGCGCATCGAGCAAGGCCCCGAACGCACCTACGTGCACCTCCCAGAGCGGCTGCTCTTTACCTTGGCCGATACCAAGCCTTTGCCTGCGCCGGCTGCATTTGCCATCGCTTTGCGGCTGGCAGAAGCCCTCGATCGGGTGCATGACAATCAAGTTGTGCACGGGCACCTGCACCCAGACAGCGTGGGATTTGACGCTCTGGGTCGGCTGCGGATCGCTCCGGCTCTGCACCACCCACTCACCCGAGTGGAAGGCCACAGCCCCACCCCGGCGGACGACTGCCTGGCTCTGGGACACGTGATCGCCCACATGTTGGGGTGGATGCCACCAGATTGGACCGAGCTTCCCTTAGACGGCGTACACGCCAGGAGTGGACGCACCATCCTGCGCGGCCTGCTCCGAGAGCGCGTGCGCCTGCGCCTGTCCCCGGCCCGCGCCGTCCGCCAGACCCTGGCCAGTCTCTTTGCACGATCTCAGATCGCGGATCCCGACGCCCCCCTGCGCGCTTGGCTGAGCGAGCAGGGTCTGCCTCAAGCCCAGCTGGACAGCCCAGGCAAGGTGGTATTGCCCCTGGCGGAGATGGGTGAGAGCCGGCACGAGCGACAGGTGCCCGAGGTGACCTCGGCGGCCGCAGAAGACGAAGCTTTGGCCCAGGTCACCCCTGAGACGACACCGGAGAGCTCGCCCAGAGCTGAGCCGGCGATGGTACGTATTGGCCTGGACCCTTCGAGAGAAGATGCGCTCGTACTAGAGTTCGGCGAGGCGGACATTGAGGGCGAGGAGAGCACCTCTCTGGCCTTGGCAGAATGGGACGACGAGGTAGAAGCCGAGCGCGTAGAAGCCGAGCGCGTTGAGGCCACGCGCATTGAGGCCACGCGCATTGAGACCGAGCGCATTGAGACCGAGCGCGTTGAGGCCGAGCGCATCGAGAACAAACGCGTCGCGGGTATAGAAGCCGAGCGCGTTGAGGCCGAGCGCGTAGAAGCCGAGCGCGTAGAAGCCGAGCGCGTAGAAGACAAACGCGTCGCGGCGGAGAGCGCTGCCCAGCTCGAAGCAGAAGAAACCGAACGGCTCAAG
>JBLHMA010000203.1:0-9333 GCA_047621545.1 Cognaticolwellia sp. | reverse complement strand
CAAGAGGTGGACGTATGACTCGGCACCTCCGCCGAATAGGACGGCAGTGGGCTGATAGGGGTAGGCCTTGTCGAGTCCGATGACCGGAATTTCCTTGCCTGCGCCGAAGAGATTCTCTTCTAGGGGGCCTGTGGTCACGTAGCCAGTAAAGGCCTCGTCGCTCGGCGAGGCAAAGCCTCCGACGCCTAAGCCTTCAAAGTAGACCTCCAGGCCGCCTCCAACGGTCCACCGAGAAAAGTCGGGGTTGGTGTCGGCTTGCGCACGGATGACCAGTCCGCTCGTGGGGCGAAAGCGCAGCACGCTGCTCAGGGTGTGTTGGTTGTCTGCCCCGATGTAGGGGATGGCCGCAGCGTCGCTGTACTCATAATCAAAGCTAATCTCGACCACGTCACGGGCCGGGCGCAAGGTGGCGCTCGCGCCATAGCGGGTCCAGACGCCTAAATTTGGCGCAGGGTTTCCGACGTTCCGAACAACACCGCCTAGGCCAATGAAGGGCAAGGGACGCCAGCCGGCACCGATGTCCCAACTTGCGAAGTTCTCTTGCTGTTCAGGAAGGTTCCAGGTCACGTTCGCGCCTGCACGCAGACGGCCCGGGAGCCCTACGGACGCCGCCCCGTTTAGGCCCCACCAGGTACCGCCATTCCCGTCGGTCTTATACATCAGCCCAACGCCAGTCCCCCCGGCAGAGGTCGATAGGGCCACCTCTTGCGCCCGGTTGCCGTAGTTCATGCGGTAATATGCACCGAGGGTCGCATCGGGGTCAAAGCCCATCAATGCCGGGTTCACCCAAGGGGTCGCCGCGCTGTTCTCTGCGGACATGCTTGCGCCCGGCGCGGCGAAGCGTTCTTGTCCCAGTTTTGGGTTGGCATCCTGAGCGAAAGAGGGCGAGAGCCCAAGGGCGAGCAGCAGCATTCCGTCTCCTAAGAGGGGGGCAGCCCCTCCACTTCGATGTCATTGTGACCCATGAGGGGACTGTTTGGTGCGCTCGGGGTTCCCGGATCGCACACTTGACGGTGCAAGTGAGGGGGTCGAAGCAACATATTGTTCTGTACTCAAGTTGTTGCGAATGCACACGAAAGGTGTTTGAGTAGTGCACCTGTAGCCATGCCGCGTTCTGCCCTTTTTGGACCCGAAGATCCTTCTCCGGTGTCCAAGAGACAGCAAGACCCGCGAAACCCGGACCACGCCGTGCCGATCCTCCTCCTCCGCGCCTCCGCCAAGAAGCTCTCTCCAAACTTCTGGCGCGTATTCGGTGTCCTCGCTGTCAGCGTGAGTCTTGCTGCGCTCGTGCCGGAAGGTGTGGTGAGCGCCCAAGACGCGGTTCCAGTGGAAGCTCCACTCGTTCCAACGGCTCCTCTCGCGCCACAGGCTCCTCTGAGCCCACAGGCGGACATCCCGAGCGTCGCAAGCTTGGAGCAGTTCTTGGGTCCGTTGACCGAGGACCGCCTCTTCTCAGACAGCACCGTTGGCCTTCAAGTTGTGGACGTCGAGACCGGTCTGGAGGTCTTCTCCCACGGCGAGGACGCTGCGCTGACGCCCGCCTCCACGATGAAGGCTGTCACCTCGGCGGCTGCGCTCAAGGAGCTGGGGCCAAGCTACAGCTTCACCACCCAAGTTTGGATGGATGGCGAACTGACTGGTGACGGCGTGCTGAAGGGGGATCTCTACATCCGCGGCACGGGGGATCCGACCTTCGTGATCGAGGACCTCTGGAAGATGGTCTACGACCTGAAACTGGAGGGCCTTAGCGAGGTCACCGGTAACATCTACTTCGACGACAGCTACATGACCCCGGAGCGGGGTGTTCCTGGCTGGACCAAGACTGCGGACATGGAGAATGGTCCTGCCTACTTCCCAAGCCTCGGGGCCCTGAGCTTGAACTTCAACACCGTCGCTGTGATCGCGCGTCCCGGACCGGTTGTAGGGGGGCCCGCCGTAGTCGAGTTGGAGACCAAGGCGCCCGGCATCCTGAAGACCGAGTCTGAGCTGCTGACTGGGGCCAATGGCACCCGCCGTCGGGTTTACATGGAGCGCACCGTGACCGGGGCCTCGGCAACCTACAAGGTCACTGGCACCCTGCCCCAGGACGGAGGAGCGCAGCGCTACTATCGCTCGGTGCCCAACGCCAAGGCCTACTTCACAGCGGCCTTTGCCTCAATGTGCAAGGACCAGGGCATGAAGGTGCGCGGCAAGTACTTGGAGGGAGATGTTCCGGACTCCGGAGCAGAGATCCTTGTCCAACATCGCTCCGAGCCCCTCTCGCGGATTTTGGCCACGACCAACAAGCACTCCAACAACTTCATGGCTGAGCAGGTGCTCAAGACCCTTGGCGCCGAAGTGAAGGGGGAGGGGAGCACCGCTGCGGGTGTCGAGGTGGTCCGGGACTACCTGGGCTCCTTGGGAATCCCTGCCGAAGAGTTCTCTCTGGTCAACGGATCGGGTTTGAGTCGCGATCTGCGCTTACGTCCTTCTCACCTCACCGCCGTACTGGTCGATATGGCCCACGATGAGCTGGTGGGCGCCGAGTACGAGGCCAGCTTGGCCATCGGTGGAACGGACGGGACTCTCTGGAGCCGCTTCAAGGGACCGGATCGCGTCGGTCGCGTGCGGGGAAAGACCGGAACTCTAAATGGTGTCCACTGCCTGACTGGCTACATTCGAGCTGGGGACGGCCGGCGTTATGCCTTTGCCTACTTGGTCAATGACCTTCCCTATTCCATCGCAAAGGCGCGCTCTGCGCATGATCGCTTTGCCAATGCACTCTTCGATTTGGCCGAGCCCACCGTGGCCAGTACTGAGCCTTGAGCAGATAGAAAATGCTTGTGTCTCAAGGTCCTTTCGTTGACACCGATTCTCTGGACCCGGTATGAAGGGTCTACCTGTCATGACTGTCCCTAGGGTTTGGTGCGTCTTGCGCCCAGACCCAACCGGGACAACCCGTTTGCCGAGGCTGGAGCTTGCAGATGAACCGTTCCCTCCGAGTATTGAGCATCCTTGCGATGCTGGGGGCCTCTGGCCTCGTTTTGGCCCAAGAGGCCGACTCGGCTGCTGAGGAGTCCAGCGAGAGCGCTGGGCAAGAAGCACCCGCGGAAGAAATCCCTGCTGAAACTGCACCTGCTGCCGAGGTGGACGTCGACTTTGATGGACGCATGGGCACGATGGAGGAGCAGGTCAACACGCTTAAGGAGCAGGTCTTCCGATCTAAGGCGACCTTGCAGCTCCTTCGGGAGATTGTGATCCAAGGTGGCAGCACGGGCGCAAGAAGCACCGTCTACCACGTCAACGATCTGGGTCCCGGCTACACCGTTGAGTCGGTAGCGTACTACCTGGATGGCCAGTCCATCTTTGCCAAGCAGGACCCCACGGGCAGCTTGGACAACGCCACCGAGTTGAAGATCTGGGACGGAGCCATTCCGCCCGGCAGCCATACTCTAAGCGTCAACATGGTTCTCAAAGGCAACGGCTACGGTGTCTTTAACTATGTGGATGGCTACACCTTCAAAGTCTCGAGCAACTACGCCTTTGTCGCTGACGAAGGCGAGCAAACCGCGGTCCGCGTGACCGTGGACGAGAAGAAGGGGCCCTGGGTTCGCTACGACGAGCGTCCCACGGTGGACTACGAACTGCAGACCATCTCCATGCGAGACGAAGCCACGAGCGCCGAGGAGTAGATGAGTCCCCTTACGCCGGCGCGAGAGCGCCTCATGAACGGTGTAGGCGTGTTTGGACTGGTGCTCTCCGCCCTGTCCCTCAGCCTCTACGCCCCCGTCTCCCACGCGGCCGACCAGGCCACCATGGAGCGCCTTACGCGGGTGGAGGAGACTCTCTCTCGCACAAACGCTGGCGTGAGCCGGGTCAGCTCTGACGTGACTCAGCGTGCAGGCTTTATCGGCGGGTCCGAGGCCAAGACGCGCTTCGAAGATGCCGTGTACAACTACATGGTTGGCGAGTACGACGAAGCCGCTCGAGAGTTCTTCACACTGGTCCAGGCCGACGCTTTCACGAAGGGGTCCGTCTACCGCACCGACTCGGAGTGGTACTTAGCAGAGAGCCTCTTTGACTTAGGCAATCTTGTGCTTGCAGAGGAGGCCTATCAGGCCATCATCGACCAAGGTGGCATCCACCCTCAGTTCGATGATGCGGTGCGCCGCCAGTTGGAGCTCTACGGCATCACGGGGGATGCCGAGCGCTTCACCCAGCTCTACACGGCCTATATCGTAAGCGGCAAAGTGACCGCAACGGACTTGGTCAAGTACACCGTTGGCAAGTCCCTCTACCGTCAGCGCGAGTTTGCTCGAGCCAAAGCCATGCTGGATGAAATCCAGCCCAGCTCCTTCTACTACTCCCGGGCCCGCTACGTGATCGGAACGGTGCTCGTGGTCGAGGGCAGCTACGAGGCCGCCATTGGCGAGTTTTTGCTCTCAGCAGAGGCGAGCATCGACACAGCAGAGGACCGCGAGGTCGTGGATTTGAGCAACTTGGCGCTTGGCCGGCTGCACTATGAGACCGACCAGTTCATCAGAAGCGCCGAGTACTACCAGCGCATCAGCCGCTCCTCGAAGTACTGGGCCGATGCCTTGTACGAAATCTGCTGGACCTTCATCAAAGAAGGGGAGTGGGAGGCTGCCAAACAGCAGGTCGAGATCTTCCTGTTGGCTTTCCCTGAGCACAAGTACACCGCCGAACTCAAGCTACTCCAAGGCCACCTCCACATGAAGCTGAACTCTCACGAGAGTGCTCTTCAGAACTACGAGGGCGTGGTTCAGGAGTACACCCCCGTGGAGCAGCGCATCGCGGAGATTGAGCAGGACGCCATGCGGCCCATCGAGTGGTTCGACACCTTGGTTGATGCCGACTCCTTGAGCACGATCTACAGCGAGGACCTGCCACGCTATGCCGTGGAAATGCTGGCCTCGGATCCGGAAGTTGCTCGCGCACTGGACCTGCACAAGGAGCTTGAGAAGCAGCGCAGCGACTTAGAGGAGAGCGAGGCTTTGATCGCAGAGATTCAGGCAGCCTTCGACAGCGGTGCTGACGGCATCAGCAGCTTTCAGCAAGCCCGCCTTGAGATTGGCCGCTTGGAGTTGGAGATGAACCAGCTGCGATCTGAGCTGCTGATCACCGAGGAGGCATGGCTGTTGGCCAACTTGCCTTCGAATCTCCAGCCCGAGGTGCGTGCGCTCCAGGTTGCTCGGGACAATTTGGTCACCAATCAGGGCGCCCAAGCGCGTCAACAAGCCGAGCAGAAATCCGAGAATGCGCGGGTGCGGGCCGACCGAGTCAAGGGTGAGATGTTGGCCCTTCAGACTGAGATCAATACCCAGGAGCGTCAGGCTCAGGAGATCGGTGAGAAGCTCACTGGCAGTGAGCTGACCGATGCGGAGAAGCTGGACTTGTCCGAGCGCCTCAAGGGCGTACGTGCCGACCTGAGCAAGGCTCAGGCCAACCGTGCTGACCTGGACCAGGAATACCAGCGTCTCTCCAAGGAGGCCGTGGACGCCTCCCAGATGGGCACACAGTTGGCGAACGTCATCCTGGCTGACGGCTATGTCGCTTTGCATAAAAAGCTAGCCCCCTTCCGTCGCCATGTCACGGATCCAGACAAAGCCTCAGTGACCGGGCGGCTTGATTCTAGCTGGGCCCAGGTCGCTCTCTTGCAAAGGGAGACCGGGGGCTTGCGGGAGCGCATTGACTCTCTGGAGACCTCCGAGCTGGAACGTCTGCAGACCACCTTCAACGAGGAGGTCGTCAACGTCGCCCGTGAGCGCGTGGAGCTGTCGGGTTCCGAGGCCGAGGCTTCCGCTTTGGCTGATCATGCCGCCCGTTCCGGGTTCTTCCGTCTGCGCAACACTTTTGCTGAGTCGGTTCTCAAGGCCGACAAGGGCATCGTGGATGTGTACTGGGTGCGCAAGACGGATGTCTCGGACGAAGTGGCCGCCTCCAAGCGGGAGCGCGAGGCCCTAGTGCGTGAGCTGAACCAACGCTTTGGCTCCATCAGGCAGGGGCTCCCCGAGCCTGTAGCCCCCCCAGCTGAAACCGAAGAGGGGAGCCAGCCATGAGCCTGCGCCCAAGGTCTTACATCCCGCGCCTCAGCCTGCTGATGGCTTTGCTTCTGCCGAGCGTGGCTATCGCCCAGCAGGCCCCAGAGCGTTTGACCGGCCCCATCGTGTCAGAGGTGGAAGGCTACCAGTCTGCCCTCGAGCGCTTTCAGGGTCGAATGGTGGAGTTCAACGCTGATGTTCGAGCGATTGTGGACCAGATGGAGGTCGAGGAACGCGACCGCTTGACTCTGATGTACAACGACAACATCGACGAGTTGGAGGCAAGCGAGGGCACCCTGCGTGACCTGGCAATTCAGCGCCTGGAGTACTTCCTCAACAAGTACCCAGACAGCGAGTACACCCCGCACGTCATGTTCCGGCTAGCGCAGCTTTACGTGGAGCTGTCGTATTCGAGTTGGCTGGACCAAGCGGTGGCCTACACCGAGCTTGAGATGGCCACCCCGGACGACGAGCAGCTCTTTCTGCCTGATCCCCCGCGCATTGACTACTCCAAGGCCCTGGCGCTGTACCAGAACATCCTGGCCAACCATCCGGACTATGAGTACCGCGACGGGGCCTACTACATGATGGGCTTCATCTACTTCGACTCCAACTCGGTCCAGGCCGAGGAGTGGGAAGCCGAGGACATTGCCCGCGAGAACTTTCAGGCCCTGGTAGACAACTACCCAGAAAGTCCCTTCGCTATCGATGGGAACTACATTTTGGGGGACCTGCACTTTGCCAACAATGAAGTAGAGGCGGCCGTGCCCTACTTCCAGGCCGTCGTCGACCGTCCGCCACCCGACAACCAGCGCTACGACGAAGGCGTCTACATGCTGGCTTGGTCGCACTACAAGCTCAGCAACTACGAGAAAACCCTCAACCTCTTCACCGACTTGTTGGACTACTCCGACACTCAGTTCGCTGAGAGCGGTCGAGAGTCCCCTCTGCGCCCAGAGGCTGTGCGCTATGCGGCCATCTCCTTCTCTGACTTGGCCGACAAGTCCCTCACGCTAGAGGACCCTGACTGGAGGGAGTACAGCGGCAACGACATGGAGCAAGTGAGCATGCTCTTCGCCTCCATCGGTTTGCCCCAGTCCCAGGTCAGTCCGGTCCAGGTTGCACAGGCTTGGTTCAATAAAGTTGGCGCTAGGCAGTATGAGCCGGACTTGTACAAGTCGCTGGCCGATGTCCTGGTCGAGCAGGCTCGCTACGAGGAGGCCATCGCGGCCTACGAGACCATTCAGACCACTTGGCCGAATGATCCGGACAACCCCACCTACCAGTGGGAAGTCGCGCGGCTGTACCTGAACCTTCCGATTCCAGACCCGGATGCTCAGGCCGAGGCGCTTGCTGTACTCACGGAGCGCTATTCGGAGGACAGCCCTTGGTGGGAGGCCAACCGAAACAATCCCGACGCTCAGTCCACTGCGCGGCGCTACATCGAGGAGTCCTTGCTGAATGTGGCGGTGGAGTACCACCTGCGCGCTCAGAAATCCGGCAGCGTTGATGACTACTCTCGCGCGGCGGATGGATACCAGAACTACCTCCAGAAGTTCCCGTTCGCGGACAACTACTACGAGGCTCAGTGGTACCTGGCGGACACGCTCTATGCCTCCAAGCGCTTCGACGAGGCGGAGGATCAGTACCTCCAGCTTCTGAAGGCTGGCGGTCACCCATTCGTTGATGGCTCGCAGTACCAGCTCTTTAAGACCCGCCTCTTCCAGCTGGAAGTGGCGTACGGAGCGGTTGGTGCCCTTCCCCAGGACGCCGTGGTTTCCTCGACGGAGACCACTGATGCGGGTGAAGAGCGGCGAATCTACGCTCTGGGTGACCTGCACCGGGAGTTCATTGAGTCGGCCGACGCCCTCCGTGAATATCCCTTTGTTGATCAGGCCTACAAGGACGCCGCGAACGAGGATGAGTCGGCCGCGGCCTACATCCCTGCTCAGATTTTCTATGAGCACGGTGACTATGGTTTGGCCCGCCCGCGCCTCCAGCACATCATCGACACGTACTGCGAGACCGATGAGGGCTCGTACGCCCAGACGATGATGATCAACACTTATGTGGCAGAGGGCGACCTGGAAAAGGTGTTGGAGCTCACGCGCACCTACATCCCAATGCAGTGTGGTGAGACGGTCGGTCCCCCACCGGACTGGAACGACCTTCAGGCCGGGGCAGCCTACAAGCTGGCTCAGCGCCTCTTCGACGCTGGGGACTACCTTGCTGCGGCGGAGGCCTTCGAGGCCTACCGCGCTGAGTACAACGAGTACAAGAAGGAGAGCCTTCTCTCGGCGGCCTCCAGCTACGAGAAGGGCGGCAAGGCAGACAAGGCCAACGAGCTGTTTGAGACTTTCATCAACGAGTACCCCTCGGATGAAAACTCTGCTGGTCTCTACTACAGAATCGCGACCAACTACGCGGGCATTCTTGAGTTGGACAAGGCCGTCACGTACTACGAGAACTTGTACAAGTACTTTGGTCCTGACAGCAGCTACGCTCGCAAAAACGGCGGAAAGGCAGATCCCAACGCATCTGCTGCCCTGTACATGGCGGGTTTTCTGCGAATCGGTCAGGGAGACCACCGCGGAGCGGCTGAGAACTTCACGCGCTATGCCCAGCAGTTCCCCGACGCGATCGACGCTGAGCAGGTCCGCTGGTTGGCCAACGAGGAGTGGGAAAAGGTCGGCGACACTGAAGGGCGCGCGGCCTACCAAGACTACCTGAAGTGGTCATCCAAGAACGAAGAGCCCAGCCCGAACCACGTCATCGACGCTCACTACTGGTTGGTTGAGTTCTACCAGGGCGCCGAAGATTCACGGAAAGAGGAGCAGGCTTGGGCTGACTTGACCGCCTCCTACAACCGCCTGGCGTCGGCTGGAAAGGTTCAGGCTGGCAGCATCGCCGCGAATCGTGCTGCAGAAGCCGCATTCCGGAACCTACAAGCTCTCTACGACGATTTTTCCGACGATGACTATCCGCGCAAGAAAGACTCAGAGACCCTCAAGGCATTCCTCTTGGACGACGGCTCCAAGCTGGATGAGTACGTTCTCATCGAGCAGGAGGCGCTCAAGATCATTGAGCGCTACGCCGACTTTGAGTACAGCTCGGCGGCCATCTACATCTGGGGCAAGAGCTACATCCGCATGGCTGAGTACCTCTACAACGCCCCAATGCCAACGGACCTGGCTGCTCTGGCGCAAGGCGACGAGGATTTGTTGTGGGAGCTGGAGACCACGTGGGAGGGCGCTTTGAGCGACTTGGCCATTCCCCTCGAGGAGAAGGCCAT
>JBLHMA010000202.1:0-9375 GCA_047621545.1 Cognaticolwellia sp. | reverse complement strand
ATTCACTGCGGAGCTGCCCGAGGCCGAGGCCCCCGCTCCGGAGCCGCGCAGGTCAGAGCCGCGCAGGTCAGAGCCGCGCGGAGCGCCAGAGCCGCGCAGGTCAGAGCCGCGCGGAGCGCCAGAGCCCCGCAGGTCAGAGCCGCGCAGGTCAGAGCCGCGCAGGTCAGAGCCCCGCCCCGAGGAGCCCCACTCCGAAGAGCCGCGCCGTCCGCGCCGCGCCGAGCCCGCCCGCCCGCACCGCGTTGAAGCGGCGCCTCGCCGTGTCCCACCGGCCTCTGGTCCGCCCATGCGTGAGGAGGCCCCCCAGGTTGCCCCGCCCGCAGCAGCCAGTCGCAGCGCTGCGGATGTGATCGAGGCCATCTTGAGCGGTAGTACAAGCGGGGACCGCCCGCGTCGGGCCTCGGAGCCTGAGCCGCCCCCAGCGTCATTGGAAGAGGCCTTCGGTGTTCCGCGCACCAACTTTGGATTCGGTTCCGGGCTGGAAGGCCCTCCCACCGGACCGGTCTCCGTGGAAGAGGAGCACGTCATCGACCGGACCTTGGACAAGGTCAAGCCCGGCCGTGATCCTCTGCTCCACGAGCCGACCCAAGCCCTGCAGCGCGCGGTGCCCACCCGGGACTCTGAGCCCGCTGCGCCTAGCATCGGGCCCGAGTCCGCTCCCAAGCCCCAGGTCCAGCCGGTCACCACTCCTGGCCCGAGCATTGATCTTCGGGGCCCTACCCGGGTGCCGATGCGCACGCCCGACCTGATTCCCCCTTCCCAGGGTGGCAAGGGCCGGGCTGTCCTGCTCAAACGTGGATTGGACGCCAAGCCCATCAAGACCCGCATTCCTGGTGGCTTCTCATTGAGTGAGGCTGTGAGCTTCCTGGTTGGCAATGTGGTGCCGGTGCGTCTGGACCTGCAGGGCCGCTTGTTGTGCGGCTACCGCCTGGGGCCAGAGACTGGCCCGGTGAGTGGGGACACCTCCGTGAGCGACTTCCCCGAAGGCACGGTCCTGGTCCTGCATGCGGTCCCCGCCGAAGAGCTCTGGGTGCACATCGAGGTGCGCTCCGCTGCCGGTACCCCAGATGCCTTCCGGGTTCCGGTGAACCTGGCTCTTAGCACCTCCTCCATGTGTGACGCCTTGGCCAGCTGGCTGGGGCTGCCACCGGGTCGCTGGACCCTGCGGCATCGGGGTCGAGTGCTCTCGCCCCACCTGTTGCTGGCAGAGCTGGGGCTCAAGGAGGAGCCCAGCTTGGTGCTGGCTCGATGAGCGGTCGGCAGCGCTGGGATGTCGTGCTCTACTTCCCTGACGGGCCCATGAGCCTGAAGGGGGACTTGGTCTGCCGTGGACCGGTGGTGCGCCTGGGCGCCAACCCGGGTCCAGGTGGCTTAAAGATCGATGGATACCGCGGCTTGGACGACCGCCAGGCGGTGATCTCGGCCTACGACGGTGCCAGTGTGAGCATCGCTCCGGTGGGCGCCAATCAGGTGCGGATCAGCCCCCACCCTCACGTGGACTGGAGCGCCATTCAGCCTATTCGAGGGCCTCAGTACCTGACTCCGGAGTCGGCCTTTCACCTGGGTCCTCCCGGGCGCGGTTGCACGGTCATTTTCTTCGAGGCACGCAAGCTGGGGGACTGGGAGCAGCAGCGGGTGCTCTCGGATGCAGCCGATGTGAACCCCGAGGTGGAGCCTAGCGAGGTTCGGGAGCTGCGCAGCTCCAAGTGGCCGGTGTGGTTCGTGCCTTCTCTGGTCATGATGGCCATGCTCATCAGCGTGGCCTTGGTGGCGCCGTGGATCGGAAAGAAGATGAGGCCGCCCACCCTGCTTGGGCCTGTGGACGCTGGGCTCGAGTTCTACGAGGAGCCCCCTCCAGTCGCATCCTTGGGCACTCAGGTGAACGTGGCGCTCTACGACGGCTTGGAGCAGGCCTGGATGGAGTTCGTGGTCATCCCCAACTCCGAGGTGGCCAATGACGTGAGCCTGCAAGACAAGGAGAACTGGGACATCCGACTTCTCCAGGCCACCACACTGGAGATCGAGCGCTACGGCAGCGCCCAGAAAGTCTGGGAGCGCCTGGAAGACTCCAGAGAGAGCTACGGGAACGTCGTGCGGATGCTGCGGGAGAAGGAGATGCCCGAGGCGATGGCCGGCATACCCTACGTGGAGTCCAGATACCGGGCCACGGCGGTCTCGCCCGTGTGTGCAGGCGGCTGGTGGCAGTTCATGCCCGAAGTCGCCAACCGCATGGACGTGCGCATCCAGTCCTGCACCCTTCGAGGCAGCGCGCAGCCATGGGCACCCACCGCCGTCGTACCGCCCAAGGGCATCCTTCGGTCCGCCCGCTACATCGATCGAGCCGACCCCAACTGCGGGATCGGCGGCCAAGGCAAGCCGGACCGAAACTGCTGTCTCATCACCTCTTGCCAGATCGATGAGCGAGAGGACCTGACCAAGTCGACCCGGGGGGCCATCGAGCTGCTGTCCGAGGCATGGGGGGCGCCAATGGCCCGGGAGAGCGGCTCCGCGGTTCAGATCGCCATCTCCTCCCACAACGCCGGCTGGGACAACGAGAAGATCGACGGCAACCGCAAGCCCCGAAACCTGCGTCCAGCCTACGAACGTTGGCTGGCCAAGACCGGCCAGGACCGCGACCCGTCGTTCATCGGCGAGCAAATCCAGTGCAACGATACGGACTTTCGGAACCCCGACAGCTGTGGCGCTGTGTTGCACAGGCACACCCAGCACTACGCCTACCGCGTGCTGGCCATCCACTTCCTAGCCGTCTGCTACTACACGACGAACTATCCCGAGGACCCAGTCTTCTCCGACTGGCGGGAGTTCACCTCCAAGGATGGCTACTGCCGCAAATTCGACGTTCCGACCCGTGAAAAAGTGATGAGTTGGTGAGGCCCTAAATGCGAAACCGTCTCTGGGCCGTAGCTGGATTCTCCGTTGGACTCTTGGGTCTCAATGGCTACCTGTTGCAGCAGGAAGAGGAGAACTACTTCCGGCACATGGATGCTCAAAAGCAGGAAGCCGAGGTTCTGCTCTCCACCAACACAGACCCCCTCATGGACAGCTACCAGACCCGCTCGGCCAACCGGGAGCAGGACTTCACGGCGTGGGGCTTGGACGAGGCCCAAGTTGTGGACGCTCTTAAAAAGACCCGCGGCTTGGAGGGTGTGCACGGCAAGCGCATCGAGGCTTGGTTCTCGAACCCTGCTGAGCCGGAAGAGCTGCGGGACTTTATTTGCGGAGACAATGGGAAAAAGCCCCGCTATTGGGGGCTGGCCCTGTTGGTGACCGAGGATGCCTCGGGCGAGCGGCGCCGGGTGATCAACCCTGGCAAGGTGCAGGAACTCGAAGAACAGGACTGGTCTCTCAAGTCGCCGATCAACGAGGTGTACCGGACCGTCGAGCTCAACTTGGAGAGAAAAGACGACGCCACGCGCATGGGCGTGGCGGCGCTGATGGCGGGCGAGGAGGACCTGGCCCTGGAAGGCGTCAAGCCCTTCGGCAGCGGTCTGGTGGGCTCTTGGTCATGGAAGGGCGCCGCCGCTCTGTCCCCCGGTCTGGAGGAGCGCGTCGTGACCTATTTTGCCTTGCTGCACTTGGTGCTGGAGGAGGCTTGGAGCGAGCAGGGCTTCTGCCGGCTATGAGTCCCGCAGGCGTATACTTGCCCATCACAGCAGCATTCGTGCTTACTCCTTCCCCCGAACGAGGCCACTCTTGACGGCCAGACGTCGCTTCCGATTCCACAAAGAGCTCGCCTCCGGAGGCTTTGGCAAGGTGTACCTGGCCGAGGTGACTACGGACGAAGGCTTCTCCTCTGTGGTGGCCATCAAGGTGCTCCACAGCAAGTGGGCAGCCCACACCGAGATCGTTCAGCGCGCCCGCGACGAGGCCCGCCTGCTCGGTCGGCTGCGTCACCGAAACATTGTGCGCGTAGAAGACCTGACGTCCATCAAGGGCCACTGCGCGATTGTGATGGAGTACTTGGAGGGGGTGGACTTCAAGACCCTGGTCAACCACCTGGTCAAGCACAACGAACGTTTGTCCCTGCGTACCGCGTTCGAGGCCACCGGGGCCGTGGCAGAAGCCCTCTGGGCCGCCTGGGAGCAGCGGCCCCTGCAAGGTGGTGAACCGCTGCGGCTGATTCATCGGGACGTAAAGCCCTCCAACATCATGCTGACGATCGAGGGGGACATCAAGCTTCTGGACTTTGGCACGGCACGCGCCAACTTTGAAACACGCGAGGCCCACACCCAAGCCTTGGCCTTTGGTAGCCAGGCCTACATGCCCCCGGAGCGCCTGATGGGCGAGCCGGACACCCCTGCTGGCGACGTCTTCTCCTTGGGCATCACCACTTACGAGATCATCGCCGGGGGCGCCTTTGGCAAGCTGCACTTGCGCGAAGATCGCTACGAGAAGTCTCTGGATGCGCGTCTTGACAGTCTAGAGCTGGCGGGATTGGATCCAGAGCTTCACCGCCGCGTCAAAGGCACCTTGCGCGCCATGTTGGCCTATGAGCCGGAGCATCGGCCTACGGCCTCTCAGGTCGTCGACATCATGGAGATCCTGGCGGAAGAGGCCCGCGATGCAGGGCCCAGACGCTTTGCCCGAACCTGGGTAGGACAGGCCATGAAGGACCTGCACCATGAGCCCGAGGGGCCAACGCTTCAGGGTGAGAGTTTGGCCGAGGACCGGCCTACGCTAGATGCATCCAGTGCCTCCCAAGCTAGTGCCTCCCAAGCCAGCGCCTCCCACGTCAGCTCCGAGCTGCCCTTGGCTGGGGATGCTGCGGAGAGCCCGGGCGGCCTCTCACCGGTGCCCGTGAGCGTGGCGCCCCTTCAGGAAGCACGCACCTTCTACCCAATGGACGATGACCCCATCGTGCTGCCTACTGGGGCGCCCATGGCCCCGCTGAGTCCACCTCCGCCCCCCAGTGACCGAAGCCCAAAAGGGCGACCGATCAAGATGCCGCCGATGGAAGCGCTCATTCGCGGGCCCTCCGATCTGCCGGTAGAAGACGCCGAGACAACCTTGGACCCTGAGGCGGCCATGCGGGCCGTAGAGCTCTTGGACGAGTCGGAGATGCCTACTCAGTTCTTAGGGGACGTCTCCGGATTGGATGTGCCGGAGCTCGGGGACCCCGACCAAGCCACCCGCATTGAAGAGGCGGCCGGGCGCAAGGCCAAGACCTGGCGGCCGCCACCGCCCACGACCGCTCTACCGCCGCCTCCGAGTAGCAATCCGCGGGCAGGGAGTCTGGCAGCTTCGGCTGTCCCAGAACAGTCGACCCACAGTGTGAGTGAGCGGCCCATCGCCCAGGCGCTGAGCCCCGCGCTCCCCCCTAGCGCGGTCCCGGACACGGGACTGTTGGGGCTGACGGAGCGTCACTCGACTACGCCGACTCCACCGCAATCGCCGACTCCACCGCAATCGCCGACTCCACCGCAATCGCCGACTCCACCGCAAGCGTCGGCCCCATCCCCACCGCCGCCCGAGAGCGGATCGCGCGGGGATGCGCCGACCCTGGACCGCCAAGAGTTCGTGCCGCCCGATACGCCGAGCCCCCCAGAGCGTGCGGAGAGTGCGCAGGCCGAGGGTTCTGCACCGGACAAGAAGCGCTCTATGGGGCCGATGCTTGCGGTGGTCGCCTTTGCGTTCATCGGAACGGTGCTCGTCGCTGGCGGCGGAGGCTGGTGGTGGCTGCAGGGGCACGGCGGAGGCCCGTTTGGTGGCCCGGCGGTGTTTGAGCCCACCGTCGACCCTGTGGAGCTTGGGGTGGATCCGGCCGTAGACCCCGAGGCCGCCGAAGCGGACCTGTCCAAGCCTCCCGGGGATGGCACGGGTCACCTGCGGTTGCTCTTGCCGGAGGGCGAGGAGCTCGTCATCACCCTGACAAGCGGTATGGGTTATAAGCTCGAGGTCTCGGGCCAAGGCCAGATCAACGTGGCCGACGTCCCCGACGGCACCCTTCGCACCAAGGTGCGCGCGGCCTCCGGGGGAAGCACTGCTCGAGGCACCCTGGACGTCGAAGAGGCACAGATCTGCGCGTGGCAGCTTTCAAGCATGGATGCGGACTGGTCCCCACAGGGCTGCGAGTAGCGGCTCTGCTGATCTGGTCATCGCTTGCACTGCCGCTTTGGGCGTTGGCGGCCGACTTTGACGTGGAATTGGAAGCGGCTCGGGCTGCAGTAGAGTCCAAAGATCCTGGTGCGTTGGACCAGATCGAGGCGGCGGACGCGGCGGCCATCTCCGGCGAGCGTGTGGTCTTGGCTCGCCAAGCTGCCAGCCTGGACTTTTACCGGGGCGTTCTGCACTGGCAGGCCCAGGAGACCGACGCGGCCATGGATGCTTGGCGCCGGGCCCTGATCATCGACCCCACCTTTGCTCCTGACGGTGAGCTGCTGGGCGACATGGACGCTTTGGATCTCATCGAGGCCTTGCGCTCTGAGACCCAGCAAAAGGAAATGCGCGCACCTGGCCTGGACGAGGAGACCCCTGGCGTGAGGGTCTATATCTCCGGGCAGCTCATGCACTCCTACGACCTACTCTTCGCGGGTCGCCAGCTGGTCCAGGTTCTTTGTCCCGACGGAAGCCTTCGTGGGTGGTGGCACGTCTACGGGGATGCCCCGGACTACGCGGGCGCGTGCAGCTTGCCGCAGCCGGCCTACACCGCGTTTGCGCTCGAGGATGCGGGGAAGCCCCCCAAGACTTCCCGTGAGCCACGCGAGAGCAACCCCGCTCTCCTGGGCTACGGCTTGGTGGGTAGCGGCGCTCTGGCCATCGGGGTCGGAGTGGCCGTGCTGCAGCTCCAGGTCAAGCCGGCTTACACCCAGGTCGAAGCGGCCAGAGCGGCCCCAGGTTCGGTCACGCGGGCGCAGGCCGACCAGCTCAGCGCGGACTTCAACCGGGCCCGGCTTATCAGCCTGGGTTTGGTCGGCGTGGGTGGACTGGCAGTAGGGGCCGGCGCAGCGCAGCTTACAGTGGGGCCACAGGGTGTGTCCCTGACCGGAGAGTTCTGATGTCCCAGGGCGGCGTGCCGGAGGCTCTGCGGGGTGTGGTGCAGGCCGGACTGGATCGGCAAGAAGCCTCAGACTGGGTCGGCGCTGCCCAAGCTTGGAAGTCTTTGCAGCGCGCCGCTCACGAGCAGGGCCACGCGGCCTTGGAGTTGGATGCTTGGGTGCGCTTGGCCGACGTTCTTCGCCGCGCTGATCAACCCCGTCAGGCCTTGCAGGCGCTGGAGAATGGCTTGGCCGCGGATCCGGACCCTGTGCAGCGCAGCCTGCTGCTCATCCAATCTTCTGCATTGCTCCTGGACACAGGCCATCTTCTGAGCGCCGAGGCCCGTGTACGTGCCGTACTGGATCACTCCGAGGGCCCACTGCGTTCAATGGCCCTGGACACCCTGGCTGCTACCTTGGCCATTCGCGGTGACCGCCTCGGCTTAGGCGAGGTGGTCTTGGAGTTGGAGAACATGGGTCCCGGCCCAGGGGCGCTCGCCGCGCGCTTTAGACGGGCCCGCTTGGAGCGGCTGGAAGGACACTTGGATGCCTGCGAGGTCACGTTGGCGGCCTTGGCAGACAGCCTCTCCAACAAACCCAAGGCCACGGGAGCGGTGGCCGCGGCCATCACCCAGCTGGCTCAGCTGGCCTTGCTGCGGGGACGCTTTCAGGACGCTGAGCTGCTGCTCCGAGCCGCCGATGAGGGCTGGGAGGACTGTGGCCGATACGTCGGCCGCTTGGAAGTACTCGCACTCCGAGCGGAGCTGGCGACACAGCGGGGCGCGCTGACCTTCCTGCCAGGCTGGCTGGATAAGGGCGTGGCCTATGCTGCTGAGCGCGAGATGGTACTGCTCGAGGCGCGCTTGCGTGGGGTCCGGGGAGCCTGCCGCTCAATGGCCGGCTCGGAGACCGGACACGCCGACTTGGACAGCGCGCTGTTGCTGGCCGAACGGGCCGGGGCGCCCTTTTTGAGCGGTCGGCTCCGACTGGAGCGGGCCCGGTTGGGCTTTGGTGAGCAGGGTCGGCCCGTCGTGACCTTGGATGTGGAGTGCGCCTTGGAGGAGCTTACGGGGGATCGGATCTGGGCGGCCAGAGCCCGAGTTCTGTTGGCAAAGCTGCTCCTAGACAAGGGACAAAACGCCCAAGGTCTGGAGCATGCAGCAGCAGCTCTCTGTCAGTTCAAGGCCTCGGGCCTGGAGTTCGACGAGGGCCAGGCCCGCAAGGTCTTGGACCGCAGCTAGGCCTCTCTCTCAGCTCACTCCCTGGTAGGCAGCTTCTCTGAGGCGGCAAAGACCAGGGGGGAGTAGCGGTTTAGAGCCCCGCTCTCTACCAGCTCGCCCCAGTCTTGGGTGCCTTGGGTCTCCATCGCATCCCGCACGGTCCCCTTGGCGGTGGTGCTGCAGCTCGTGGCGCAGGGTCAGAGCGTGGTCCCCAGGGCTGAGCTTTGGGTCCATGACCACGACACGGCGGCCAGGCAGCCACGCTGACCAGGCGCTCTCTCCTGCACGAAGCTCCACCCGACCCAGTATGCGTGTCAGTGCTTGACGGGCCACCTTGCGCTTCAAGGCGCCCACCGCCAGGGCCAATCCGAGCACCGTCATTCCAGCCAGTGGCAGCAGCTCGAGGGACCAGTTGGGTCAGCGGGGGCCATGGGGGCGGCCAGGGGAGAGCCAAGGAGCAAGTCGCTCTGCAGCGCAGTGGGTTCCGCGCTCCTTGGCCCTTGGGGGCTGGGAGCAGGGCTGAGAAGCCCCAGCCCGAGCGAGGCCATCACGGCCAAGATGAGCAGCGTCCGCATGCCACGAAGAGCACCGCGCCCACCTCCCGAGCGCTGCAGAAACCAAGCGGTGGCGGCCAAGGGCAGCAACAGAAGTTGGAAGACCAGAAAGCTGCGCAACATCACTCCTCTCCTGCGAGCAGCGCCTGCAAACGGGCCAACTCGACCGCATCCAGCTCCCCATCTTCGACCAGCTCTCGCACCAGGGTGCTCGCGCTGCCCTCGAAGAGAGTGCCGATGACGTGCTTGAGTTGGCGGCGTCGGTAGGTCCCTTTGGTGATGAGTGGCGCATAGCTGTGAGCCCGCCCCTGCGCTTGAACCTGTGCAAAGCCCTTGTCGGCCAGGATGCGCAAGATGGTCGAGACGGTGGTCAGCGCGCGCATGTCCCCCAGCTGGCCATGGGCTTGGCGGGCGGACTGGGGCCCGCTGCGCCAGAGCACTTCCATCAGGTCCAGCTCAGCGTCGGTCAACAGCTTCGGCACGGGGGGAGCTCCAGTGTGGCCCTCGACAGTGTGGCCCTCGACAGTGTGGCCCTCGACAGTGTGGCCCTCGACAGTGTGGCCCTCGACAGTGTGGCCCTCGACAGTGTGGCCCTCGACAGTGTGG
>JBLHMA010000201.1:0-9432 GCA_047621545.1 Cognaticolwellia sp. | reverse complement strand
AGGTCGATGTGACCCTCACCGAGTGCCTCACCCGTAGTGAAGGAGAATAGACATGACCAAGCACACACTCTTTGGGCTCTTGGCCCTCTCCCTGCTCTCCGTCAACGTGGCCTGCGAAGGCGCTCCTGGCGCAGATGGCGCAGATGGCACCAGCGGCGTTGATGGGTCCGATGGGGCCGATGGCACCAATGGGACAGACGGCAGCGATGGTTTCTCGGCATTGGTCGAGAGCAAGAACTTCTACGAAGAAGGAAACGGCTGCGTCCAGGGCTACAACATCACCCGGGCGGGCTTGGATGACGGAGATCCCAGCGGCACTGCCAACGACGGTGAGCTGCAGCCTGACGAGATCGACAGCGAGTTCATCTCCTGTCTGGCACCCGATCTGGACGATGACGGCCGGCTAAACCTGGACGACAACTGTCCGGAGGCTCCCAACGGCAACCAGCTGGATCTGGACTTTGACGGGATTGGCGATGCGTGCGACGGGAGCAGTGACGCTGCGGTGATGTGGGCCGTCTCCAAGGGCGACAGCTCCACGGCGAGTGTTCTGTACTCCTACAACCTGACCACCGACACGGTGACCGAGATCGGCAGCACCGGCCATGCTCTGAGCGCCATTCAGGTCAACCCGGCTGACGGCAACCTGTATGCCATCGTCCGTGGTGATCCCGAGAGCTCCAAGGACGTTGGAGGGTGCGATGCCTGCTTGGTGGAGTTGGACACCACAACCGGCGTGGCCACCGTGGTTGTAGCCTTGGACATTGGCCCTACTCCTTCGCTGGCCTTTCTCAGCGATGGCGCGGCCTATGGCTGGAACGAGGACAATGACTTGTTCATGTCCATCGACACCAGCACCGGCGAGACCGTGGAGATGGGCCCAGGAGAGAGCTCCTGGGGTCACCACATGGGCGCCACCAGCGACGACACCCTCTACTGGATGAACGGCGGCGGTGAGCTGTGGGACATCAACCCGGAGGATGGAGAGATGGACGTCCACGGTGACCTCTACGAAACCGACTCCGATATCTGGTCTCCCGAGTACGGCGAATACGGTCTGCGCGGAGACATTCGTCAGGACGGCAGCTACTGGATTGGATCGGAGGTCACCTACGGCGACTTCAACCCGGGCGTCGGTGTGGTGCGTGTCACCAGCACAGGCACCGAGGTGGTCGCGTACTTCGCTGTCCCCGACGACCTGTACTTCCACTGCATGACATGGGTCGACTGACCTGACCCTCTGGGGTGGTGCTGTCAAGCTGTCACCCCATGGTTGACACTCTCGGCGTTCACAGGCAGAGTGGCTGGTGAACGCCGAGAGTGTCTGTGGTCTTTTCCCTGTTGAACCTTCTCTCCGCCTGCGCCCCTACCCCAGGGGACAGCGCCGGGCTGCAGGCCCCCTCAAAGCAGCACAAGCGCAGCCAGGGCGCCCTGTCCGGTGGGGTCTACCGCAACGCCCTGACGGAGATCCTGGGGGGATTTGATGAGGACCCTGGCTTCGGCTTCCTGATCACCGGCGCCGGGGATCTCAATGGGGACGGCTACGACGAGGTGATCGTCAGCGACCCCCACTTGGGCTCCAATGGCTATCACTGGGTGTTCAACGGCAGCTCTGCGGGCCCCTCCACAGACCAGGACCTGCTGATTGAGGGGGAGTACGGCGCGGAGACATGGGCACCCATCATCCTGTCCGCCGACCTGGACAGCGACGGCTACGACGACCTGATCCTGGGAGAGCGTGGGGCCATCACAGGCAGCTTGCACACCCACGCTCTGCGCTGGGGCAGCGCCTCGGGGGTCGCCGAGACTTTGGACGCCCTCACGGCGGGCATCGCTTGGTTTTACTCTTCGGACAGCTATCCAACGGGCGCCCTGGATCTGTGTGATGTGGATGGTGACGGCGTGCCAGAGGTGGTCGGCGTGGACCGAGTCAGCGGGATTGTTGTGCTGGAGACCAGCAGCTCCGGCGTGGACACGAGCAACAGCACCTACACCCCCAGCTCGGTGTTGGACGTGGACAGCCTGGACTGCGCCGGCGACGTGGACGGAGACGGCTACGAGGACGTGATCCTGGGGGACTTTGATCTAGGAAGCGCCGAGCTGATGTACGGCGGCAGCGCCGGCCTGAGCTCAGCGTGGACCCAGAGCAGCAGCAGCGGCGTGCCCAAGTATGGCAGCCAGGTGCTCGGATTGGGGGACGTGAACGGGGACGGCTACGATGACGTGGCCGTCGGACACAAGGCCTACGGCTACGTGGAGCTCTTCCTTGGGGCCAGCGGCGGACTGGGGAGCAGCCCGGACCAGACCTACGTTGGCTCATTGCCCGGCCACTCCCAGCAGATCGCCGCCCTGGGAGACGTGAACGGCGATGGGGTGGACGATCTGGGTCTGCTGGAGCCCAAGTATGGGGTCTACGGCACCAAGGCGCTCGGACAAGTCACGGTGCACCTGGGCGCCAGCGGAGGCCCCTCCACCACCGCCGACGCCAGCTACCAAGGAGACCCCAGCGTGGGGATCGGCGAGCTGGCTGGGGTGGGGGATGTAGACGGCGACGGCTACGACGATCTGGGCATCGGCATGGACGGGATCTTCGCTGGCGTGTTGACTGGAGCAGCGAGCCTGTCCCTGACCCTGGACCACGAATGGGAGGCCGAGGACTGGTACGACGATTTGGGGGACAGCCTAGCCGGCGGCGACTTTGACGGGGACGGGTTCGGAGACCTGGTCTACGCCCTGCAAGACGGGGACTTGGGGGTGAGCTTTGGCGGCAGCGCGGGCATTGGGCAGACCCCAGATGAGCTGTTGGCGGCTGCGGACTTTGGAGTCAGCTCCCTGACGGAGGATCTCTTTGGCCTGGGGGACCTGGACGGCGACGGCTACGATGATCTGCTGGTCTTCGACGCCACCAGCTTGCTGGTGGTCTTCGGCGGGAGCACCCTGGGCGGGAGCACCCAGAGCTTCTCCAGCACTACTCCCTCCATCACGAGTTGGACCAGCGAGAAGGGCCGCGAGGCGCAGGCCGGGGACTTTGACGGAGACGGCTATCTGGACGTGGCCTACAACGAGGATCTCGGCTCCGGGCAGGGGCAGGTTGTGGTGCGTCTGGGGAGCAGCTCAGGGCTTGGCACGGCTCACCTGACGGTCTCTGGCTCCGCGAGCGCGCAGCTGCTGGGTGCGGATCTCACCGTCGCTGACTTTAACGCCGACGGCTACGACGATCTGCTCTTGCTGGCGGACGAGAGCGGCAGCACCCTGGGGACCACGGGGACCGCTCTGTATTTCTATGCGGGCTCGTCCTCCGGGCTTAGCGGCAGCCCCACGCTGCTGGACGCTGGCACCAACTGCATCTTCTTGGAGACCATCGGGGACGCTGACGGCGACGGTTACCCCGACGCCCTGTGTTCAAACGCAACCCGCAGCACCCAGCTCTTTGACGGCGGCGCCAGCGGCGCGACAGTGGGCAGCGCCGGGCCCACCACTCGGGCCTACTACAGTGCCTTAGACGTCGTCTCCCTGGGGGATGTCGATGATGACGGCTACGCCGACTTTGGCATGATTGCGTCCTTCAGCGGCACGCTGGATCTCTACAGAGGGAGCAGCGCTGGACCGGAGGTCAGCTACGCCTGGGCGTGGAGCTGCGGCGAGTTTGCGACGGTGAGCGACGTAGTGGCGGATCAGGACCTGGACGGCGACGGCCTGGTGGACCTGGCTCTCACCATCCGAGGCTCCGCAGGGGTCCGCGGGCGCTTGATGGTCTTTCCGGGTGGCACGGACACCGACGGCGATGGCGTGATCGACGTGGAAGACTGCGACAGCACAGACGCCTCGGTGGGCACCGGGATCTGGTACCTGGACAGCGACGGGGACGGCTTCGGGGATGAGGCTGAGGAGGTCGAGAGCTGTACGGCCCCCACCGGCCATGTGGCCGACGCCACCGACTGTGACGACAGCAGCGCTGGCGTGTATCCCGGCGCGATCGAGGTCTGTGATGCCAAGCAGACCGACGAGGACTGTGACGGGAACGCAGACGACTTTGACATCTCGGTCGTGGGCCAGACCACGTGGTACTTGGACAGCGACAGGGACGGCTACGGCGTGAGCAGCACCACCGTGGAGTTCTGCCAGGTTCCGATGGGCTACGCCGCGGTCGCGGGGGACTGTGATGACGCGAACAGGTCCATCAACCCAGGGGGCAGCGAGGTCTGCGACAGCGCGGACGCGGACGAGGACTGCGATGGCTTGGCCGACGACGCCGACAGCAGCGCCACCGGCCAGCAGCCGGCCTACACCGACACCGACGGCGACGGCTTCGGCGACACCTCCTCCTTGACCCGGGTCTGTGACTTGGGGAGCGGGCAGGTCTGGGACGGTGGCGACTGTGATGAGGGGGACTCCGCCATCCACCCGGGCGCAGTGGAGGTCTGTGACACATTAGGCACCGACGAGGACTGTGATGGCTTGGCCGACGACGCCGACAGCTCGGTCATCGGCACCACCGCGTGGTACCCTGATGTGGACGGAGACGGCTTCGGAGACACCTCAAGCCCGGTCCAGCAGTGCGAGGCGCTAGGGTTGATTGCCACCCCTGGGGACTGCGACGACGGGGACTCTGCGGTTCACCCGGACGCGGACGAGCTCTGCGCGGGAGTGGGTCTGGACGAGGACTGCGATGGCTCCGTGGACGAGGCCGACGCGGTGGATCTGAACGACTGGTACCTGGACAGCGACCTGGACGGATTTGGGGACTCTGGCGTCTCCCTTCAGCAGTGCCTGGCCCCCAGCGGCTACGTGAGCGACGCTACGGACTGCGATGACGACAAGGCCTGGGTCTACCCTGGCGCCATAGAGATCTGCGATGCCGAGGACCTGGACGAGGACTGTGATGGTTTGTCAGGCAACGCAGACTTGGAGGGCGCCCTCGGATTGGTGCTCTTCCACCTCGACGCCGATCTGGACGGATTCGGAGACCCGGAGTCCACGACCTGGCTGTGCGAGGTGGAGCCCGGGGTGGTGGCCGATGATGGGGACTGTGACGACACCCGGGCGGACGTGAACCCCGAGGGTGTTGAGGTCTGTGATCCTGAGGATGTGGACGAGGACTGTGACGGCGCGAGCGATGACCTGGATCTGGACGGGGCCCAAGGCAAGACCGCCGTGTACCTGGACGGCGACGGCGATGGCTACGGCTACGGATCGGCCCAGGACTTCTGTGACCCGCCGGAGGGCTGGTCCAGTCAGGACGGCGACTGCGATGACGGGGACAGCGGGGCCTACCCTGGCGCCGAGGAGATACGCAAGGACGGCATCGACCAGGACTGTGATGGCGAGGACCAGGTGCGGCGGGGCTGCTCCAGCGCGCCGGGGTCCACGTTGCCGGTGCCCTGGCTCCTCGGGGGCCTGGTGCTGCTCCTACGTCGGCGGCGACAGGTGGCCTGACCGTGGGTGTGGGCCTTTACAGCAAGAAGGCCTTCTCCAGCATCGCCCGGGTGAACTTCGCCCGCAGGTACCAGGCCCTGGGCATGGCCCGTGCCCATTCGCCTTCGTCGTCCAGCATCCAGGTGGTCGCATCGCCGCGCATGGCCTTGGGGCGGAGCTGGAGGGCCTGGCCTCGTTTGCCGGAGATCTGGTCGAGCTCCCCGCTGTGCAGGATGCGAGCGAGCTCGACATAGTCTGCTGAGAGGACGGCTTCTTCCTCTTCATCCGGCGTCCACATCAGGGGTGAACCGATGCGTCGGGTGCCCACCGCGTCGCCTCCTACGATGGGGATCCACAGCACCCGGTGCAGCTTCTTGCGCACCCAGCAGCTCTCCCAGTGGCGACCGCCGCCACCATCGTAAGGCGCACCACACACAAAAGTGGACTGTGAGACGCGGCCCTTCTCGTCGGTGGGCAGGGTCTTGAGCTCAATGCCCAGCTTGGGAAAGTCGCACTCCGCCAGGTTGCCGGCTGTCGCACCCAGGGCCTCCTCCAGTCGGTGTCCGATCCAGCCCTTGTCGTGTCTCAGGTCAGGCGGGACGGGCCGATCCAAGCGCTTGGCCAGCCAAGACAGATCCCGCCCAGCCAGGAGCCTGGCCCGCTGGAAGAGCTCATTCTCGGAGGTTGGGGGAGCGCGCAGCTTCACGGCCCGGAGTTGTCCTGGCTGCAGGGCGCGTTGCCGCAGAAGTTCTGGATGAGCCCGGGTGTCGCTGGATCCAGGTAGGTCGCCGTCTGGAGTCGGGTCCCAGTCCACAACCTGGGATTGTTGTGCGCCCCCGAGGTCTCACTGGGCCGGTTCCCCGAGTCGGGAATCTCCACCTGGGGGTCGAACTGTACGACCCCGGAACTCAAGCCCTCATCCGAGCTCTGCTCCAGCCCAGCGATCGCATAGACACTGGGTTCAATCTGTATCATTCCCGTGCCACGCGCGAGCAGCTCGGTGGTCATGTTCGGCACCTGCTCATCGCCAATACTGTACTGCCACAGAGTGTTTCGCTGGGCCAGCTCCTCGGTGTAGCCGGCCGGATCGGCCGTGTCCCAATACAGTTGGCTGACCGCATAGAGAATCTGGCGGTCCTTGGCAGAGGGAAAGTCGATGAGCACCAGCTCCTCGAACACAGTCCAGTTGGCGCTGCGCTCCAGCATGGTGGACCAGGCCGAGCCGCCCACATGCAGCACGGCGTAGGGCACCTCGTCCTGCAGGGCCATGAAGGTGGCCCCTTGGATGCCGCCCAAGCTGATGCCGTAGTAGCCCAGGGACTCGCCGTCCCATAGGCCCGCGAGGGGCTCTTGATCCATCAGATCCGTGTCGGTGATCAGCTTGAGCAATGCAAGGGTGTTCGCGACGCCTTGAGCCAGCTTGTCGGTGACTTGTGGAATGCGACCAAAGTCGTTCCCGGCTGCGACCGCGCTGGGCAAGTCCGTGCGCGTGAGACCGCGCCAGCGCGTGCCGATGACAATCACCTGGGCTTCATCTGCCAAGGCCACAACCCCGCTGGGGTCGCCGTCTGCGTCCAGGTAGTCATCGGGTCCCGAGAAGATGCCGTGGCCGAAGATCCACACGGCCTTGGCGCTGCCCGCTTCTCGCACGGACTCGGGCACCAAAATCATCAGGTCGGCGGACTCCGTTCCTTGCAGCACGGGCAGGCCTTGGTCATCCAGGACCAGCGCGTCGTCGTCCAGCAGCCAAGTGTCGGTCTCAAAGCTGCCTTCGATCAGGCGCCAAGTCTGGGGCTGCACGCTGTCGCCCAGCTCGGAGTCTCGCACCTTGCGCAGGGTGTACTCGCTGGGGGTCTGCACTTGCTCGGCCATCGCGCGCATGGGGGCGGTGCCGTCGCCGATGGGAAAGTCCGTAGCGGCCACGATGCCTTGGATACCCAGCTCCGCCAGCTCGTTGGCCAGGGTGTGCCAGTGCTCGGAGTCGGCACCCTCCAAGGGGACTTGGTCTTCTGCAGCGCTCCACCAGTCGGTGGCGCTCAGAGGGCTGCCGTCTACATCGAGCACCTGGTCGGTCACCACCACGGCTACCCGGTGGTCCAGTGGCAAGACGCTGCCTGGGCGAACCAGCAGGGTGGGGAACTCGCTGTCCTGGGGGTAGGCGTCGACCTCGGCCCAGGCGGGCAAGCGCTCGCCGGTGTCCAGGTCCCAGATCTGCACCGAGCCGGCCTGGTCCACATCCATGGGGCCGGGCAGTGAGCTGGGGTCAATGTCTACGCCCAGATCAAAGACCGTGCTCTGCACCACCGAGAATCCATCCCTGTGCCGCAGGCGCTCCACGGGGGTCGGGGTGACCGCCACGGGCAACAGGTCAGCGGGGATGGCCACCACGCCGTCGTCCATCAACTCCGAGCTGGGGAAGACCGCCAGGGAATCGAAGGGCACGGGGTCGGGCTTGCAGGCGAGGAGTAGGGTCCAGAGCATGGGAGCAAGTTAGCCGCTTTTTCCCCCGGAGGTCTCCCCGTGCGTCTCGCTTTCTTTGGCACCCCTGCCTACGCCGTGCCCACCCTGGATGCCCTGGCGGCCTCCGAGCACGAGGTGGTCACCGTTGTGGCCCAGCCAGACCGGCCTTCCGGACGTGGAAAGAAGATGCAGAGTCCGCCAGTTGTGGTGCGCGCTCGAGAGCTGGGCATTGAGACCCGGCAGCCCAAAGGCGTGCGCAGCGGTCCTTTTCCGAGGAACTATGGCGCCCTGGAGTTGGATCTGGCGGTGGTGGTGGCCTACGGTCGCATCCTCACGCCTGAGCTCTTGAGTGTGCCCAAGTTTGGCTGCATCAACGGCCACGGCAGCCTGCTGCCACGCTGGCGAGGGGCCGGTCCCATTCAGTGGTCCCTGCTCTCCGGCGACGCCCAGACCGGCGTGTGCGTGATGCAGATGGACGCGGGCATGGACACCGGCGACGTCTTGCTGCGGGAAGCCATCGATATTGGCCAGAACGAGACCCAGAGCGAGCTGGGCGAGCGTCTCTCGCAGCTGACGGCGAGGCTCTGCCTGGAGGCGGTGAACCGCTACGCCGAGCTGACCGCGCAGCCGCAGGTCGCCAGTGGCATGACCCATGCCCGCATGCTGGCCAAGACCGACGCCCTGATGGACTGGAGCCGCAGCGCGCAGGAGCTGCACAACCAGGTGCGCGGGCTGAATCCCTGGCCGGGCACCCAGACCACTTTTCGGGGGGAGGTCTTCAAGATCAAGGTGGCCTCGGTCGGGGAAGAGCCGTCCAGTGAGCCGCCGGGCACGGTGATTCATGCTGGGGCGCACATCGCTGTGTCCACGGGCCAAGGAGTGCTCTGGATCCACAGCGCACAGCTCCCAGGCAAGCCGGCTCGTGGGGCACGGCAGCTGGTGAATGGGGCGCGGATTGCGGTGGGCGAGGTCTTTGGGGGCTGAGATCTGCGACAGAGATCGTCGCCAAACTGACAAGGGCCACGCGCCAGAGACACGCTAAGGCCTGCCCAGAATCTGGAGCCGTCCATGGCCATTGTCTCCCCCTCGATCCTCTCCGCCGACTTTGCCAAGCTGGGCGCAGACATCGCGTCCGTGGACACCGCAGACTGGATCCACGTGGACGTGATGGACGGGCGTTTTGTGCCCAACATCACCATTGGCCCCCTGGTGGTCAAGGCCCTGCGGCCCATCACCGACAAGCCCTTGGACGTGCACCTGATGATCGTGGAGCCGGACAAGTACATCGCCGATTTTCGCGATGCGGGGGCCGACTGGATCACGGTGCATGCAGAGGCGAGTCCCCACCTGGATCGCAGCCTGCAGTACATCCGCAGCCTGGGCGCCAAGGCCGGCGTGGCCCTGAACCCGCACACCTCGGAGCGGGAGCTCGACTACGTCCTGGAGCTCTGCGACCAGGTGCTGATCATGAGTGTGAACCCGGGCTTTGGTGGGCAGTCCCTCATCGAGCGGGTCTTTCCCAAGATCGAGGCCCTGCGCAAGCGCGTTGACCAGCTG
>JBLHMA010000200.1:0-9438 GCA_047621545.1 Cognaticolwellia sp. | reverse complement strand
CCCACAGGCCGGGTGATCCAGCGCACCTCGCCGCGTCGCTCACTCTCGGCCAGATCGCAGCGACTCAAGCCCACCTGTCCGTCGGCTTGCTGGTGGCCCACCCAGAGCTCCACCTTGCCCGACTGGGAGGGGGCCAAGCAGAATGTGGGGTGCAAGCTGGCCCGAAGGGGCAGCAGGGGCTCGGTGGGCAGCGCAGGCAGCGGCAAGGGGCTGTCCAGATCGGCAGTGGGCAGTCGGTGTACAAATCCCGCGCCGTCCAGCCAGAGGAGCTGCTGGGTGTTGCGCTCAAAGACTGGCGGACGCACCAAGCCCTCGCACGAGCAGCTCCCCAGCTCCCGTCCGTCCAGCTCGAAGAAGCGCAGTGTGGGCTCCCTGAGTCCCGCCTCTGAGCTGGCTTCGGCCTCCATCAAACACACCCGTGGCCCGGCATACGTGTCCAGCCCGAGAGGGGGACCGACCAGGCGCCTGGCCGGAGTGGATGAGGGGATGATCTTCCACTTGGCCGCCCCCTTGCTGGCGCCTGGAGCCAGCTGCGGCGCGAGATCTCGAAACAGGGCTTGCATCGGCGAGGACACCACAACCCAGGTTCCGCGAACCACCGGGGCAAAGCTGACCGGGTTCTCTGCGTCGGGTGTGGGAAAGCCCGGCCAGTCGATGGGCCGTCCGCTGAGCAGGTCGCCGCTGAGCGGATCCACAAAAGAGATGCGTCCCCGCTCGCTGAGCACCAAGACCCGCCCACGCATCATGGCCAAGGCGGCGACGCTGTCCCCCACCCGGTTCTGCTCCTCCGGCGCGATGCTCTCCAAATGCCACGCGGGGGCGACGCTCCAGCTGCGCTTGTTGCTGACCCGCCCAAAGACGCTGCCCCGGGCATCATCGGCGCAGCCTGCGCGATCCGGCGCTCCCCCAGCCTCGCTCCAATCCACTGGGCTGTACCCGCGCACCGCCTGCCCAGTGAAGGTGTTGAACACACTGGTGGGACAGACGTTCCACTCCACAGGGGCGCCTCCTTGCGCGGGAGGCAAGAGCGTGGACTCGTAGGGGCGCTGGCAGGCCTCGCACCAGCCGATCATGCCGCCCTGATGGAAAGGCTCCGTGGGCTCTCCGCAGCCCGGCCATGGACAGCGGGTTCGGGTCACAAAGCGCCGGTTGTCCCGGTCCCAAGAAAAACTCACGACGGCACCTCTCCAGCCAGGTCCAGCTCGCCAGCGATGGCCCGAATGTCGCCCGGTCCGGAGATCACCAACTCAACTTGGCTCACCGGCTCGGGGAAGGTGAAGCTCATGTGCAGCTGTCCATCGCGGAAGAGCTCCAGGGTCGAGCGCGGCTTGCGGAAGGCATGCACTGCGCAGGCCGGCAGGGGGGTGCCCCGCTCCAGGCCGTCGATGGTACGGAAGTGGAAGGGACCCCACCGCGTCTGCACGTCGTGGGTGAGCTCCCGGTTCATCCGGCGACGGACCTTGATCCACTCCCCTTCCTCTCGGGTACCCCAGATGCTCGCCCCCATGCCCACGCAGCGCTTGGGGTCAAAGCCCGAGCGATCTTGAGGCTGCACCACCAGAAGCTTGGGTGCCCCCTCGCTGCGCTGGCCTGAGATGAACTGCAGCAGCTCCTCCCGAACGCAGGGCACCCGGGTCCCCTGCCCGGTGAACAGCACGGTGCTCAGAGATTCCCAGTCCCAGTCGGCCGCGGCACAGGCCCGCTCAAGCAGAGCAATGCGCCCACGGGCTTGCTCCCGAACCGCACGCTCGAAGCGCTCCCGGCTCAAAGCGACACGGAACTCTCCAGCTTTTTCCGGCTCTGTGGCGCCCGGTTCGCGCGGCCAGCGCTGATCGGAGAAGCGGATCTCGACCCGCTCCAGCTCGCTGAGTTTGCACTTGGCGGCCTCGGCCTTGCGCAGCACTTCCACCGCACGGTTGTACAGGGCCTGGGCCTGCTCCAAGGCGCCCTCCCTTTTCGGGTGACGGGCGCGGTAGCCGTTGAAGTACTCCCCAAAGCTGCGAAAACCCGCCGCCTGGAAGATCTCTTGGGCCTGGATCTCGCCCCCTGCTCGTGCGGACTGCTCGCGCAGCTCGTCCAGGATCCACTCGGCGAGCAGCAGGTCCAAATCGTCCCCTCCCCACAGCGGATCCCCAGCAGTCGCATGGAGTTCCACGCTGACCTGTTCAACATCCTGTTCCCAGAACGAGGCCAGGTCTTGCAGCTCCACAGCCGCCACATCTGTGGTGCCGCCGCCGATGTCCACGGCCAGAACCCGCTCTCTGTCGCTGAGAGGGTGCTCCACACCCACCCGGGAGCTGGGATCCAAGCGCGCGTAAACGTAGGCCAAGGCCGCCGAGGTGGCCTCGTCGATGCAGCGCTCTTCGATGAATTCCTGGATATTCGAGATCTGGAGGTTCAGGCCCGCCACGTGAGAGGCGCGCATCAATGCTGCTTTCATGTCCGCATCCACTTCCACCGGGTGGGAGAAGATGGCCTGACGAAAGCGCACCTTGGGCCCGATGCGCAGAGCACGAAGCTGCTGCATGCTCAGGCCACTGACCGCCCGCTCCGCTCTCAACCTGAGCTCAGTGATGAAGCGATCCAGGAGCTCTTGAGGGCGGTAGCTGCGACGGCGCCAGGCCCCCTCTGGGGAGCGCTCCAAGAAGTGGTACCAGGTCTCCGGCGAGCGGCTGATCACCGACTTGATCGACCGAACCAGGTTGGCCGGATTGAGCTCGGCGCTGGCGTCGGCTTGGCTGCCAAAGAGAAAGGGTGCTTCCCCAGGACCACTGGCCCCTTGGTAGTACATCAAGCTGGGCAGCTGCAGGGACTCTCCCTCCAATGGCAAGGCCAAGTGGGTGCGCGTGTCCGGTCGGAGCAGCACGACCATCGAATTGCTGGTGCCAAAGTCAATGCCCATGAACACGCCGGTGGGCACCTGGACCACACCCAGCTGCGCGTCGACACTGCGCTCCAAGATCCGAGCACCCGCGCCGTCGTGGTGGATGCGGAAGCGCCGCGAGGACCAAGCTTGGTCGAACTCCTCTTGGGGCCGATCGGCCAAGGCCAGTGTGTAGTGGACCGTACGCTCTCCGCCCGGCGGAATGACCTCTCCGGGAGTGACTCCGTCCAGATGGAACCAGTCGGGGCCCGTGGCGGGCTCCTCGCCCTTGAGTACCTGGATCTGCGTCACCTGAACGGGCAGGTCACCGGGATTCTTCAGCACCAGGCTATGCACCTCGTCGCGCTCGACCGACGGATGTCCGATGGGCTCCGGCGCATCACAGACCAGGGTGGGCGCCCGGCCCAGGACGCCTTGAATCAGCGCCTGGATGCGGCCACCTTGGCGGTGGGTGTAGCGACAGACCAAGCGGCCGGAGAAGAAGCGAAGCCCTTGGAGCTCGGGATTCAGAAAGCGCAGCTCAAAGCTCCGGGATTCGCCAGCACGCAGTACCGGGTGATCCGTAGGCGGGGGGGCCTCGACCAGGAACTCGATGGCCATATGCGTCGCATCACTCGCCCAGCTCGGGGGCGCGCCTGGGTGCTCCTCCAGACTGAGGCCTTCCAAAGAGACATCTTCGGCCGACTCGTTGTGCAGGGTCACCCGGTGGACCAGACCTTCGCGCAGGCGTTCGGTGGGGATGAAGCGGTAGTGGCTCGCCGCAGGACTAAACCAGGGTTCGCGGGCGACCACCAAGCTGAGTTTGAGTGGCCGGGGAGACCAGCCTCCTGGGGCGAGCTGGCAGAGGGTGGTGAGCAGGTAGATCGGGGCTTCGAGCACGGGGGTTGCCTGACGGTCCACACCGACAAACAGGGCCTCGAGCTCGCTCAAGCCAAAGGGAATGGACAGGACTTGCTCTTGCCCGGGCTCCAGGGTGATGGCGCGCTCTTGGAGCTGGGCCAGGCGCGGTTGGTCCACCCAGTTTGGCAGCCGCTCCAAGGCCTCGGCCGGCAAGACCAGACCGGCAGGCACCACCCCTTCGTTGACCACGGAGAGCCGCAATCCATGACTCCCCCGACGCACGGCGACCCGTCCATCTTCGCCTAACTCCCGGCTGTCTTGATGGAGGTGCCAGCGCAGGCGGGCCAATGGGGTCCCGCAGCTACCACAGTAACGATCCCAGTCACTTGCGGTGGCGCTACAGCTTGGACAGACGGCGCTCAAGGAGACTCCTTCTCAGGCTCAAAGTCCACCCGGAGCAGAGCCCCATGGGCGATGGCCACCCCGTCGATCTCATACAAACGAGGCCCGGCTGCCCCGCCCAAGGGGTTCAGCTCGGCATGCTCTTGGTGCTCTCCCTCGACAAAGACCCGCAGGGAGCCGGCCCGATGGGCTGCGGTCAGCTCAATGCGTTGGGGGTGGAATGGCCGCTGAACAACCGGCGCAGGCAGTGCATCTTCCTGACCCGGGACGGGGTCTTCGGGCGGGCCAACAGGGGCGTCTTTCGCCACATCTGGGGTCTGGACCGGCGGCCCCGGCGTGGACTCCAAGCCCACCTCTGGACCGACGATCTCGGCGCCAACCAGCTTGGCTGGCCCCCGCATCGCTGCAGGAACAAAGCCAGGAAAACGCTGACTAAAGGACTCCTCTGGCGCCAGACGGGACAAGCCCTCGTCCAGAGTGACCTGCTTGAGCTCTACACCCAGAGCACGGAGCTCGGCCTGCCAGCCCGCGTCCACGCCCGGGGTGCTCAAGACCGCCATGGGCTCGGTGGTCCACTCCAAGCCACGCACGCGAATGCGGCCCGAGCGGCTGCGCAGAAAGCCAGGCCAGGAGGCCTTCTCCAGCCACTTGCTGGTGTCGGCGGCGGGGAAGCGTACCCGGATGCGTAGACCGAAGAGCGGCGCGAGCGCCTGCACATCCGTGCTGCCGCTGCGCCCAAAGATCGGAGCGTGGGCGCCCCCCAGATCGATCTCGCTCAGGCCTGCCCGCAGACCCTCGGTCAAGCGCCAGAGGATCTGAGTGCGCGCAAACCACCCCTGCCGGTCCTCCTCTTCCTCCAACCAGCGGGCGGAGAGCACTGGGCCGGCCGCGCTAAGGACCTGCTTGTACACGCTGCGCAGAGTGGACAGGGCACGGGCAACATGGGCGTCGACAGGAAGAACGATGTCTCCCTCGTCGTCGCTCAAGCGCAGAAACAGGCCATTCTGGCTGAGCACACGGGGCGCACTCAACAGGGGCTCGAGGGAGCTCAGCGACCAACCGGCCTGAGCATAGCCATGCAAAACGCCGCGGGCGCGATCGCTGTTCCAACTCTTGGGGACCACCAAAGTCCCCGCTCCGCCCAGCTGCACCGAAGCCCAGCTGGCCGCCGCCCGGGCCAATCCAGCGACGCTGGGAACACGGGGCACCATGTCCAGCTGCCCTTGGGCGGGTAAAACACTCAGGGTGGGTGTTCCAGCGTAGGTGTCGGCTGGTAACCAGCAGGCCTCGCGCTCGATCAGGCCGCTCAGAGACACTCTGGCCTCGGCTGGGCCAGGAATTCCAGAGTGTTGGGCGTGTTGGGTGCCCTGGGCAGAGAGCACCGTATGGGCGCCAAACCAGCCCTTTTCAAGCTGCATCCCCAAGGGCCCGCTCAGGGCTCGCGCCCAGCGATGGGGGCCACACCCTGCAATCAGCACGCGCTCGCTCGCCACACTTGTCTCCAGGTCAGGCAAGCGTATCGCACACCTGTTTGCGCGGAGGGCGGTTATCCTTTGTTCATGAGCGCACAGGAAGGCAGTGACACCGGCTTTAGGCTGGCATTGAGTGCCGGGGCCTTGGGCCTCTTGGCCATCACTGGGGTGGGCAGCCTTCTGCTCTTTGCTGGGATTGCTGGGGGGATCGTCGCGATGCTCTTGGCCATGATGCCCGGCGACCCGGTGCTCAGCGTGGCCCTGGATCCCGGCACCTCGACCGAGATGGCCTGGACCGAAGGGCCGCACGCTCAAGAGCTCTGGCTGGAGGTAGACCTGAGCCATCACTTCGAGAGTCCCTGGCTGGACGGTGAGCTGTTGGTGGACGGCCTGAGCCACCCGGTGTCCTTTAGCGGCGACGCGGTGCTGGCTGGAGAGAGCAGCAAGATGACCGCGAACTGGCGCAGCGACGGCGACCATGTGCAGGGCTGGACCCGGGTTATGAAGTTGGACCCCAGCGGCACGGGCAGCGAGCACCAGGTCCGGGCCACTCTGAACCCCGGTGAGAACACGACCCCCCGTATTCTGCGATTACATATTGTGGACTGCGACAACTGGTCCTGTGACCCTGACCGCCTCTTCTAAGCTTTGGAGCCCCCGTGTCCTTTCTGGATGATCTGATCGCAAAGGCCCGCGGCAAGGGCCAAGATGCCGCAACAGAAGCAGCGGCCAAGGCGGCAGCAGCGGCGACAGCGGCCGCGATGGAGAAGACGGCCCACGAGATGGTGGATGATCTAGAAAAGCACTTGGTCGGCGACCTAAAAGAGGTCCAGGCGCAGGATGCAGCTTTAGAGAAGCGTGCTCTTGAACGCCAAACCGCCAACGAGGCCAACCGGGCTCAGGTACATAAGACGCGCATGGAGCGCAAGAGCAAGGCCGAAGTCGAGCTTGCCGCACTCAAGGCGGCGATGAACAAGGCCTGACTCACGGGGCCCCGTCCAGACCGCCCCAAGAATGGAGCGGTCCGGCGCAGACTTATTGGCTCCGAGCGCTCTCTCCGGAGCCCAGAATGACCGGCGCAGAGAAGGGGCCGGCGAACCCGGTGAAGCTATCCATATCCGAGTCCGACCACCCCGTTGAACTTCCCCAGTACAAATCCATGCTGCTGGCGACGTAGTTGGGCATCAGGATCTCCCAATAGCCATCCCCGTTCAGGTCTGCCGTCGAGACGTTGTAGGCGTAGGTGGACGAGGCAGCCAGAGAATAGTCCGCCGTACTAGCCAGCCCGCTGGCGCTGCCCAAGTACACTCCGCCAGTGGAGTTGGAGCTGGGGACCACCAGGTCGTCGTAACCATCGGAGTTCAGGTCCGCGGAGACCGAGCGGAAGACCTGGTTGGTGGCGAAGCTCTCGGAGTCCGTGCTGGAGTAGCCAGCTGCGGTGCCGTAATACAGGAGGGAGGCGTCCGATGACCAGTTGGAGAAGAAGAGGTCGCGGTACCCGTCCGCGTTGTAGTCCCCAGTCGTAATGCCGTAGCTCACGCTGCTGGTGGCCGGTAAGCCCGTACGACTGGTGTTCGTATATCCCGTAGACGTACCCCAGTAGAGGTATGCATCGTCGGATGCATACCCAGCCAGGATCAGTTCGGCGTAGCCGTCGCTGTCCAGGTCCTCCATGTGACAGGAGTAGCTGCTGGCTGGACTGTCGATGAGAGCGTAGTCCAACTCTGAGAAACCCGTCGAAGAGCCGTAGTACAAGTAGCTGTCACCGTTGTAGCTACAGAACACGACATCCTTGTAGCCGTCGCCATTGGCGTCCCCTATGGCAAGATCCCAACTGTCGTTGGCAGGCAATTCCGTAGAGACGGTCAGACCTGCGGGGCTCCCCCAGTAGATTACGCCCGTCCCAGAATAAGCGCCAAAGACAGCATCATCGTAGCCATCACCGTTGATGTCCTCGACCTGGACCTCGAGTCCGTAGCTGACACTCAGCACCGCAGCGTCAACATCGGAGTGGCCATCGGCAGAGCCGTAGAAAACACTGTTGTCCGTGCAGCTATAGGTCGCGTGTACCAGATCGATGTAGCCGTCGCCGTTGAAATCGCCGTGGTCCGCATCGTACGTCACGCACCCAGTCAGCGTGGTGTCTGCCGTAATTCCCGTACCACTGCCCACAAAAGTCATGTGGCTGTCACCGCCCGATAGAGAGGCCACGTACACGTCTGTGTAGCCATCACAGTCTAAGTCGGAGCAGCCGTCATACCCATCGCAGTTGTCGTCAACACCGTCCTGCGGGATCTCTGGAGCATCGGGGTTTATCGCCCCGTTCGTGTCGTCGCAGTCTAGGTCGTCCACGACGTATCCAGCGGGCGGGACACACGCGTCGACTGGACTCGTAGCATCACCAAAGGTGTCCGAGTCGCTGTCGGCGTAGAAGGTGGAGCCAGTGCTGGTGTCCAAGCTGTCGTCGGCATCATCGATCAGACCGTCGCAGTCGTTGTCAATGGTGTCGCAGACCTCGGAGATTCCTGGGCTGAGGGTGGGGTCACTGTCGTCACAGTCACCGCCGCCCACGACGGCGATGGGTCCGGCCCATGTTCCCGAGTCGTAGTCGCAGGTCACGTAGCCGTCTGCGTCTCCATCCAACTCCGGGATCGGCGCAGTGCCTACAGCGTAGTTGGCGTTGTCGCAGTCGTTGTACTGGCCATCGCAGATCTCGGCGGCGCCGGGATAGACGCTGGTGTCGGCCGCCTCGCAGTCGCCACCCTGGGCGACATATCCGTCGGGCTGGCTGCACGCGTCGATGGTGGCCGTGTCATCACCGAAGCTGTCCCCATCGGTGTCCGCAAAGAAAGTGGCGCCAGTCGTTGTGTCAACGCTGTCGTCTGCATCATCGATGCTCTCGTCGCAGTCGTTGTCGATGCCGTCGCAGATCTCAGCGGCGTCGGGGTTGACCGTGCTGTCGTTGTCATCGCAGTCCACGTCTTCGGCAAACCCGTCCCCGTCGGCGTCCGCCAGCTCTGGGGTGCTGTCACAGCCGAGGGTCAGCAGGCTCAGAATGAAAAGTGTACTGCTCAAGATCATGGGGCTCTCCGAAAGGGGAGCCCACCTATAGTCTTCCACTCTCGTCAGCGCGGCAAGCGATGCAGAAGCCTATCCCACCAGCGCGGCGAGCTTTCCGTCCAGTCCGATGAAGTCCAGGTCGATGGGCAGCGCGTCCAGGTGAGAGGCGATCATGCGCGCCATGCCCTCACTTGGGAGCGTCATTCGCATCTGCAGCACGGGCCGGCCCTGGTAGCCCTCATCGACGATCTCCTGGAGCCAAGAGATGTCGCCTGGAGGCAGCCCCTGGCCGGGCGTGGGTGCGCAAGAGAGCAGAAGCGTCTGGCTGGCCTTGTGGTAGCCGACCACCTGGACCAAGCGCTTGGTCCCGGCGGATGCGGCTCGATCCCGACCGACCGCTATGGCTCCAGGATCCCGCAGCACACTCTGAATGCCGCCTTGGCCGATCACCACGCAGAAGGGCATCACCTTGGAGTGAACCTCGGCGTAGTACAGGTGCGCGACCCAAGTCTGAAAGGCTTTCAGACCGGGTCCTTCCAGGGGACGCATCAGCAGAATGCCGCGCCTCGGACATGCCGCAGCAAAGCGCTCACACTCCAGGCGTTTCATGGCCAAGGCCGGAAGCTCCGGGTTCAGGATCTGCTCACTGGCAAAATCTCCCTTGCCGACCAGCAGCGGTGAATCGGCAGCGTGCTGCATACTCCAGCTCACTTTGGAGCGCCCCAGGTTGCCCATGCCGACGTTGGCCACTTGGAGCAGTTGCAGCTCGGTCAACTCTTC
>JBLHMA010000199.1:0-9491 GCA_047621545.1 Cognaticolwellia sp. | reverse complement strand
ACGGGCCCTCTCGACCAGTCCGTCGGTCCAGCTCGGCCCGTGCGATGACCGCTTCTGCCAAGCCGGCTGCAGGTCCAGCCGCCGGTTGATGGGCTGAATATGGGTCGGGCGCGAGCCATGCCACGTCCGCGAGGTAAGCGGTGCAGACGCGCTCGCCAGCGGCGATGCCCCTGACCTGGTGCACGGTCACCGCTGCCAAACACATCCAGTGCTCATCCAGCATCGCGAAGTTTGCCGCCGGCAAGGGCCAATAGTCTCCCTCGACGAAAGCTATCGCTCGATCCAACGCGCCTGAGACACCGGTCAAGCCGGCCCGCTCGGCGGCTGCCAGAGCGAGAAGCCCTTGGCCTTGGGCGTATGTGACTTGAGGCTGTTTGGGCCACTCCCCGGTCCCGACGTTCATGTCGCCCCGAACGCTCCCGCGGGAGTCCACAGACGAGGCGATGAAGGCCGCGTACCCCTGCTGAAGCTCGGGTTCGACGTCGAGCTCAGTTAGCGCCAATAGTGCCAGCGCTGTGGTTCCCACCCAAGCCTTTCCATCCCTGCGCCCGGGGTCATGAACAAAGGCCCGGCCATCCGGCAAGTGCTTCGTCACCGATGCCAAGTGAGCAATGGCTGCCTCTGCCCCTGCTCTGGCCTGTGCGTCTCCAGAGTGGCTGTAGACCCGTGCCAAGTACCAGGCGCCGCCTGCGTGACGTGGGTAGTTGTAGCCGCGGCCGAGCTCGCCGCTGGGCCCTTTGACGATGTAGGCAAAGCGACCATTATCCCTCATGTTTCGCCGTAGCATTTGGGCTCCGTCCACAGCCGCCTGGAACAGGGTCTCAGGCATGATCCGCTTTGGAGCAGTCCAGGTCTGCTCCAGGGCGGAGACCCCCTGGCTGGAGGCCATCCATCCATGTAGGTCAGCTCGGTGGGTCGCCCCCGCCGCAAGTGCTGGGTCCACGGCTGGTGCTCGCAGGTCTCCGCCCAGAGGACGCCGACGTACCGAAGGGGAGCGCCAGAGGATCAGGGACCCTTGAACGCCCTGGGGCCCGTAGAGGCCTGCGTGACCCGGCGAGAGGATGGGCGGTATGCCATCGAATGCCAATTCAGGCAGGGGCTCCAGGTAGTTCACCTCTTCAAACACAAGGGCGTCTCGAGGCCCTGGTGGTTGCTTGGGCAGGGCGTCGATCAAGCCCTGTGTTCGTGGCCCGTCGATCTGCGTCTGCGAGGCAAGCTGCCCATCACGGAGGACGTAGAGCACCCCAAGGGCATGCACCCCGTTCTCCCTGGGGTTGACCGTCTCTCCTGTCCAGCTCTCGTAGGCCAGGGCTAAGCTTTCTTGTCCGCCGGTATTGCTCCAGCCCTGTTCGGGGTTGAGCTGAGAGACGGCGTACAGCGGCGGAACAAGCAGCGGAAGGAGCAGCACTGCTGCTGCGCCCATCTTGTCGCTCAGGCCACCTCCGCGCAGCACGAAGAGCTGAATGACGGGTATCAAGCAGGCTCCTGCTCCTCCGCCCACAGCTACGCCCATGAGCGCCCAGCCCTTCGCTGCGCTGAGGCCGAAGCTCTGGACTACGTGCACCCCAACCTGAAGGTGCAGCCCAACGATCAAAGCCGCGAGGGCCAGACTGAGAAGTGCAGCCCAGCGGGTCCATTTTGCGGAGGCACCTGCCAAGAGCGCAGCTGCAGCGCCAAGCTGCGCGAGCAAGGCCGCTCCGCAGAGGAAGCCTGCAGGCGGCCATCGCTGGCCGAGGTACCAAGCGGCGAGCCCTAAAAGCAGCGCCTGAAATACGCCTAAGGCTCCCGCCGAGCGTGGCGGGCCCGAAGCGGACATCAGAACAGGATGGTTGTGCCGAGGGACACGGATGGCACGCCGCCCAGGGGCTGCAGATCCTTCTGCACGATCTCGAATTCGGAGCCGTACCAGAAGCCTGCGCTCAAGTTCAGGTTTAGGCCGAACGCGTCAGTGACCATGTAGTCAAAGCCACCTCGAGCTCGCAGGCCCGGAGCCATGCGGAACTTTTCGAAGGTGTATGGAGTCACCGTCACATCACCGCCGATGTAGGGGCGGAAGGGGCGGTTGGTCGGCTGGTACTTCACGCCGAAGTTGAATGGCGCGATTGTGTTCCACTCCTCGGCTGGCCGGTCCTGCTCCACTTGTAGCTTCTCCGGCACAAGACGTTGGGTCGAGTAGCCTTCCAGGCCGATCCCCAGAAAGAAAACGTCTCCAACTGGGATGGAGAGCTCCGCTCCGTAGGTCACAAAGTCGAAGACCTGGAACTTGGAGTAGCCAGCTCGCAGAGTGATCCCGAAGCGGGGATCGTTCTCGCCGCGTGCACCCCGGATGTTGACCTCGCTTGAGGGGCCATCCAGGTTGCTGAAGCGGTCCTGAGAGTCTCGGTCCCGACTGTCTCGCTCGTCTCGCTCGTCGCGAGAGTTGCTCCGGGAGTCTCGGCTGTCTCGGCTGTCTCGGCTGTCTCGGCTGTCGGGTTCGTCCAGGGAGTCGTAGTCGATCCCTTCGTCCAGATCGTCGTAGTCGATCCGGTCATCGTCCAGCAGTTCGATCTCGGAGGTGGCGTCGCCGAAGCTGATGTCGTCGATCTCGAAGCCGATGTCGTCGGGGTCCACAGACCCAAAGGAGATGTCGTCAAAGTCGTCCTCACGGGCGGCTTCGTCCTCTTGTCTGGCACGGTCATCGGCTTCGCGCTGACGGGCGCGCTCCGCGGAGACCCGCTCCTCCTCCTCGCGATCCTCGCGATCGCGGCGTGCACGATCAGCAGCCGCACGCTCGTCTGCTTCCTTGCGTGCGATCTCTTCTCTGCGGCGGCGCTCGTCGTCCTTGCGGCGTTCTGCTTCGGCTTGGCGCTCGCGCTCCAAGCGGTCGTCTTCCTCGCGAGCTCGCGCTTCGGCGGCATCGCGGTCGCGGCGCGCGTCGTCTTCTCGCTGCTGGTCCAACTCCCAGTCATCGGGCTCGTCTTCGAAGTCTTCTAGGCTTTGTTCGGAGTTGCCGGGGGCACCCAGCCGGTTCGTGTCGGGACTGTCGTCGCCGCCAAAGTCGAAATCGTCCAGGTCGTCCTCGTCAAACATGTCGAAGTCGTCGACAGCGACAACGTCGTCTTCCTGTTTGCCTTGTCCCTCCCCAGTCACCAATTCGGAGACATAGGCGCCCATGGTGTCAGCCATGCCGCTTGGGGAGCCGTCGACCTTGGCGCTTACCTTGCGAACGTAGGTGCCCTTGTTCACGTCGAGCAACACCATGTACACGTCGTACTCGTCGCCGGCAGGGGCGACGGAGCCGGCCACGACAAAGTCGGCGCCTGCGGTCTTGCCTATGGCTTTGAGGCAGGACGCTTTGTTCAAGCAAGACAAGGTCAAGCTCTTCGGCTTGCTTGCCAGCTCTGTGGCGCCATCGAATTCGGACATGAAATCCAGCTCGCTCGACACCACGGCGGTGATGTTGGTCGCGACCTTTGGATCTAGGCCGGCCTTCGGCAAGAAGGGGGCAACGGCCACCTCTTGTGCGGACGCGACCGAGGGCGCAAGAGCGGCCACTCCGATCAGGATCATAGGGGTCAGTAAGCTGGCCAGACGACGGTACATGGGTCTCCTCCCTGGAAAGCATCCCGGGGCAACGCGGGAAGTTGCCAGCAACGTGCCCGATTTGCAAGCACGATCCTCTGACGGTGCGCTAATAGGACCCCATGAAGTCCCAAACTGGCTCCCTGATCCACACCCTGCTCGGCGCTGCCGCTGTAGGCGCATTCCTGGGCATGAGCGAGGCCATTGGGGTGGCCTGGCTGGGGCGCCTTTGGCTGCCCAACCCGGCAGCTCTGCTGGTGCTGACGGCAGGCGTTGTGGCGGCACTCTCGGCACCCATGGGGCTGCTCGCAAAGGGGCGAACGTTGCCCGCTGGCATCGGCCTTGGCGCGGTGGGCTGGGGGCTGCTCAACGGCGTCTTGGCGGTGATCACCGATCCACCGCCTTTCCAGTCTCCGCCTTGGTATAGCGGCTCCGTGTTGGCAGGCTTGGCTTTGGTGGCGCTCGTGGGGCTCGCCGTGTTCGCGCTTCGGCGCTTGCCTAACCTTGGATGGGTCGGTCTCTTGGCCGTCCCTTGGGCGGCCCTGGTCCACTACAACCCTGGAGCGCAGGGCTCGGGCGATCGGGGGGCAGCGGCCTCTGCACCCAATTTGCTTATCGTGACTTTGGATACAACACGGGCCGACCACATGGGGGCCTATGGATACGAGCGAGACACCAGCCCAGTCTTTGATGCGCTGGCCAGGGAGGGGGTGCTCTTTCAGGCCGCGATCGCACCCATTGCGGTGACGGGTCCTTCCCACACCAGCCTGCATACCGGCTCGGGAACTTGGTCCCACAACACCCTGCTCAACGGCATCCCCATGCCAGCCGGCCGACCGACCATCGCCAGCAGCCTGCAGGACGAGGGCTACGCCACAGGCGCCTTTGTCAGTGCCTACGTGTTGGACGGAAAATACGGCTTTTCCCAAGGCTTTGCTACCTACGACGACGACTATTCTGTGGTGCCCGGTTGGGATCGTTCTTTGCCCGGCCGCCTTCAGGCTGGGCTGGTGCGTCGCTTCAAACCCAACCAGGTACTGGAGCGCCGGGGCGACGACACCGTCGATCACGCCCTGGACTGGCTGGACAATCAGCAAGGGCCCTGGTTCTTGTGGGTTCACCTCTTCGACGCCCATGGTCCCTATGAGCCGCCCGCGCCCTACGACACCCGCTACTACAGCGGAGATCCCATGGACCCGAGCAACGAGTCCATGGCCCAAGTGCAGAACGTCGCGCCCTACTTGGTCGACAGCTTGAATGGCATCACCGATGTGGACTACGTCGTTGCCCAGTACGACGGAGAGATTGCCTTCGCTGACGCCCAGTTGGGTCGATTGCTGGAGGGTGTGGAGTCCCGCGGAGAGTCCACGCTGATACTCGTCAACGCCGACCACGGAGAGGCTCTGGGGGAGCAAGGGGTCTGGTTCAACCACGGCGACGACCTCTTCGACGCCTCCACCCACATTCCGGCGGCCATGCGCTTTGATGGCGTGATTCCTCCTGGAACCCAGGTCCATGGTTTGGTCGAGGTCTCGGACTTTGCACCCACCGTCTACGGGCTCTTGGGTGTGCAGGCGCCCTCCGAGGTTGAGGGAATGGACCTGTCCACCGATTGGCAGGGACGCACCCAAGCGCGAGGGCTGGCTTTTGACCGGGAGGCCAACTTGGCCGCTCGTGAGAAGGACCCAACCCAGCGGCCCACCTTGCGTCTGGCGGGTCTGCGAAGTGCGAGCAGTCTGTTCATTCGCCGGGAATCGCTTGAGTTTTCCGATGCTCTGTACCGCTCCGATATGGAGGGCTCCTGCACCCTCTGCCCTGTGTCGGACCTCAGCCAAGCCCAGGAGTTCCCGATGGAGGTCCAGACCTTGGCGCAGCAGGCTGACGATCTGCTCAATGGTGATGCGGATAGAAGCGCCGCCGAACTCACATCTGAGGAGCGCGCGATGCTCGAAGCGCTCGGTTACATGGAGTAAGAATGGTCTTCGGTGAGTCGCCCATAAAGGACCTCTACCGCCGCTTGGTGTGGGGGCCCTACCGAGAGCTCCTTGGACGTCTGCCCGCAGGCACCGAACTGCGGGCCAACCGACGCTTGGGTCACCTAGCCAGCCTGGGTGCACGCTCCAAAGCCCGTCGGGTTCGTCAGAATATGAGCCGCGCGTTCCCGGGCCGTGAGCTGGACCCACTTGTTCGTCAGGTCTTTGAGACCCACTTTGTTGACCAGTACATCTCCTGGACCTTCAAGCGAATCGCGGCAGGGGAGGGGAGCGCCTATCTGGATCTACGGGGACGGAAGTACGTCGATTCCGCCCTGGCCAAGGGCAAGGGTGTGGTTTTGATTCACCCCCACATGGGTCCTGCTCAGCTGCCCCTCTGCGAGCTGGGGGCGCTTGGATACCCCGTGCTTCAGATCGGCGGCGGCGGCGTAGAAGGCGAACTCTCGCAAGAGGGACAGAGGGTCACGGCTTTGAGGCACGCCTTGGAGCAAGACATTCCTGCTCGAATCCAAGATGGGGGGAGCTATTTGCGGCCGGTCTTACGGGCTCTGGCCAATAACGAGGTCATTCTCAGCGCCTGTGACGGGACGGGCGGCGGCAAGGAGCTGGGCCGGCGGCTGATTCGCCCAGTCTTGGGCCAGCGCATGCGCGTCCCAGTGGGCGGCGTCTTCCTGGCTCTCAAGTCGGGCGCGCCCTTGCTGACCCTGGTCACCCACCGGGAAGATAAGCGCTGGGTCTCAGAGATCGGGCCGGAGATCCACCTGGATCGCAGCCTGCCTACCGCCCAGGTCTTGGACCAGGGGGCCGACGAGATCGCGTCGTTCCTGGGCCGTTGCCTACACACTTGGCCAGGCGACTGGCACTTCTGGGACGAGTTCCAGCCAGGTCGATTCTTGGAGCCGATGTGAAGCGAGCCGCTGTCTTAAGTGCTGTGCTCGGCGCCCTGCCGGGACTCAGCCTGGCCTCGTGGGCGCTCTGGGTGAACCCCTGGTTCTTGGACCGACCGGTCCTGTACTTGGGCTTGGCTGCGCTTCTACCCAGCTTGCTCCTCGCAGTCCCTGGGCAGCTGATCGGCCGTGTCTCCGCTGGAAAGCTTGGGTTTGCTTTGCTTCTCCTGCCGCTGTGGATGGGCGGCTTGGTCTTGCGCCCTGTTCCCGAGCAGGCGCCGGTCAAGATGCTGGTCTTTGGAGTGGATGGCGCTACCTTCGACATCCTGGACAAGGGCATCGCGGACGGGGAGTTGCCTGCCTTCTCCACAGTTCAAGAGCAAGGCACCACCGCCGTTCTTCAGAGCATGGACCCTATGTTCAGCCCCTTGCTCTGGACCACGATGGCCAGCGGCAAGCCTCCAGAAGACCACGGGATTCGTGGCTTTCACGTCCAGGCCACGGCCGCAAAGGTGCCCCGCATCTGGGACGTGGCAGAGTCCGAGGGCTACTCCGTCGGGATCTACAAGTGGCTGGTCAGCTACCCGCCCCGCCCGGTGGACGGCTTCATCGTGCCGGCTTGGCTTGCGCCTGGACCGGAGACCTGGCCGATGGAGCTGAGCTTCGTCAAAGAGCTGGAGCTCTCCAACCGCCTCAAGCGCAAAAACGTGGCTGCGCGTCGAAGTGGCGTGCAGCTCGCTCTGGCCGGTATTCCCCACGGGTTGCGAGCAGGGACGCTGTGGGAAGCCCTCCGCTGGAAGATCCGAGAGCGGCTGGAGCATCCGGACGACGACGCACGCTTTGCGGCACTGCACCGCCTTCGAGGCCAGATTGACCGCGATGTATTCATCCACAGCTTGAACAACTACAGCCCGGACCTGGCCACCTTCTCTTGGTTTGCCACCGATGGCCTGGCGCACCGCTTCTGGAAGTATCACCAGCCCAAGTCTTTCGAGGATGTGGACTACGAGAAGTCCATTGCCTACGGCGACTCTTTGACCGACGCCTACCGCCAAGCCGACAGCATCCTGGGGGAGATCCTGGAGCGCTTGGGCCCAGAGACCACCGTCGTGATCCTCAGCGATCACGGATTCAAGGCCATGCCAGACGAGCAGCTCCAGCTCGTGCCCCTGACCGAACGCCTCAAGGAACGCTTGGAGAGTGAGCTGGGTCCTGTACAGGTCAGCCGCCTGGGCATTCGTTTGAGCGTGACCGCAGAGCAAGCGCCACTCCACGAGCTGGAGCGTCAGCTGGCGTTGCTGATCGATGATGCCGGCTTGCCGCTATACACCTGGGAGCTGCTGCCAGGATCGAGCGACACCCTGGGCTTGGTGCTCGCCGATGAGTCCCCGGACCCAGAGCGCGTGGCCATTGGGCGTGCTGGGGGCGAGCCGCTCTCCAACTACGTCAAGGTCGAGGACGAGCCCTTCACAGGCGACCACGATCCCGCCGGTGTGTTTATGGCCATGGGCCCAGATGTCCCCGAGGGCAAGGATCTGGGGCAAGTTCAGATGCTCGATGTGGGCCCCACGCTACAGGCCTTGATGGGCATCGCGCCCGCCCAGGACTTGCCGGGGTCGATCTTGCTGGGCCCACAGCAGCGTGGTCCAGCCAGCCGGGACACCTTGGTACAGGGACTCGAATGGGGCAGCGGAGCCGCCGGTGTTGACGAGGCCGCGCTAAGAGCGCTCGGCTACTTCGACTAGTTCGTTGTGCGTGCGACCGGCCGCCCAGGCGCAGCCCCCAAAAGGAGTCTTCATGTCTGAGCAGGCCTACACCTCGCTGGCCTCGTGGTGGCCAGTATTGTCCCCACCCCAGGACTATGATGAGCTGGCGGTCCTGCTGATGGGAGTCATGCAGCAGGGGCTGACCCGGCCTCTCAAGAGCTTCCTGGAGTTGGGCAGCGCGACCGGTCACCTTGGCTCTCATGTGCCCGAGCAGATCGAGCTGGTGCTCAACGACATTCAGCCGGAGATGCTGGAGGTCAGCCGTGGGCTCTGCCCTGGACGAGAGCACGTGTGTGGGGACCTTCGTACCCTTCGGCTGGGCCGACACTTCGACGCTGTGCTGATCCACGACGTGTTGATGTACCTGCCCACTCCCCAGGACATCGCGGCGGCGATCGAGACCGCCAAGACCCACTTGGCCCCGGGTGGGGTGCTACTGTTGGTCCCGGATGCGGTGACGGAGACGGTGCAGCCGGGCATCGCGCAGGGTGGGGGAGACGCGGCCGACGGACGGAGCGCCCGTTTCATCGAGTGGCACCATGATCCCGATGCGGATGGGGCTTTCCGCGTGGACTTTAGCTTTCTGCTGCGCGAGGCGGACGGCCAAGTCAGGCAGGTGCACGATGTACACCATCTCCAGGTTCACCCTTATGGCTTGTATGAGGCGCTGCTTGCTCAGGCTGGCTTTGAGCTTGTGGATCCCGGTGAACTCGCTGAGGTTCACGGCGGGCTCCTGATCCTGGCCAAGCTGACTGACTGACCTTTCATGCTGGGATAGTGGATTTACATGAAGTTGCTCTTGGTTGCCCGACGCTACCCCCCCGATGTGCGCTCCGGCACGGAGACCGTGTTCCAGAGCTTGGCCGAGCAGGCCAAGAAGCACCACGCTGTGCGCCTGGTCGTGGGCTACACGCGGGATCGTTCCCTGGTCCCCGAGGACGCGGTTGCCGTAGATATGCGTGGTTTGGACCGCCGACAAGCTTGGCAAGCGCTCTGGTGGGCAGCGATGCGGGAGTCCCGGCGCTTTAAGCCGAATGTGGTCTTGGCCAACAGCATCGAGGTGCCTGCCCTGGGCGCCCCAGCGGTCTGCATCGTGCACGACCTGAACTTCGGCCTGGACCGTCGGGATGTTGGTACCCGGGCACGCGAACTCTTCTACCGGTTCAAGAGCCGGCGCCTCAAAGCGGTGGTCACCGTCTCCCAGGCCAGCATGCAGCGATTGGTCGAGGTGGGCGTGCCTGCCGAACGGGTGCACGTGATCCACAATGGGGTGGACCTGGAGC